>JABDAL010000028.1:7336-26715 GCA_013289165.1 Bacteroidota bacterium
GTTGTAGTGTTTCCACCTTATCCCTTTGGTCTTAATGCTACGGTTATTGCCAATGAACCCTGCAATGGTAATTGTTTAGGCGTTGCTAATGCTGCAGTTACGGGAGGAAAAACCCCTTATACGTATGCCTGGTCTCCCAGTGGCGGGAATGCAGCCACTGCTACCGGCTTATGTGCCGGTAGTTATACGATTACAGTAATGGATGCCTCAGGCTGCCCCGGTACAGCCCAGGTAGTGATAACGCAACCCCCGGTGCTGAGCGTTACCGCTTCAGCGACACCAGCCTTGTGTAATGGCCAGCCCAGTGGAACCTTATCAGCGACGGCAGCAGGCGGAACACCCCCCTATGTGTATTCTTGGTCCGCTCTCAATATTCTTGCGGTAGGAGCAGGAACCTATACAGTGGTAGCAATAGATGGCAATGGATGTAAGGCAACAGCCTCTGCAACTGTAACCCAACCTCCCCCTTTGACAGTAAAAATAACGGGACCCCAAACAGTGTGTAAGGGAGCCAGCGGAATATTGAGCGCCAATGTGAACGGAGGAACAGGCCCCTATACTTATAGCTGGTCTCCGCAGACAGGAACAAATGCTACGTTAATCATTACTCCCGATTCATCAACGGTTTATTATGTTACCGTTACAGATGCGAATGGGTGTACTGCGAATCCTAATCCGGCAGAGTTTTCGGTGGTGTTAGGCCCTCCGTTGACAGCAGCCCTTACGGGCCCTACTTCGATGTGTGTGGGAACATCAGTTACCTTATGTACGGCAACAACCGGAGGCACAGGAGGAAATAGCTTCATGTGGGAACCCGGAGGAATGACCACTCCTTGTGTAACCGTTTCCCCCGGAGGAACAACAACTTATTCAGAAACGGTATCGGATAATTGTGGAGCATCGGTGACAGTGAGCGCCAAGGTAAGGGTAAACCCCTTGCCGGATGTAGCTTTCCATGCGGACCTGTACCAGGGATGTTCTCCGATGTGTGTCCAATTCCGCAATGGAACGACGATAGGATCAGGAGGGTTGGCCTCTTATGTATGGAACTTTGGAGATAAAGACACGATGTATGCGTATGCTCCGGTACATTGTTATGCTAAACCGGGTCTGTATGATGTAGGCCTGACAGCGGTATCGGACAGTGGATGCAGTTCTACGTTAAACAAACCGGGAACAATAACAGTATATTCTTCTCCAGTAGCATTCTTCAAAACGAACCCCAATCCGGCCAATATTTTATCTCCTACGATTCAGTTTTCAGATAAGAGTACCGACCAATATGGAATCGTGTCATGGAGATGGGTATTTGGCGAAGCAGGCGATACGGCAAGTGTGTTGGAGAATCCGATTCATACGTATGGAGATACGGGAACCTATTGTGCCCAGTTAGCGGTAATGAACATGCATGGGTGTAGTGATACAGCAACCGATTGTTTGGTAATTAACCCAGCCTTTAGCTTATATATTCCATCGGCTTTTACTCCGAATGGATTAGGGAAGAATGAAGTGTTTGAAGCGGTAGGGCGATATATAAAGAATTTTGAGATGTACATATTTGACCGTTGGGGAACCCAGGTATTTTATTCGAACAATATAAATGTAGGGTGGGATGGAACAGCCAAGGGAGGAAATATATGCCCGGAAGGTACTTATGTATATAAGATAAATGTAACTGATGCACAAGATCTGACACATTCTTATGTCGGAGAAGTGACCCTTATAAAATAGTTTGGTACAATCTTTCGACGGAAAAATTAATTGAAAAAGAAAATAAATTCAGAGAAATTAAGTTGCATAAATACGTCATATTGTCATGAAAAAATTAATACTTTTATTATTTGCAACCCTCCTCATGGGGAGTATTTCTTCTTTGAAGGCACAATGTTACGGCACTGTTAACTATGACGTATCTGTGAACGCCGCTGGTGCAACTACTTACAGTATTACTACAGCACATGCCAATGAACTTATTATGATAGCCTATGACGGATGGATGGGGCCGGGTAGTGGCCCGATTACCGTAGATGGAAATCCCGCCACACATATTGGCACGGCTTTTGTTTATTATTATGCAGTTGCTGAGACTTATGCATATAATGCTCCCTCGGCGGGTACACATACTATTGTATGCACAGAACCCCCTTACAATTCACCCTATTATTTGAACATGGCTGCTGCGTTTTATGTAACTGGTTCAGGCAGCCCTATCAGCATATGTAATATTACTTTTACGGCATCTACAGTTACTTGTGTAGGAGGAGGCTCTGTTACGGCGACTATAGCTACGGCAACGCCTAACGGAATGATTTATGATAATTTTGATAATAATAATGGGCAAGGTGGACCATTTGTAGATAGCTGGACCGGTGCTACATTTTTGAACCAACAGCATATCGGCAATGGAATTGACGTGAGCCAGGCGTACACTCCTGCTCCTACCATAGGTACCTATACAGTTACGGCTAATAGTTCAGCAAATGCTGGCCCTTGTGGCGGATTAGCATTACTAGTATCAGACATCCCGGCGCCTCTCTGTATACCCGCTGGATTGAGTGCTGTATTAACGCAAACTCCTCCTTCATGTGGCCAGTGTAATGGCGTCATTAATATAGCAGTAAGCGGAGGTACCCCACCTTACAAATATGCTTGGACACCTAATGTAAGTACTTTCAACAACGTTACCGGCTTATGTGCAGGAACTTATACTTGCGCTGTAAATGATGCAGCTTGCCCTGCCCACGATACCACGTTTGTTGTAGTGTTTCCACCTTATCCCTTTGGTCTTAATGCTACGGTTATTGCCAATGAACCCTGCAATGGTAATTGTTTAGGCGTTGCTAATGCTGCAGTTACGGGAGGAAAAACCCCTTATACGTATGCCTGGTCTCCCAGTGGCGGGAATGCAGCCACTGCTACCGGCTTATGTGCCGGTAGTTATACGATTACAGTAATGGATGCCTCAGGCTGCCCCGGTACAGCCCAGGTAGTGATAACGCAACCCCCGGTGCTGAGCGTTACCGCTTCAGCGACACCAGCCTTGTGTAATGGCCAGCCCAGTGGAACCTTATCAGCGACGGCAGCAGGCGGAACACCCCCCTATGTGTATTCTTGGTCCGCTCTCAATATTCTTGCGGTAGGAGCAGGAACCTATACAGTGGTAGCAATAGATGGCAATGGATGTAAGGCAACAGCCTCTGCAACTGTAACCCAACCTCCCCCTTTGACAGTAAAAATAACGGGACCCCAAACAGTGTGTAAGGGAGCCAGCGGAATATTGAGCGCCAATGTGAACGGAGGAACAGGCCCCTATACTTATAGCTGGTCTCCGCAGACAGGAACAAATGCTACGTTAATCATTACTCCCGATTCATCAACGGTTTATTATGTTACCGTTACAGATGCGAATGGGTGTACTGCGAATCCTAATCCGGCAGAGTTTTCGGTGGTGTTAGGCCCTCCGTTGACAGCAGCCCTTACGGGCCCTACTTCGATGTGTGTGGGAACATCAGTTACCTTATGTACGGCAACAACCGGAGGCACAGGAGGAAATAGCTTCATGTGGGAACCCGGAGGAATGACCACTCCTTGTGTAACCGTTTCCCCCGGAGGAACAACAACTTATTCAGAAACGGTATCGGATAATTGTGGAGCATCGGTGACAGTGAGCGCCAAGGTAAGGGTAAACCCCTTGCCGGATGTAGCTTTCCATGCGGACCTGTACCAGGGATGTTCTCCGATGTGTGTCCAATTCCGCAATGGAACGACGATAGGATCAGGAGGGTTGGCCTCTTATGTATGGAACTTTGGAGATAAAGACACGATGTATGCGTATGCTCCGGTACATTGTTATGCTAAACCGGGTCTGTATGATGTAGGCCTGACAGCGGTATCGGACAGTGGATGCAGTTCTACGTTAAACAAACCGGGAACAATAACAGTATATTCTTCTCCAGTAGCATTCTTCAAAACGAACCCCAATCCGGCCAATATTTTATCTCCTACGATTCAGTTTTCAGATAAGAGTACCGACCAATATGGAATCGTGTCATGGAGATGGGTATTTGGCGAAGCAGGCGATACGGCAAGTGTGTTGGAGAATCCGATTCATACGTATGGAGATACGGGAACCTATTGTGCCCAGTTAGCGGTAATGAACATGCATGGGTGTAGTGATACAGCAACCGATTGTTTGGTAATTAACCCAGCCTTTAGCTTATATATTCCATCGGCTTTTACTCCGAATGGATTAGGGAAGAATGAAGTGTTTGAAGCGGTAGGGCGATATATAAAGAATTTTGAGATGTACATATTTGACCGTTGGGGAACCCAGGTATTTTATTCGAACAATATAAATGTAGGGTGGGATGGAACAGCCAAGGGAGGAAATATATGCCCGGAAGGTACTTATGTATATAAGATAAATGTAACTGATGCACAAGATCTGACACATTCTTATGTCGGAGAAGTGACCCTTATAAAATAGTTTTATAAATAATTCAAGTGTTGCCCCAAACAAGAATATAAAAACCTCTCATGAGAAAAAAACTACCCCTTTTTTTATTTATGGCATTTTGTTGTGCTGCTGCATACAGTCAGCAGGTGCCTTGCTTAAGCTGTTTTGCAGGCCGGGACACACTATATAATAATAATCCTAACAATCATTTTGCTAAAGTAGCTGCCCATCATCCTATGCCGGCTAATGGAAATGGAACATTGGGACAAAGTTATATAAACCAAAATGTGTGCGGGCTTAATTATACCCAAGTTTCGCAACTTACCGAAACACGTACACAGATTTATAATTTTAATCCTGGTGGAAAAGGCTTTCCTGCAGCCCTACAAGTAGCTCCTATTCCATGTGGAGGATTAAATGCCGCAGGAGTTATTAAGGCATTTGCTTATTGGAATGCTGAATATACTGAAGGCAGTCCTCCCGCGGCCACTATTACTATTACGAATCCTTTAAACGCTGTTAGTACGTATACTTCCACCATAATAGGTACCGGTGCTGCCACATGCTGGGGCGCTACCGGTACTGCTGACTACCGAGCTGATGTAACAGCTGCTATTGCTGGTAGCGGTGGTTACAATATGTCTCTTACTGGTTTTCAAAATGTTGGTTGGGAAGTTAATGGAATTACCGTTATAATAATATATAAAGACCCTTCTGCTGCGTATACAGGTAGTATTTCGTTGTGGGATGGGGCAGTAATTCTTATTGGAGGCTCGACAAATTATACCGCTACTTCTTTTACAACTTGTGCCGCTGCGCCTAATGCGGCTGCTTTTCAGATTGCATCCGATATGCAGAGTAACGTAAATGCCAATATCAATGATGAAGATTTTAATGGCTCTTCCGCGGCATTTGCCAACAATTTTTGGAATTACAATGAAATCAATACCTCTCTCACAAACGCACAGAGTTCATGCGTATATAACTGTTATACAAATAATGGAGGCGATTGTTGGGCGCAAGTAGCACTTGGCCTTTACTGGCAAAATACGGGTTGTGTGGCATGCCACCCTCCTGCAGGCATGAACGTTGTGCTGGCCGCCATAAATCCCACTTGTGGAAATAATAATGGTCAGATTATTGTACATGTTTCAGGTGGGGTGAAGCCCTATACTTATAAGTGGTCGCCAAATGGCGGAACGGATTCCATTGCAAATAATTTGAGCAGGGGAGTATATACGATAGAAGTTATGTCTCCATGCGATACGGTTACGGATACAGTAACTCTTCAAGGAAATACCCTTGCTTTTATTAATGATATTGGAGAAGTAAAATGTTTTAATGGTTCTAGCGGATACGCTGCCGTTCATGTGAATGGAGGCGTAGCTCCATATACCTATTCATGGAGCCCCGTAGCAGGAAATACGGATTCTGTCTCAAAACTTTCCGCCGGAACATATATTTGTTATGTAGAAGACGTTAATGGATGCCACATTGCAGATACATGTAAAGTCTTACAGCCTCCTGTTTTAACTGTTTCTACCGGAATAATTGGTGTCAGTTGTTACGGACAATCAAATGGCAAAGCATACGCAAACGGGGTCGGAGGGACTCCGCCCTATACCTACCAGTGGGCAAAGGGACCGAGTGGAGATACTTTTGACAATTTAGTTGCTGGTATCTATACCGTTTTGGTAAACGACGCTAATGGATGTTCGGCGAATGGAACAGCTATTGTCACACAGCCTGCCAGCCTGTCGGTTACTGCCACAGGACCGAAGTCATTTTGTTTGAATCAAACAGCTGTTCTCACTGCTTTCCCTGTAGGGGGAACGAAACCTTATACATATGCATGGTCGTCTCCACCCGGAGGAACAAATAATACTATTTCGGTTTCGCCAGTAGTTACAACCACCTATTCAATAGTGATAACAGATGCCAATGGTTGTACAGCAACCTCTTCAGTAACGGTTGATTTAGGACCTCCGGTTGGGGTAACTCTTACCGGTGCACATGCTATTTGTCAAGGTGAGTCAATCACTCTTTGCGCGGTGCCGAATGGGGGTAGTGGGGGAAATAGCTTTTTGTGGCAGCCCGGGGGCCAGGTGTCTCCTTGTATAACCGTTTCTCCCGCATCAACAACTCTCTATTCTGTTACAGTAAGTGATAATTGTGGTGGCAGAGCCGGAGATAGCGCTATGGTGACTGTTTCGCCAACACCCATTATAAATTTCAGTGCCGGGGTAACGGAAGGGTGTTCACCTTTGTGTGTACAGTTTAGAGATGCAAGCCAGGTTAGCCAGGGACAGTTAGTTGAATGGACCTGGACTTTTGGTAGAAGAGATACGGTGAATGGACGTTCTCCTATACATTGCTTTGTTGACACCGGACATTATACTGTACAACTTACGGCAGTTTCAGATGCCGGATGTAGTTCTACACTCAGCAGGTCTAATGTAATATCGGTATATAGTAACCCTGTACCACAGTTTTCAGCCTCTCCTCAGCCGGCAGAAGTACTGAATGCAGACATTCAATTTACAGATAGAAGTACAGATCAATATGGATTGATAGCATGGTCGTGGAAATATGGTGATGGTGCCGATTCGGGAAGCAATCTTGAAAACCCGTCCCATACATACCAGGATACGGGAACTTACTGCCCTCAATTGATAGTAACAAATATACATGGATGTGTAGATAGTATTATAAGTTGTGTGGTGGTCGAGCCCATGTTTGCACTTTATATACCCGATGCCTTCAGCCCCAATGGATTTGGTAAAAACCAGGTCTTCATGGCGAAAGGAGACTTTATTAAAGACTTTGAAATGTACATTTTTGACCGTTGGGGTAACGAACTCTTCCATAGTACAAACATAAATGACGGATGGGACGGTACATCTAAAGGTACTATGTCTCCGGAAGGTACATACGTGTATAAGATAAACGTTACGGATACTAAAAGAAAGCAACATACCTATGTCGGTTCAGTATATTTAATCAAATAAGAACGAAGGATTTAATTTGTGGAATATACTCGGGTAGATTTAGGGGCCTTTCAGGTAGTAGGAGTTTCAGTACGTACTACCAACCAGGGAGGGCAGTCTCAAAAGGATATAGGAGATTTATGGGGCAGGTTTATGAGCCAAAATATTGGGGTACAAATCCCCAATAAAAGTAGTGAGGATATCTATTGCATCTATACCGATTACGAAAGCGATTTTATGGGTGTCTATACTACCATTCTTGGGTATAAGGTAAATTCTATTCAACCTATACCGGCAGAATTTACAGCAAAGGCAATTTCTGCATCCGCTTACAACCTATACCAGTCAAGTGGCCTGTTGCCTGAAAGTGTGATGAAAACCTGGATGGCAATTTGGGCTTCGGGTATTAAAAGAAAATATGCTGATGACTTTGATGTATATCCTGCCGATGCATTTAGTTCACAAAATCCAGTAGTGCAAACCTACTTATCGGTATAACTATTTCAGGAAACTCTCTACTGCGCCTAAGGCTGCAAGGCTTATAAATATCCAAAGAATTACTCCCTGGAGCAGGGGTTTGTAGCCAACAGATTTTAGCATTTTGTAGGAAGAGCCGGCACCGATGAGAAAGAGAGTGAGGGTTAAGCCTTTTTTTGCAGCCAATGTAATATAAGGAATCACCGGAGACAAAAAGGAAATATATGTTCCGGCTACCATAGCTATTACGAAGTAAATAATGAAATAAGGTATCCTTATTTTTGCCGGCCTTTTGCAGAAGACAATGGATGTGGCAATAGCAAGAGGTACAATCCACAAAGCACGCACGAGTTTTACGGTGGTTGCAACTTGCAATGCCTCCAGGCCATATTTACTGGCTGCCCCCACAACAGAGCTTGTATCGTGAATAGCAATAGCACTCCAAATGCCAAACTGGTGTTGAGTCATGTTGAGTGCATGGCCTATGCCCGGAAAAATAAATAGGGCTATGGAGTTAAGTATAAAAACTGTTCCTAAGGCAACAGATGTTTGCTTTTCTTCCGAATTCAAAACTTTGGAAATAGCAGCGATGGCACTGCCGCCACAAATAGCAGTTCCTGATGAAATAAGATGAGAGGTTTTGGATTCTATTTTTAACAATTTGCCAATAAAATGCCCGAGAAGTAAGGTGACTAATATAGATACTGCTGAAAATAAAACACCCTCCTTCCCGGTATGAATAGCGGTGATGCAATTCATGCCAAACCCAAGCCCAACCACCGAGAACTGCAATAGAATTTGTGTGGCTTTATGATTATACTGTCTGTAGGGATGTCCCGTTGTCTGAGCAAGGATTAATCCCAGTAATAATGCTGTAGGGGGTGTTAGTAAAGGTGAAAGGCAAAGTAATACAGCAATAAGGAACACTATTTTAGAGAGCAGGGGATTTCGTTCCAAAAACTCGAGTGTATTTTCTGGGGTGCTTTCCTGCATATTTATTTTGTGACAAAAATAGACCAATTTGTTTATGAATTGCTTGGATTTGCTAAATGCCTAACTTTGTACTCCAAAAAAGCTACTCTTATGCAAATAGACCTTAGAAGTGATACCGTAACACGCCCTACACCGGGGATGTTAAAATTCATGTTTAATGCTAAAGTCGGAGATGATGTATTTAAGGAAGACCCCTCTATAAACGAGTTGGAGCAGAAAGCTGCTTCCATATTTGGTAAAGAGGCCGGGATATATTGTCCTTCGGGCACTATGACCAATCAAACAGCTATTAAGGTTCATACCCAGCCCGGAGATGAACTGATATGTGACGCCACTGCCCATGTATATAATTATGAAGGTGGTGGAATTGCTTTTAATTCCGGTGTACAGACCAAATTAATACAAGGTGATAACGGACGGTTTACTTCCAAACAATTGGAACAGGCGCTTCATCCTTACGCCGACTGGCTACCTAAAACTTCATTAGTAGTTATTGAAAATACGAGTAACAGGGGAGGAGGGAGCTATTACACATTAGATAATGTGAAAAAAATTTCGCAGGTATGCAAAAAGAATAAACTGAACCTGCATCTGGATGGAGCAAGAATCTTTAATGCTCTTGCCGAAACCGGTGATAATGCTAAAGAATATGGCAAAGCCTGCGATTCTATTTCAATATGCCTTTCAAAAGGATTAGGTGCTCCTGTGGGTTCTGTATTAATTGGAAATGCAGAATTTGTTGCAAAGGCCAGAAGAATACGAAAACTGCTTGGTGGAGGGATGAGACAGGGAGGCTACCTGGCAGCAGCCGGCATTTATGCACTCGATAACCATGTTAAAAGATTAAAGGAAGATCACCAGCGGGCTAAGCGTATTGCAGGAATATTGAAAAATAAAAGTTATGTGAAAAGTATGCTTCCTGTTGAGACTAACATTATCATCTTTTCATTGGATAACTCTATGCCGGCAGATACTTTTACCAATGCCCTAAAAAAAGACAATATCCTGATATCTATGATCGGTAATAATGCCCTCCGAATAGTTACTCATCTTGACTTTAATGACAAAATGTTGAAAACGGTAGAAACAGCATTAAAAAAAATATGATTCCTAATTTCTAATCCCCAATTGATTGAATGCCCTATCATTTTTATACCTCCGAAGTTATTGACATTATTGATGAAACCCCTGTAGTAAAGCGGTTCTTCTTTCGTATTCCTGAGCTTGAAAATTTTAATTTCAGCCCCGGGCAATTTGTAATGCTTGATTTGCCTATTGTTTCCAAAATTACAACCCGTTCCTATTCCATAGCATCTGCTCCGGATGGTAATAATATTGTCGAACTGGTAATTTCATTAAATGAGCAGGGTTTAGGTACGCCCTATTTGTTTAATGAAGTAAAAATAGGTTCGAAACTGCCGCTTTCACAGGCTGCGGGCAAGTTCATGAAGCCACCGGTTCCTATAGATATTGACATTTGCCTGGTATGCACGGGTACAGGTATAGCTCCTTTCCGTTCCTTTTTGCATGATGCCATACGGAATAACATTTCCTATAAAAATATAGAACTCATTTTTGGTACACGTTACGAAAAGGATGTTTTATATAAAAAAGGAATGGAAGAACTTACCCGTACCATGCCCGGGCTTCGCTTTACAACTGTTTTATCAAGGGAAGACAGCCCTGCATATACGGGTAAAAAGGGCTATGTGCACCAGGTATATAAAGAAATCTATGCGGACAAACGCCCTGCTATGTTCTTCCTCTGCGGGTGGAAGGTAATGATAAAAGAAGCCCAGCAGCATATACTGGAAATGGGCTATGATAAAAAGCAGATTAAGTTTGAACTGTACGACTAACGTTATTCCCTAAGGTCTTCAATCTCCACTCCCGGATATTTTTTTGCATCGAAAGTGAAAGTAACATCATCAAGAGTTACATTAGGGGTGAATTTATCAATCACCACATTGATGGTGCTACCATCTTTTAGCATGCCGGTAGCCTGCACAATCTGGTTTTTGGTTTTATCTATATAAAGCCTTAGGGTATGATAGTTTTCCTTTTCAGGATGCTTGGGATATAGGTCAACACATTCGCAAAGTATATTATTTGCTTTTTCTTCGTCAATAAAGCGGCTTTTAAAGCCCTTTTCATAAAAACCAAAAATAGTAGCCAACGATAAATTTCCTTTATCGCTTGAAGCATCCACTTTGTTAATTTGCACTTCGTTGGCGTCTTTCAAATAGGTCCACGTGATAGCACTGTCGCAGAAGGCAGTCTGGTTTTTACTATCATACTTATATTTTCCGCCCTTTAGCCAAATAGTAGCTTTTT
Organism: Bacteroidota bacterium; assembly: GCA_013289165.1. Taxonomy (GTDB): domain Bacteria; phylum Bacteroidota; class Bacteroidia; order JABEUT01; family JABEUT01; genus JABEUT01. The sequence continues at coordinate 18,584 of JABDAL010000028.1, forward strand.
GTGGCGCATCTGCTTTTTTATCTGACCCGTATTTGGTGAGGGTAACCTCGGCGTAAATCGTTTTATAAGTTTTTGTTTTTTTTGATAATGCCTGTAAAATGGTAGTAGCCTTGGTATCGCCTGTTTCTGCCTGTTGGGCTACCATTACTACTGCAAATAGACATGATATGGGGACGAAAAGCAGTTTTTTAATAGTCATATTTCTATAATAAGAGGGCCTAAAAGTACGAAATTATGGGATGGATTGGGTTATAAAACGGGAAAGGGTAGCCTCTAGTTGCCTGAATATCCCGTATTTTTGGAAAAATTAACATAGTAGTATAAGTGGGCGATTGGAGAACAAAGTTGTTGGAATGGTATGGTGTGAATAAGCGCGATTTACCATGGAGGAATACCAATGACCCATATAAAATATGGCTTTCTGAGGTTATTTTACAGCAGACCCGTGTGCAACAGGGCTGGCAGTATTATTTACGATTTATTGAGAAATACCCTACTGTATCAGCTCTTGCCACTGATCCTCAACACGATGTTCTGAAACTTTGGCAGGGATTGGGTTATTATTCCCGTGCCAGGAATCTGCATGAAGCTGCCCGTTTCATTAAAGCTAAATACAAAGGAAAGTTTCCGAAAGAATATGAATCTATACGGGCCTTGAAAGGAGTGGGAGATTATACTGCGGGAGCTGTTGCCTCCATTGCATTTAATCTTCCTTTTCCGGCAGTAGATGGCAATGTTATGCGTGTATATTCCCGCTTGTTTGGAATCACTGCCCCTATTAATTCCAGTAAAGGGAAAAAGGAACTCTCTAAAATTGCCGGCGAGCTGCTCCCTCACGAAACACCGGGAATCTATAACCAGGCTGTTATGGAACTGGGTGCTATGGTATGCCTTCCTGCAAAGCCCCATTGTGAAAACTGTCCTATACAGGAAGCCTGTTATGCGTATCTGCACAAAAAAGTATCAGAGTTTCCGGTAAAAGATGGGAAAACGAAACAAAGGAACAGGTATTTTAATTATTTGGTAATTATTCATGCCGGCAAAATACTTATCAGGTTGCGTACCGCTAAAGATATTTGGCAAAACCTCTATGATTTTCCTATGCTTGAAACCACTAAAAGAGTTTCAACTTCGGCTTTTTTAAAAAATAAAAGGTGGGAAGAACTTATTCATCTTTCCAAACCTGTAATAGATAATGTGTCGGAAGAATATGTTCATATACTCAGTCATCAAAAGTTGCATGCCAGGTTTTACAAGATTAATATGGCCACTGAGCCTGCAAAAATTCCGGGCGGTTGCTCCTGGATAAAATTGAAGGACATGGAGAATTACGCTGTACCAAGGCTGATTGAATTGTATATTCGTAAAATTTTTTTGAAATGATAATTTATAACGTAACGATAAATGTGGATGACGATAGCCACCATCAATGGCTCAAATGGATGCGGGAGGAACATATACCTGCTGTACTGAGTACCGGGCTGTTTACTGGGTATCGCGTTTGCCGCCTGCTTGATGTGCAAGATGACGGTACTACCTATTCGGTGCAATATTTCTGCAAGAGCCTCATAGAGTATACAGAATACAAAGAAAAACATGCTCCGCACCTGCAGAAGGAGGCGTTTGATAAATTCAAAGATAAATTTACTGCCTTCCGTACCCTGCTCGAAGTGGTAGAATAAAATAGTTTATATAGTATATACAAATTATTTATAATCAATAGTATTTGATGTTGAAATGTTTTTTTTATTTTAACTTTAAGAAAATACAAATAGCTGTACATTTGGGCTTTCCTAAAAAAGCCCATGAAAAAATTTGGCATCCTTGTCTGCTTCATATTGATGAATAGTATCTTGTTTTCTCAAATGAATCCAAAAGGTGGTGATGCTGATGTGAGTACGAAACTATCGGAGGCCGGCCATGCATATAATGCAGGCAATATGGATGAAGCCTTAAAGCTATATACCGAAGCAAATGAGATGAAACCCGATGATGGCTCCATTCTTTTTCATATAGGGCAGTGTTATTATTCTCTTCAGCAATTGGATGAAGCGATGGAGTATCTTCAAAAGGCCGAGGCAGCAGATTCCAACGCGAATGAAGACCTTAATTTGGGGCTTGGAATGGTATACCAGCAGGAGAATCAATTGGACAAAGCAATAGCAGAATTCCACTGCCATGAAAGAAAATATAAGGACGACCCGAAAATGCTTTTGCAGGATTATGTTAATCATTTGACTGCCGAATGTGTCCTTGCAAAGGAAATGGAGAAACATCCTGTGAATGTAAAAATCAGGAATGCGGGAGAGAATATTAATTCGGGATATGATGATAAAAGCCCATCTGTTACGGCAAATGGAACTGTATTAATTTTTACGTCTACCCGTCCTTTTTCAGAAATGAGCGGGACGGAATCTTTAGATGGGGGCGGGGGGATGCAAGGTTTCGACAATGTATACATATGTAAATGGGATAGTGCTAAAAGTGACTGGGGGCCTTCTGAACCGATAGACGGAGACGTAAATGAGCCGCAGGCACATACTTCCTGTTCCAGCATTTCTCCTGATGGAAACTATCTTTTCTTATACAAGAACAATACCCATGGTTCTTATTTGGGTGGAGACATCTACACATCTAAAGTTTCCAAAAAAGGAAAATGGGCCGTTCCCATATCTCTTGGTCCCCCTGTAAACACTTCGTTTTATGAAGATGGTGCATGTCTTTCACCCGATGGCAATACACTGTATTTTATCAGTGAAAGGCCGGGAGGCTATGGAAGAGCAGATATATACAAAGCGCATAAGATTAGCAGGACAGAGTGGGGAAGGCCGGAGAACCTGGGCCCGGTGGTCAATAGCAGTTATGATGAAGGAGCTCCATTTATGGCACCTGACGGGCATACTTTGTTTTTCAGCTCGGATGGGCATACTTCTATGGGAGGATACGATATATTCAAAACTTCCATGAATGATAGCAACCAATGGACGACTCCTGTTAATTTGGGGTATCCGATAAATACCGTAGGTAATGAAAAGAATTTCACCATTTCCGCAGATGCACGCACAGGCTATTTTTCGAGCGACCGCAAAGGTGGAATGGGAGGGAGGGACATATATATTGTAGACCTTTCCAACTATTCGGTATTAGCAGGTGATGCGAATAGCTCCCAACCTAAGGGATATTCTATTTTGCGTGGAACAGTTTCAAATCATAAAGGAGAGCCCATGGAAGGCGTCCGGATTATTATTTCTGATAGTACAGAGGCGAAAGTGGCCACTTTAAGCACTAGTTCAGAAGGCTTCTACTTTATCACATTAAAGGGAGATGCAAAGTATAAAGTTAAAGTTTCGGAAAAAGAATACAGGTCTTCTACAAAATTAATTAACCTGCCTAATTCTACCATCGGAACATATACATTGCAGCAGGATTTTATATTGGAAAAACAATAAGAATGAAAACCGATGTACATATACTGATACTGTTGTTCACGGGAGTTTTCTTTAGCATCCTTTTTATACAGTCAAGCCTTGATAAGCTATTCAACTGGAAAAGCGAACTCGAGTTCAATAAAAATCATTTTGAAAAATCATTTTTAAAATCTACGGTTCCATTAATGTTTACTGTCCTTACATTAATGGAGTTTAGTTCCGGTCTTCTTTCTGCCGCAGGCGTATGCATGTTATTAAGTACAGGTGAGGCCTGCGTTTCTTTTATTGCAGCTTGTTTATGTGGAACTACTTTTCTTTGTCTTTTTTTCGGACAGCGGGTTGCAAAAGATTATGCAGGGGCACAATCGCTGGTAAGTTATTTTATGGTAGCGCTGATAGCCATTTATATGGCATTTACTAGTATTGGATAGCGGTTGACTTTTTAGCCTTATTGTATTATGATTCTCCCCTCGTTGATTTAAAAAGAAAATCCTTTTCTTCTTTAGTAAGCGCATCGTAACCCGATGCAGAAATCTTATCTAAAATCGCATCGATTTTTTTCTGCTTTTCGTCTTCTGTTACTTTCTTTTGCCGTATGCCGCTGCCACCAGCCTTTTTTAATTTGGCTCCGGCTTTAGCCATGGTAAAAATAGTTCCGATTTTTTTTACAAAGTTTGCCACTATTTCTGCAAAGTCTCTACCCTTGCGGTATTGATACATATATAATATACCATAAAGCGCCCCTCCGATATGCGAAACTTTTCCCCCGCTATTTACATTAAAGTCGACCAATGAAGTAAGTATAAAGGAAGCCAACGCCAGGTATTTTAATTTTACGGGGCCAAAAAAAATCAGACGGAGTTCGTAATCGGGAACAAGTACTGCGGTAGCAACAATCACTGCCATAATTCCTGCAGAGGCCCCCAGTAAATAGGTGTCGAACATGAAAGCCTGTGAAAATAATATAAATAAAATTCCTCCTGCAATGCCGCCCAGCAGGTAGGTATAGAGAAGCCGTTTGCTTCCCATAAAGTCGGTAAATATTATCCCAAACCAATAAAACCACAGCATATTAAAAATAAGGTGCATGGTTTGTATATGCAGGAACATATAGGTTATAAGCGTCCACGGACGATAAAGCAATTTATGCAGGGACGAAGGCAGTGCCAGGTAATCGTATACATAGCCTCCTAATCCGGGGATGTTCACCAAAATATTGGCTACTAAAAAAACAATAACGTTTATTACAATGAGCTTGGTAAGCATGCCTGCATTCCTTCCAAGCAGTTTGTCTATCTCTGTTCTTAGTGACATAACTTTATCTTCTTCGCTGGTTTCGCCAGTACATAATTAAAAAGAATCCGAACACCATTCCTCCCAGGTGGGCATAGTGTGCCACATCATCTCCCGGCCTGTTGGACACGGCAGAGAATAATTCGATTAATCCATATATCGCAACAAAATATTTTGCTTTTACGGGAATAGCGAAATAAACGTACAGCAATGTATTGGGAAATAACATTCCGAACGCCAGTAATATGCCAAAAATAGCACCGGATGCTCCAATGGTAACAGCATTAGTCATAGATTCGTACGCTTTTTGCAGGAAAACCAAATATTCACCGGGGTATGATTCGGTACCGTTTGCCTGTAGATTAAAATACTTGGCTGCAATAGCCGAAAAGTCAGATTGGTTAGGAGCATTGCTAAATATCTCTATCACATGATGCACATGGCTAAAATAAAAATATTGGACAATCTCTTGTGTAAGGCCGGCCCCTATTCCGCATATAACATAAAAAACCAGGAACCTTCTTGAATCCCAGAAGTTTTCAAGAGCATTTCCAAACATCCACAAGGCAAACATATTTACTAAAATGTGCATGATGCTGCCATGCATAAACATATAGGTGATAAGCTGGTAGGGCTTAAAACTCCCGGAGCCTAAGTAGTGTAATCCAAGTATACTGTTTAAGTCAATCTTATAGGTACTCCCCAATACATAAGTGGCAAAAAAGAATAATCCATTTGCTATTAATAAATTTTTTACGACTGGGGGAAATAAACTGAAGCTAGGTGGGCGATAATCGGTCATGAAAAACGTTTGTCAAATTAGTAGATACTATATATTAAAACCACGATTCTATTTTGTCAGGAGATAATTCAATAAATACTTTTTTCCCTTCGGGAGCTATTTCAGGCGAGGCTAAACTGAAAAGTTTTTCCAGTAATACTTCGCGTTCTTCAGGCGATAAGAGTTTGCAATTTTTACTTGCTATTTTTCTTGCAAAGTTTTTAGCCAGAAGGGCATTTCCGGGATTTTTAATTTCAGATTCTCTGCTGTTCTTATAGTTTTCCACTACACTCTCTAAAAAAGCAGGCGCTACTCCCGATTCAACGCCTGAGGGTGTTCCATAAATAATGAAAGTTTGCTTGCCAAAGTCACTGACATCAAAACCAAGGCACCTGAGTTCGGGTAAAAGAGTGGTTATAATACCCGCATCCTCGGCAGAAACCTGGATAGTCTGCGGAAAAAGTTCCTTTTGTGAGGGAAGATTTTCATTTTTCTGCAATGCTGCGGATGCTTCTTCAAAAAATATTTTTTCCCATGCCAGGCGCTGGTTTATGAGTACCAGCTTTTCGTCTTTCATTGCAATAATATAATCCTTTCCCCAGTTTTCATGCCACTTTATTTCTATGGCAAATTCCATGGGAATCACCTGGGGCGGAATTTCTATATCCGGCTGTATACTATTCCGGTGTTCAGCCTTTTGCTGTTCATTCCTTACAGGTTGCGTAAATCCTGCATTGTGCAAATTGTTTTTAGCTTCTTCTGCAAAAGGATTGTAATTAGGATTTATTTTTATCTGTGGCTGGCGGAGCACATCGGTACTTTTCACCGGCTGGATTTCAAATGCTGTTTCCTGGTTAAAATCCATAGGCGGAATAACATTATGCTGCCCCAATGCTCTTTTTACAGCAGCCTTTAATATGGCATAAACCATTGATTCATCCTCAAACTTTATCTCCGTTTTGGTAGGGTGTATGTTTACATCTATCTTCCCCGGCTCAATTTCAAAAAATACAAAATAAGAGGGATGCGAGTCCTTTGCCAGCAGTTCTGTATAAGCAGATTGCAGGGCATGATTCAGGTAGTTGTTTTTGATATAGCGGCGATTCACAAAAAAATACTGTTCCCCGCGTGTTCTCTTGGCGTACTCGGGTTTACCAATGAATCCTGAGATAGATACCAGGTTGGTATTCTCTGTAAGCGGAACTATTTTCTGGTCGTATGTATTTCCAAATAGAGCCATAATCCGCTGTTTCAGAGTGCCGGTCACCAGGTGGAAAAGCTGTTCATCGTTATTAAATAAGGTGAACTCTATTCCGGAGTGTGCCACTGCAATCCGATGAAACTCGTCCATTATATGACGGAATTCTACCTGGTCTGACTTTAAAAATGTTTTGCGGGCAGGTACGTTAAAGAATAAATTTTTAACGCTTATAGAGGTTCCTTTTTCGCATTGGCAAATTTCCTGCCGTTGAAACTTGCTATGCTCTATTTCTACTAAAGTCCCTGTTTCGCTCTCTGCCGTTCTTGTTTTAAGCTCAACAGTGGCAATAGCAGCTATTGAAGCCAATGCCTCGCCCCGGAATCCTTTGGTAGTAACGGAGAAAATATCATTAGCCGTGGTGATTTTAGAAGTAGCATGTTTTTCAAAACTAAGCCGCGCATCCGTATCAGACATACCACTGCCATTATCAATAACCCGTATGAGGGTTTTTCCGGCATCTTTAATAAGTAGTTTTATCTTGGTCGAACCTGCATCCACCGCATTCTCCATCAGTTCCTTCACAGCCGAAGCAGGGCGCTGTATAACCTCTCCTGCAGCTATTTGGTTTATCACATGGTCTGACAACAGTTTTATCACATCTGGCATGAACCGCTTTCTTTTTGACAAAGGTATGGAATCCGCCGTATATTTGTTTCACAAATCACCCACTTATGTGCTCTTTTATAGACAGGCTGGAAAGCATGGACGAACACCTGGCAATTTTCATAAATGGCAAAAACTCTCCATTTATGGACCAGGTGATGATGGCCATTAGCGGACGATTTACCTGGATACCATTATACCTGCTTCTTGTCATACTTATATACTGGAACTATAAAAATAAAACCTGGTTAATAATATTGTTTGCAGTACTGGCAATTATAATAAGTGACCAAGTTGCTAACCTTATAAAGAACGAAGTTATGCGCTTGCGCCCCAGCCATACACCGGGTGTAATGGAACTGCTTCATTTTTATAAAAATTCCAACGGAAATGAATACATGGGCGGCTTATATGGATTTGTATCTAACCATGCGGCTAATTCAGCTTGTCTGGCTACCTTTTTGAGTTTGTTATTCCGCCGAATGTATATTGCATGGGGGTTAATAATTTGGGCTTTTCTATTAAGCTACAGCCGGGTATATTTGGGGGTGCATTATCCTTCCGATGTATTATGTGGGGTTATACTAGGGATATTGATTGGCTATTTTATTTATAAGGGCTATGAATTTGCTTGCAAAAGGTTGTTAAGCATGCAATAATTATTACATTAGTTTACAGTATTATTTGTAAACCTAAATCCTTTTAGGTTTTTTATTAATCCATATAATACAACAAGGAATAGCGCTATTCTCACAAAAGTAAAAAT
>JABDAL010000029.1 GCA_013289165.1 Bacteroidota bacterium
AGTTATATGTAGAATTCCTTGAAAACATCGAAAATAAATCCTTTGAGGGAATTAATGAGGCCGGGCTTTTTAATACCACATTCAACAAGAAAATAAATACTATTCTATCAGGTAATTGTATTGTAATTGATAAAGAAAAAGATACTTCTTTACAAGAAAAGCTTGTAGGGTTTATTCTTAAGAATTTTAAGGACGGAGCAAAGCTGGCTAAAAAGTTGCAGAACAAATACCTTGCTACGGGTAGTGAATTATTCCAGGCAAACTATAATAAACTATCTGAATTTATTACAAAGGAGGATATTACTTATTATAAAGAATCTTCGCCGGGAATTATTAAATTTATGTTTTCTGTCGTTGTAGTTGAAATTGCATGGCAACTGAATGCCATCCCTTATTTACTATCAAAGGGTATCGTAGCAAGGGCTGTAAAGCATAAAGTTTTCCACGATTCTCTCACTTATTGTTTGTTGCTTATTATATATCCGCTTTATCTTATAACAGCTTTTTTTATTGTGAAAAGTTATTTTAGTATACGGCTTGATGTGGCGTTCGTAATAATAACTTTATTAAGTGCTTCGATGTATGAAGCCTGCAAAAAAACTATTCACTGTTTTTGGAAAAGGAAGAAGTTGCACATTGTGCACGATATGCTCACACAACTTTTTGAAACAGGTAATGGCTGACCATCCATTCGGTACCTTGTTTGTAGCCCCATAGCTTGGAACAAGACATAAAGAATATTCTCCAGTACGACCACCATTTCAGGGCATCATTCTTCCCATAAACTTGTGCCATTATTTTCATAATTTGGGTTTTATGGGAGTCCATATTGCGCAGCCATGCATCCGATGTTTTTTGATAATGTTGCCCGCTGACCCTCCAATGGTTTTCAATTTTCAATTGGTTTTGGAAATAAAGCAATAAGTGGTCCGAGGGCATTATTCCCCCGGTGAAGAAGTATTTGCTCAGCCAATCCGATTCATCTTTTACTTCAAATTTATAGGCATAGTCTTTATGTGTAAAAATGTGCACAAATAATTTGCCGGAGGGTTGTAAAAAGTGGATGATTTTATTCATCAGCAATTCATAGTTACGCATGTGCTCAAACATCTCTACCGATACTACCCGGTCAAATTTTTCTTCGGTTTGAAAAACGTTCATGTCGGCAGTTATTATGGTAAGGTTTTTCAAATTTCTTTTTTGTGCCTGCTCGTCTATAAATACTTTCTGGCTATGCGAATTGGAAACAGAAGTAATACTACTATTAGGGAATTTTTCTGCCATGTAGAGAGATAATGAACCCCAGCCACAGCCGAGTTCCAATACTTTTTGCCCGTCTTTTAATTCTGCTCTTTGGGATGTAATATCCAGCATATCTTTTTCAGAAGCGTCCAAAGAAGTTACTCCCTCTTTCCAGTACCCAGAACTATATTTGAGATGTTTGCCCAGCACAAGCTCGAAGAAATTGGCCGGGATTTCATAATGCTGGGCATTGGCATAGTCAGTATGAATAGCAATGGGAGAGTGTTTTAATTCCTCCACCAGGCTCATAAAATGCTCCTGCTGGGCTTCCGGGTTGCCTTTATTTTCTTCTTTCAGCCGCTGGGCTAATAGGTTTCTTATCCCCATACGAACAATAAAATCTGGCAATACATCTTTTTCAAGTAAACCGGAATACCACATAAAAATTAAATAAGCTGCAAATGTTCTATTTTTTCTTGAACCAGGGAACAAATACGAAGGTTGTCCGCTGGTATTCTTTATAAGCATCGCCCTTTGAACGTATTGCCTGTTGCTCGGTAAGGGGAATACCTGTTACACGGAACAACAATAAAATGATAGTGACAGGGCTAAGCAACCCAAGCCAGCCATAGCTTGCATTAAGAGCTACAAGTCCATATCCCACCCAAATCATAGATTCGAAGAAATAATTCGGATGGCGGGAATAGTTCCATAATCCGGCAGCACATACCTTACCTTTATTGGCAGGGTTTTTCTTGAAATTTTTTAATTGGGCATCGGCAATGGCTTCTCCGCAAATGCTTATTGCCCATATAATGGCTCCGGCATACTCAAGGGGTGACAAACCCTCTTTGGGATTAAATGCAATAAGGAAAAATGGAATGGCAAGGTAAATATTGGAAAGTGCCTGTGCCTGGAAGAAAAAGAATAATTTTTTGTTTGCAGCCGTTCCCCATTCTTCCCGCATTTTTTTATATCGCCCTTCTTCTTCGCCCAAGTGTGAGCCTACCCGTACTAGAAGATAAATCCCTAAGCGCAGGCTCCATATTAGCACCATAGCACATATTAGCATCTTTCGTTGTGCGTAGCCATCGGCCAAAAAGTAAAGCAGGATGGCAATGAGAGAAAAATTAAATGCCCAGAAGATGTCTACAACGCCGGCATTTTTAATGCTATACGCCCAGGCATAAATAATAAGCATAACCACGCAGCATACAACCAAACAAATAAGAATAGTACAAATAGTTGTATTCATAGAGTTGGAGTTTTAAGAGAGTTACGGAATTTTGGCTTTTTAAGTTTGCTTTGACTACCAGGTAAACAAAAGTAGCATATTTGTATTATAATTTAAATGTGTATGAGCTTGGAAAAATTAATGCATAATTATGCCGAATATAACGTATGGGCTAATCAAACAATAGCAAATTGGTTGGGAACAAAACCTTTAGCTTTATTACAAAAAGAAGTCGCGTCCAGCTTCCCATCTGTTATTAAAACGCTTTCACATTTATTGGACACTGAAAAATTCTGGTTAGGTATATTGCAGGGCTCTGCCCGGCAACCGTGGCAAGAGTTTACAGGTAATGATGCTGAAGTTATCCCGAAACTGTTAAAGCAATCCGAATCTTTTTGTACGTATGTTAAATCTTTGCATGAAGCGGAGCTACTTGGACCATGCGAAATAGATGCTCCCTGGGTGAAGGGACAAATGCCTAAGTACGAATTTATCCAGCATTGTATTACACACGGAGCCTATCACCGCGGGCAAATTATTACTATTGCCCGCAATGTTGGCATCACTGACCCTCCCATGACTGACTATAACTACTATAATATGGTTATAAAAGGTAGAGATGGGAAATAGTCTTTTCTTAGTATACGACGAAGTCTCTGGAAATAACAAATATATTTACACCTTACAAAATAGATAAAATGTTGGTTAAAGTATATGGAAGTGCTGTAAGTGGCATTGAGGCTACTCTGATTACTGTAGAAGTAAATATTGCGCAGGGAGTAAATTTCTTTTTGGTAGGATTGCCTGATAGTGCTGTGAAAGAGAGCCAGCAACGGATAGATGCTGCCTTGAAAAATAACGGGTACCGCATTCCGGGGATGATGATTACAATAAACATGGCTCCGGCGGATATCCGTAAGGAAGGCTCTTCGTATGACTTAACGCTCGCTATTGGTATTCTTGCTGCATCCGACCAGATAAGCAGTGATAAAGTAAAAGACTACCTCATTATGGGCGAACTTTCTTTGGATGGGGGATTGCAACCCATAAAAGGAGTTTTACCTATAGCATTAAATGCTAAGGAGAATGGATTTAAAGGAGTTATTCTTCCGGCGCAAAATGCGAGAGAGGCTGCTATTGTAAGCGGCTTAGATGTATATGGAATACAAAACATAAAAGAAGCAATAGACTTTTTGAATGGGGATATAGAATTGCAACCCGTGAAAGTAAACGTTGCAGAAACTTTTTATACCCAACTCTCTCACTCCGATTTTGATTTTGCCGATGTAAAGGGGCAGGAAAATATAAAACGTGCTTTGGAGATTGCTGCTTCGGGTGGGCATAATGTGTTACTCATTGGTCCGCCGGGAGCGGGGAAAACCATGCTGGCAAAGCGGTTGCCAACCGTATTGCCTCCGCTCACATTAGAGGAGGCTTTAGAAACCACCAAGATTCATTCTGTAGCAGGAAAAACGATGGATGGTGTCGGACTCATCGCTACACGCCCGTTTCGTTCCCCCCACCATACTATCAGCGATGTGGCACTTGTCGGAGGAGGGAGCTTTCCCCAGCCGGGTGAAATTTCATTGGCACATAATGGAGTATTATTCCTGGATGAACTACCCGAATTTAAAAGAACTGTTTTGGAAGTGATGCGCCAACCATTGGAAGACCGGGTAATACGCATTTCCCGTGCTAAGTTTACCGTGGAGTATCCTGCCAGTTTTATGCTGGTAACAGCTATGAACCCGTGCCCATGCGGATATTATAATCACCCTACCAAGGATTGTGTTTGCCCTCCCGGCATGGTTCAGAAATATATTAACAGGATTTCAGGGCCCTTGCTGGACCGTATAGACATTCATGTGGAAGTAGTGCCTGTTGCTTATGGGGAACTGTCATCGGAAAGGGCAAGTGAGAAAAGTGAAAAAGTAAGGGAAAGGGTGGTGGCAGCAAGAAAAATCCAGGCAAAGCGGTTTGAAGGAACTTCTATTTATTGCAATGCACAAATGACATCCAAGCAGTTAAAAATGTATTGCAAGATAAATGAAGCAGGCAACCAATTATTAAAAACGGCCATGGAGAAATTAAATCTTTCAGCGCGTGCATATGACAGGATTTTAAAAGTTTCGAGAACCATTGCTGACCTTGATAATTCGGAGAATATAGAAACCCAGTACCTGGCAGAGGCTATAAACTACCGTAGCCTGGACAGGGAAAACTGGGCGGGGTAGGTTTCATAATGCGATATTCAAAATTCATGTGTAAAAAAATAAATATTCTTCTTGGATTGTTTCTCTGCTCTGTATCCTGCATAGCGCAGATACCTGCCATTGACAGCGTGGTAAAGAGTGAGATGGAAAAGCGGCATGTTGTAGGGTTATCGCTTGCCATATTGGCGGATGATAGGGTAATAGTACATAAAGGATATGGTTTTGCCGACATAGCAAACTCCAAGCCTGCCTCTTCTGAAACGATTTATAAAATAGGCTCCATCAGTAAACAGTTTATTGCGACTAATATTATGGCTTTAGCCGAACAGGGTAAATTAAGCTTGTCGGACCATATATATAAATACTTTCCCGATGCACCCGATGAGTGGCGTGATATTACCATTCGTAATTTGCTGAACCATACATCAGGAATAGAGCGTGAATCGCCTGCCTTCAAGTGGATGAAGAGGCAACCCGATTCAGTGCTTATTGAAGCAACATATAAAGACAAATTGCATTTTGCTACGGGCACTAAATGGGAATATTCCAATATGGGATATTTTATACTTGCGGATATTATCCGGAAAGTCAGCGGCCAGAGCTTTGAAGATTATATGAATAATTTTTTCATTCGGTGTGGCATGAATAATACCGTAACTACTGATAAAAGCACCGGCCCTGAAAAGGCAAAAGGGTATGTGTACAATGAGAAATCCGGAAAGTCTATTGAAGAGCCTGATCTTATTGCCTTGCGTCCCAGCGGTGCATTCAGCTCATCTATTGACGATATGATGAAATGGGATTCCATTTTGCGGAGTGGCACTATATTAACCAAAGAGGATTGGGCAAAGATGTGGGGAGATACGGTGCATACAGGAGAGGTTGCTAAGGGACAGATGGACTACTACGGTTATGGCTGGCGTGTGAGATTGCTGCGCAATAAACACAGGTTAGTATTTCATGGTGGAAGCGAGCCCGGATTTATATCAGAATATTGGAGGTATATAGATGATGGCATTGCCATAATTGTGCTTACTAATTCGAGTGACATTGACGCGGTGGAAAGTATTAGTAAGAAAATTGCTATCCAGTTAAATCGCTCCGCCAGTATTAAAAAGTAATGGTTTCATGACCAAAGCTGTGGAGGAGTAGTATGCTTTTTACGATGAAAAAGCCAGGTTTGTCGTTCCAATAAGGGTTTATATCGAATAATAGGGAGTAATCTCTTACAAACTAATAACTTTAGCAGAGATTAATTAAGATCCTTTGTGGATACTCTTCTACATACCATTCTTATCCCTGTTGACTTTTCTGCAGGAGGGGAGCCTGCCATTGAATATGGAGCATATTTGGCCAGCAAATTTAAGGCTGACATTGTTTTATTGCACGTTATAGAAGGAACGCATAATTATCCCCAGGGCTGGTTTAGCAGTGAATCTCCGGATACATTTAAATTTCTGGTGCGTAAAAAAGCGTCGGGAGTATTGAATGAATATGCCGGCAGTATAACCAAAAAATATAAAGTAAAGGTGAAAAGTGCACTTGCCACCGGTAAACCCGCAGCTAAAATTGCAGAAACAGTTGCCGGAGAAAATATTGACCTGATTGTAATGGGAACGCATGGAACAAACGGGTTTGAAGAACTTTTTATGGGAAGCACTTCCCACAAGGTGGTTAATCTTTCTCCATGCCCGGTAATTACTGTTCGGGAGGGATTTAATGTATCTGAAATCAGGTCTATTGTATTACCCATTGACGACTCCTTGTATTCCAGGGAAAAAATAAACCACGTTTTACCTATAGCATCAAAATGCCACTCAGTAGTTCACATTCTCGGTATTACTAAAGATGGCGACAAGTTGAATATGAACAAATTCAATAGTAAAATCACTACCGTGGAGAAGGCTGTTAAAAATGCGGGAGTAAAGTTTGAGCGAAAAGTAGTAACGGCAAATAATGTAGCTATTGAAGCTATGAATTATGCAGCAGAGGTGAACGCTGACCTGCTTGCCATAATGACCGACCATGAATCGGATATGCCTGGCGCATTTATGGGTGCTTTTGCCCATCAAATCGTGAACCATTCCATAGTACCTGTATTAAGCATTAAGCCTCACAAAACGTTTTACGATTACCCGGTTTAAATACCGTAAAATATAGCCGGTAACTTATATATATTTATCTTGCCATTTTACGGGTAGCGATGAATAAAGAGCCTGCATTAGAAAAATTTAAGCCTTATATTTTAGCCGGAATATGTATCCTCACCTTTTTATGTTTCAGGGGAGCACTGAATAACC
The DNA here is from genome assembly GCA_013289165.1 of Bacteroidota bacterium. Lineage (GTDB taxonomy): Bacteria > Bacteroidota > Bacteroidia > JABEUT01 > JABEUT01 > JABEUT01. The sequence goes on from JABDAL010000029.1 coordinate 6,990, forward strand.
AGTTTACCAATTGGGATGATGATGTATATATTAAAACCGACCCCTATATCAAGGCATTTACGGGGGATAACCTGAAGGTTATTTTCACCAAAAACATCACGCTAAATTATTATCATCCCCTTACCATGCTTTCGCTGGCAGTAAACTATGCACTTGCCGGAATGTCCCCTTCGTCCTATTATCTCACCAACGTTTTATTTCATATTGCGAATGTTTTATTGGCGTTTTTCTTTACCGGCTCTTTATTCTCCAAATTATCGTTTGTAGATAAAAAGCAGGGTTTGCTCGCTTCATATATATCGGCCCTGTGGTTTGGCATTCATCCCATGCATGTGGAATCGGTATGCTGGATTGCAGAACGCAAAGATGTGCTTTATACCTTCTTTTACCTGCTGGGGTTGTTAAGCTATTTAAACTATTTTTTTAATAAAAAAATAAAGTGGTATGGGGCCACGATGCTGTTTTTTATTGCTTCCTGCCTGTCCAAGCCTATGGCGGTGGTATTTCCCCTTTCCTTATTTTGCATTGATTTTCTTTTAAAACAAAAATGGGATAAGAAACTTGTACTGAATAAAATCCCTTTTTTGCTTCTTGCTCTGGGACTGGGTATCCTTAATTATTGTTTCACTCTCCAGGTAAATACCATTACTCCTTTTGAAAATATACCTGTTGGCAAAAGAGTTCTTTTTGCCAGTTACGGGTTTGTGATGTACATTTTAAAGTTTTTCGTCCCGGTTAACCTGTCCACATTCTATCCCTATCCCTGTGTGAATATGGAGTTGCATATTGATATGCCATTGCCGGCTTTCTATTATGTTTCCCTTTGGATAGCCATTCTTATTATAGTTGTTCCGTTATATTTTTCGTATAAAATAAACAAAAACTATTTTGCTGTTATCGCTTTTGGGTTAGCATTCTTTCTTGTCAATGTTGTTTTTGAATTGCAATTTATTTCGGCAGGCATGGCTGTTATGGCAGACCGGTATTCTTATGTTTCCTATATAGGATTACTTTTTATAAGCACTTTCTTTATAACAGAGTTATGGAAACGTTTTTCTGCCCTTAGGGTATCTGCTATCATATTAATCAGTGGAATTACACTAGCATTGGCGTATTTATGCAACAAACGCACAGCGGTATGGCATAATGCGGAAACCCTTTTTACGGACGCTGTTGAACAATACGGCGATGAGGCATCGCTTTTTTATAAAGGGCTTGGGGATTATTACATGGATAACGGTATGCCCGATAAAGCATTGGTGAATTACGCCAGTTGGATTAGGCTAAATGATGATGATGAGGTGCTGAATGATATAGGAAACATTTACAAGGCTAAAAAAGATTATGCGAATTCGGCAAGATTTTATTTGCGGTTGCTAAATAGTGGCGCACATGTTTCTACTACTTATATAAAAGTATCGGATGTATATGCCAATGCCGGTGAGTTGGATAGTGCAGTATACTATTACAGGAAAGCCATTGCAATAGAACCCGGGGTGGAAAAACTATACGGTAATATTGCTACAGCTACCACCAATGCAAAGCAATATCAAAATGCCATTAACCACTATTCAGTACTGATAGCAGCCCAATCGGATAACCCATACTATTATTTTTACCGGGGAGTAGCTAAGTATAGCAACGGGCAGATAAAAGAATCGGTAGATGATTTTCTGATGACACTGAAGCTTGCACCGCCAACAGATGTACAAGCTTCTGCTGCATATAACCTGGCGGTTGCTTATAACCAGTTAGGGGATAATGCATTGGCATTTACCTGCGTTCAGGTTGCAAAAAGGGACGGGCAGCAGATAGATACTGCATTTTTCAACAAGCTTGAGCGTATGAAGGATATAATTCATTAGTAGGAAATATCTCGTTTTAAGAATACATTTGTAAAAATATCCCCTCCTATGAAAACAAGAAGCACTGCCCGGTTTTGCCTGTTGGCAATATTCGTTTTAAGAAGTATGACGAGTTCTTCTCAAGTTGTGTTACCCGGCAAAACTGAGATAGTAAACCGTAAAATTTCAGCAGTTGTAGTAAGTAGTTTTTCACTGGTTGATGGAAAAAGTAAAAAGGGGTATGTTGATACTATTACGTTTGACAAGGCTGGATATTTGGTGGCGAAAAGAGTAACTCCTTACGACACCGCTTCAGAAAGAAAGTGGGCAGGCATTTGGAATTATACCTACGATAGTGCAGGCAACAGGAAACTGGAAACACGTAAATCCCCTCATTATGAGGTTATGGACTATTTTAATTATGTATATGATTCATTCCATGTAACAAAGCAGATATGGGTTTACTGGGTTAACCTCAAGCTTGCATTCAGCCGGATATATGAAATGAAATATAATGTTCACGGTAGGCTCGATATAGAGATGGTGGAAGGCCAGACGGAGAAACTAGATTCTATTTTTGCCTGGCAGTATGATACCAATAACAGGCTAATACAAACTACCTGCGCAAGTGACAAAGATTTCCAGGATACTATGTATCGGGTTAATTATGTGTATAATCCGGATGGCAATATTGCCCAAATTATAACTACTGCTAAGTCTTTACAAACAATGGAGGAATACACCTATGACGAAAATAAACGGCTCGTTAAGCAAAAATCAGGTGACAGGGATATTGTTTACCAATACGATAAAAACGGATATCTGGCATCTTCAGAGGTTGCCGTAGAAGGAAGAAAAAAAGAAAAATATACCTATAGTTATATCTACCGGTAATACTTCTTATTCTATTACTATTCTGCCAGAGGTAGCTGAACCATTTTCTGAAATTACCCTGTACAGGTAAATTCCCTTTGGCTGTGAACTCAGGTTGATTTGGCCCATGTATTCAGAACTGCCTTTTACTTGAGATGTATAAATCTGCTGACCGAGAACATTATATATCTCCATATTAGCAACCCCGGAAAGGTTCGTGATATCTATATTGAATGTTCCGGTACTTGGATTAGGATATACCTTAACAGAAGGTTCTGCCGATGCTACCGCAGGAACGTCAGCCGGGGTTCCGGGTATCATAATGTTATCGATATATATGGGTGAGCCATTGCCGGAACGGTTTTCAAATGCAATCATGGCACCTGGAGCACGGGCAATAGCAGGAATATATATAGTATCGGTACGCCAGTCTGTTTTATTAGAAGGGAAGAAGTTACCATGCTTGTCTGTATCAGCGCCATTTACAACAGATTTTCCGGTGGTGCATAAAGTCATACCACCCTTCGAATAAACCCTGGTAAATGTAGTACCGCAATCAAGCGAATAATAAACATCCAGTGTGTCGCTGAATACACTGTTGTAAGGTGCATAAGCTACGTCAAAGTAGATTTTGGGATTGGTATCTTTTGTAAATTCAAAATCGGGGGAGTAAAAGCGTTGTGTTTGTCCTATAACATCCATGCCTGCTTTCGGCGGATTATTAACCCACAGCCCTGTCGTGATAGTAAAAAAGTAATTTTTCGCCTGGGCATTGTTAAAATACATGCAGTGAGTACTTTTACCGTACCCACCCGTAGCGCTATTCAGTTGCCATGTATAATCTGTATTATTCGGATTATAGTTTACCCATCCTGAAGGAGGGAATGTGCCTGTCTCGAAAGTTACAGAAGATAGGGGGGCATTAGCAGCAACAGAAATGCACGAGGTTCTTACAATCGTATCGCTACCATATTTACTGCTTACTATTTCTGTTACGTTATAAGTTCCGGGAGTGCTGTAGTCAACCACCGGGTTTGTATCGGTAGATGTGGAGGGGTTTCCGCCGGGGAACAGCCAGTGCCAGGAAGTAACAGGGGAAGTGCTGATACTGGTATCTTTAAAATGGGCCTGAACCAGGGAACAGCCGAAAGTAGGAGAAACGTGGAAGAAAGCAGAAGTAGGGGGAGGTTCAATTCCGATTACAGCTTCATCCCACCAGCCAAAATTATAGCTTAGAACATTTAATGCAACCGGGGAAAAATAACCATTATCAGCACCACCCCAGCCCCAGTTCATATGAAAGTAATTGCTTGAATCGCCATCGCAAACCCAGGTATGCCCCTCATTATTGATAGAGTCGTTCCCTACATACTGAACAGGGCGCCCACTGTTTAGTTCATTTTCAATGAGCAGTATCCAGTTTGCCGTTGTATAATTTGATTTATACACGCCTTTTATGGTAGCTGCATTATAGCCGAAATATTTTACATAGGATGTTTGGGCACATACCGGGTAATCTCCTGTAATAACCCATGCTCCGCTGGAACCCGGGCTATAGTCCATATCTACACTTATGCCGCAATCCATCATTAATTTTGCAACCTGGGCATTATTGGAGTTAACACTATAAGGCATATCAGCCCATACATAGTGGGAAGTATCGTAAACAGCCTTTAAATAACCATAACTACTTTGATAGCCGTATACTTGTTCATCCCAGTAGGCACTGGCTCCATGCCCATGCGAGGGGTATGACCAAAACCTCATAATTTGTGCCATAGCCGTAGCTACACATCCTGTAACTGAACCACCGGGGCAGGTGGCATTGTAATAAGGCGATTGGTTCCAAAGGCTTTTTACTAAAGGAGCCACTACCTGGATAGCATTAGGTGCATGGTTTTGTATAAACGTATTGGTTGCATATTCCGTCCATTCGTTAGCTATATCGGCATCAGCGGTTACATTGCCGGCTCTTGCATAAGCTATTTCCTGTTTGCGGCAATTCATCCACCAATCAACATTATTATTCTTATCGGGCATAACATAGGGCCCTTTATTGGAGTAGGCAAGGATGGGATGGGCAGCATCTTCGGCAGCTATAATAACAAAACCTTCATTTGTATTTATGTTTAATACATAATAAAGCGGTTGTGCATTGTTGTCAAGTTCTGTATAGGAAAGCGATAGGGTGGGTTTTACAGAATGAAAACTCCTGCTATAAAAGTTGGCTGCCACTGTTTGTGCAACATCTTTACTAACAGGGTTGGCATTTACAAGTCCTGCAAAAAGTAATAGAGTGAGAGGGAGGTAAATGATTCTTTTCATGCTGTTTTTGAATGATAAGATTAAATAAAGACACAAATATATAAAAATAACGAGAATATTCGCAATAATTTGGTTTCTACGAGGTTTTGCCCAATTGAAGCGAACGAATCATTACTTTATCCCTACACTTACGTAAAAAGTAAGTGAAACGTTGGTTAAAGTGCCTGTTTTTTTTTCAGTCTAAGCTTAAAGTTGACGTTTCGATGTCATAATTAAACACAACCAGATTGCAGGTTGTTACATTAAAACGGCAGTTCATTACATTAAAACTGCATCTTATTACATTCCTAAAAAATATTCAATATTCATAGGCTATTATTGTTTTATGGTTACACATATCAAAATATACCAAACCATTAACAACCCATCTTATGAAGAAACAACTTATCAACCAAGTCGTTGCAATGTTATTTGCAATGTGTTTATTTCAAGGTAAAACACATTCCCAATCGCTCAGTTGGCTCACAAAACCCTATGACCACCGGGTTTTTATTCAGAATCTCGGACAATTTCGGGATAGTACTCATGATACTATTTTATTTGGCGCTTTTATAGGTAATGGCAATATTCTTCTTACCAAAAACGGAATTGTTTTTCAATATACAAAATATGCAACAGAAAGAGATACCGATACCTACGAAGAGGACACTGCAACAAAGTATTATCAGTTGCAAGCAAAATGGATACATACGAATCCGGGGATGTTTGTAACAACCGATTCTATACAAAGTTATTATTATACATTTGGGATAGGAAGTGGTACAATACGTGCCAATGCATATAGAGGTGTAACCTATCATAATTTATATCCCGGCATTGATGCAAACTTTTCGCTGGTGGGAGACTCTAATGCCCTTGTTTACACACTGACCGTTCATCCGTATGCCAACCTTTCGCAGGTAAAACTAGTTTATGATACAGTAACCAGTATGAGTATAAATTCTTTTACAGGCGATATGCAAATTACAGCCAGAGTTAATAATGTTAGGGATAAAGCGCCTGTTTGCCATTATATAGGTAATTCTACTTCGGTAAATGCTTATTATTCTTTAAGCGGCGATACTGAATCGTATTCTTGTCCTCTTTTAAATCCCGCATTGACACTAGTAATCGACCCCAGGGTTTTATGGTGGATTACAGGTAATCCATATAATACGCCCTCATTCAATACCCCATTTGATTTGGATTTTGATAATTTAAATCATGTATATGTATACGGAGGCTATCCTTTTGAGCTCGCACAGCTTAATAGCGTGAACGGTGCTATTAACTGGATATTTATTACGCTTGGTCAAATTATTCAGGGATGTTATGGAGACTTTGCGGTGCAAAAATCTTCCGGAATTTCATTTATATTTGATGGTTGCGCCCCCGGTTATACAACTATGGTAAGGGTAGATAAGTCAGGAAATGTAACCGGAAGACTCACTACTACTGCTGTCAGGGAAGGCCGTAGGGTAGAATACGATACCTGTAAACAAGACATTGTTATAGGAGGTGGTGAAGATGCGGGGCCTAATACTACTGGAATAGTAAGCAATTTAAATGCGGCTGTTCCTACCGTTACAGGTGTTAATACGTTAAGTGTAACCCCATCGCAAGGGTATTCTCACGATGCAGCTATGATGGCTCTCGACCCGGCAGGAGATTCATGCTACGTGGAAATAGCCCAATCAGGTGCCTTTCCAGCATTTTTTAATAATGTTTTGTTAAAAGCTCCTGTAACAGCCCTGTCTCCTGCTTCATATATTACTTCAACCATATATGGATTCCAGGAACTTTTTAATCCTTATAATACCAACCCCTATAATCAAAATCCCGGAGTCGGTAGGGAAAATTGGGGCGGTGCATATAATGGGATGGTTGCAAACCCATGTGGTTTATTTTTATACGACGGAAGCACCCTTGCTGAGTATGACAGGAAAACAGGGATAGTAGTACCAAGTTATACTGTAACGGTACCCAATGGAAGGCACTATATGTGGAGTGGAATGGATGCTGATATTAATAACGTTTATCTGGGCGATTCAAATAGCATTTATGAATATTCCATAAACACATTTACCCCTACTCTCTTTTATACTTTTAGTAATAACCAGGATGTAATTTACGACTTGCATACTAACCCTTATCTCGGCAGCACCACCGGCGCCATGTATGTTTGCGGGGGAGCCATAAATAGTTCTATAACTAATCCTATGTCAAATGGATTTGTAGCAAGCCTTTTCTACACACCTTCTACCTTTATTTCCTCTGTTTCCAGTACGCCCAGTTGTTCCAGCCCTTGCACCGGAACAGCCACTGTTACACTTGGTCCGGGCTGTGTCCCTTCTGGACCCTATACGTATTATTGGAGTAATGGAGAAACTACAGCAACTGCTACCGGTTTATGTCCTGGAACATATAGTGTCAGTGTAGTTGCCGGCTCCGGGGGATGTAATACATACTACTCTTCCTTTGCATCTGTAACGATAGGTACGGTCCCCGGGCCTCCGCCACCCACTATTTCTGGTCCTGTATATGCTTGCGGAAGTTCTCCTTATACTTTTTCTACCAACCCTGTTCCATCAACAACTTATTCATGGGCAGTAAGCGGTGGCACAAATAACACAGTTTCTCCTACAAACGGAACAATAACCTACGCCAATCTTACAAGCATTCCTGCCACTATTACATGTACTGCAACATATACTGTTACAGGGTGCAGTACTTCGGCAACCTTTACAGTAGAGCCTTGCTGCAGTTCTAAAACCTTTACCACTGTAATTGTAAATGAAACAGCAACTCAGTTTGGAACATATGCTTTTAGTGGACAAACTGTTTTGATTGAAGGTACTTATACTATTAACCATAATGTAAGTTTCCATAATTGTGATGTAGAGTTTACACCAGACGCTCAAATAATTGTACAAAATGGGAATTCATTAATAATCGAAGCACCAGGAGGGCCAGTTGGTTCCACCCATTTACATGCGGCATGCCCTTATATGTGGCAGGGTATTGTTGTGGAACCTGGCGCCACTTGCGAAGTTGGGTATAATACATTGATAGAAGATGCTGATACGGCTATTATTGCTGTAAACCAGAATTCTTTTCCTTATGTGCAAGGTATTATTGATATTCCTCCACCGGGAGGAGGAGCTTTGGGGGAACCTGTTTTCAATAAAAACTACCGGGATATAATTATAACTCCAACACCACTGGTGTATGCAGGATCTATTAATCCCGGAACAATATTTACCTGTCGGGACCTTTCAGCCTATTGGGTTCCCCAAACATGGTATGCAAACTGGGCATCTACTTCATTTACTACTCTGCTGTCCCCTCATTTAGGCCAACGAACCCATATGGGCATAGAGGCTACAAATGTTTACACATGGACCAATTTCCCCGGTTCTGTTTTCGATAATATGGATTATGGAGTGTATGCCTATCAAAGTTCTATTGGTGTATATGGCTGTACATTTCAATATATTATGAACTCCCCCAGTAATATAGCGGTATATGATTATAATATACCCAGTGGGCCACCTACTTATAGCCTGATTGTGGGAAATATGCTATCTAATAATGCGAACACATTCATCAATTGCAATATTGGGGTGGAAGCACAATACATAACCAGCGTGCAGGTTGAAAATAATATATTCGATGATAATCCCGGTACTCCTTTTGCATGGGCCGTTTATCAAACAGGCAAGGTAGCCGGCATTACATCCAATACAGTAAGCATACAGGCAAATAATATTGACGATGCCAATGTAGGCATTGAGGCAGATAATAATATGAAAGGGGAAGTAGTAATAAATTATAATATTATCTATAGTCCCTATTGTAGCCTTCGTGGTTCTAAAGGCATATGTGCAAGCGAGGTTTCGGGGACCCAGGCTATAGATAATATTGAAGTAAATAACATTACTGTATACAATATCGGTATACAGGCAACCGGGCTAAGTAAAAGCTTTATTGACTATAATATGATTAATTTGGGTGCAGGCACGCCTTATTACCCTTGTACACCTAGCACCTATAACGGCTACGGAATAGTGGAAAATGCCTGCATAGGTTTGGAGGTATGTACCAATACCGTAACGCCCATAACTTCTACTAATACTTATACAGCAATTAGTCAAAGTGGAACTACCGGGACAAATATTGAACACAATTACATTGATAAAGCAAATATTCAAATCGGGCTCAATGCTCCCTGGCTTGGAGATAATTTATGGTATAATAGCCTCAATGTAGGTACTGATGGAATACTTGCAACAATGACCTACACTGTTGGAGCACCAGGGAACGCTTCTGATAATACTTTTGCCGGATTAACCCGGAAATCTTGTCAGCCGTTACTGCCCCTCAGTCGCTATTATTATTCAACTGCGGTATATGATCCAAATCCTGTATCGTGCGCCGGTTTAGCGGTTTTCGGCGGTAATGGACGACTATCCCATAATTGTGTCGCTGCCTATCCCATACGCCCTCACTCTCCTACCAGGCGCTCGGGAGTACCTCCTCCGCTTGATACTCTGCCTAATGTGTTAGATACTGTAGTGTCCGATACATTTAGGTATGTTCCGGATTCTATGGATATAGTGCAATTAGGAAAGATTGCCCGCAATGTTGATACTTTCCCTTGGCAGGATACTGCTGAAGTTCTTGCCAAAGAAGAGGCCATATGGATGTTATGGGCTAACCCATCACTAATGAGTGGAGCTACACTTCTGCGAAATTTTAATGACAGTGTCAGCTGGGCATCCCTGGGTGAAATATTATCTATTGATACTGCCATGATATCACCTTATGATACTGGTACAAGTTACTATACAGGTTTATTAGAAGAAGTAAATGCTATTACCCCTGCCAATATCATTGAAAATAATCTTCAGGTAGCAACCTCAGAATATCTTTCATTTTTAATTTCTAACACACTTTCCACCTCTCAGCTAAATATTACAAGACTACTGGCCAATCAATGTTATGACTGGGGCGGAAGTGCGGTATACCTGGCGCGGGACCTGCTTACTTCTTTTGATACTGCTGGAACTCCCTATAACGATACTTGCGGTGGGGTCCCCCTTTTACTACGAGGGCCAGGGCAAACCCAAACAGCAGCAATTGAATATGTTATCAAGCTGTATCCTAACCCCAATAATGGAAACTTTACCCTGGAGTATAATATAGGCACTTCACACGACGGCAGGCTGCTATTATATAATACGCTAGGACAAGTAATGGGGGACTATTCCTTAAATGGCTCAGAAGGGAAAAAGAATATCTCTAACCCCCAATTATCAAATGGCATCTATTTCTGGAAGGTATTTACCAACTCCGGAGTAGCCAAGGTAGGTAAAGTAATAATTATGAAATAAAAACAGAGCGGATCTTTTAACCACACTTTTATTGTAGAGGGCTGATGGATAAAATTCACCAGTCCTCTACATTTATCGGGTCTATTTTAGTCTTTCAATGATATCATACCTAGTTAAGAATTCCTTATGTTGGTTTTTTTCACTAACTGGTCAAAACGGAAAGTATGTATGCATTTTTATGACGTGAAACCTCCAATACAGAGCCATCTACCATAATTATAAGCCGGTCTCCTTTTTTGAAAGTATTGATATGTGTACGGTTGATTAAATTCTTTTTGTGAATACGTAAAAATATTTCTTCCGGCAGTGATTTTTCATAGTCGGCAAGCGACTTTGTAGAGGTGATTTTTTTACCACTCTTTAGATAAATATTTGTGTAGTTCCCATAGGCTTCAAACCGAATTATATCTTCCGCATCCAATAAAGTTATTTCCGCCCGGTTATAAATAGGAATTTTATTTAGGGTAAGAGCTTCTTTAAACACGAATAATTGATTTTTAAGCTGTTGCAGATGGACAGACTGGTTCAATTTTTTTTCGCAATTTTTTACAGAAGCAATTAATTCAAGTGGCTTGATAGGTTTAAGCAAATAGTCAATAGCACTATGTTTAAATGCCTTAATGGCATATTCGCTATGAGCAGTGGTAAATATTACTTCGAAATTAATTTCATCTATTTTTTCGAGCATGGAAAATCCATCTCCTGAGGGCATCGATATGTCAAGAAAAACTAAATCAGGTAGTAAGCTATTAATTTTTTTTATCGCATCATCGGCCGAATTAGCTACACCGAGCAACTGAACTTCAGGGCAGTGCCCTTTTAAAAGTAGCCGCAGTGTTTCTGCGCTTTTTGCTTCATCATCTACTATTAATGCCTTAATCATATAAAACGGTATTAAGAATTAGGGGAAGGTATATCTCCACTTTAGTTCCAGTGGAGATGCCGTAATCATTTTGTTTATCTGTAATGTCTACTTTCATATCCCATTGGTACATCTTGTTCATAGACTCCATTCGCTGCGCAACTATTGACATTCCCAGTGATTTATGCATGGAGTCATTTTTTATCTCCTTTGCGGCTTTTCTTCCAATGCCATTATCATCCACAGTACACTTAATGTGATTATTGACCTTCTCAAAAATGATATTTACCTGCCCGCCGCCACTCGATAATGGCATTAGTCCGTGCCATATCGCATTTTCTATATAGGGCTGAATTAATAGGGGAGGTAACAGGGTTTTTGCTTTATCCAATTTTTCGTCTACCACTATTTGGTAATTAAATTTGTCTGAAAAACGCATGGTTTCAAAGTCAAGATAGTTGTAGAGACCCTCCATCTCTTCTGCAAGGGTTATTTTGTCTTTTCTTGAATTTTCGAGTACCCCTCTCATTAGCCTGGCAAACTGGTTTAAATAATTTGCCGATGATTTTGTATCATTTTTTAATATAAAACTTTGAATTGAATTAATGGTATTGTATAAAAAATGGGGATTCATCTGGGTTCTCAGTGCCTTTAGTTCCAGCCACGACTTCTGCTGTTCAGCCAGCAGTTTTTTCTTCTCTGCTCCCTTCATACGCTGGAATATTACTATTACTAACAAAGCAAGGATTATAGAAAAGGATGCAATTAACCCAAGCGCTATTTTATTTTTTGCTTTTTGTCTTGTTTCTTCCGCATCGCGGATAGCATCTTTTTTATTCTGTTCTAATTTTTCGGCTGCCTGCTTTTGTTCGAATTCATAATTCATCTCTGCCTGTACTATTTTCTTTTCATTGGCATCATTGTCTATACTGTCTTTGTAAACAATATATTGTTTATAGTTCTCAAGGGCAGTTTTATAATCTCTCATAGTACTGTCAAGCTGAAATAAACCCCTGTAGGCGTCTTTGGTGACATCTTTTACCCCGATATTTTTTGAAATTACCAAGGCTGAATCAAAATGCACTTTAGCTTGCTTGTAGCTTTTGCTTTGCATATCCAAGAAGCCTAATTCCATATGACTTTTTGCAATAAGCGTCGGATAGTTTATTTTTCTAGCCATATCCAATGCCTCAGATTCATTTTCCAATGCCTCAGAATAATTCCCCTGCACTCTGTATATCCTTCCGATATCAATAAGTGAAAATGTTACTCCAATAGAATATTTTACTTCTTTGAAAAGAACAAGGGCTTTGGAATAGCTTTCCAATGCTGCATCATAATTTCTCTCATTATCTTCGTGTATGTTTCCTATAGAATTAAGACTGTATGCACTCAAAATTTTCTCTCCAGTACTATCACTTATCTTTAATGACCGGTTATAATATTTCAACGCATTTTCGTAATCCCTTTTTCTATAATAAACAGATCCTATGTCACTAAGCAGGTTCGAAAGTATTTTTTTATTGTTTAATTCCAGGCATATTGGCAGGGCTTTCAAAGCATAGCTTAATGCATCGGAATAATTGCCCAGGTAGTTATAATTAATGCTAATACTGCGAAGATTATACATAATTCTTTGTTTTTCACCTAATTCCTGGTATATAGCTAACGATTTCATATCATATTCCAGAGATTTGGAATATTTACACAATTGTGTATACGCGTCACCTATGCCGGTGGAAGCATACGCAATACCTCGTTTACTTTTCATATCCTGAAATACGGCGAGAGCCCTGAATGCGTATTCTAGCGCTGAGTTATAATTTCCAAGACGATACTGTGCTATTGATATAGTCATTAAAGTGTTAGCAATCCCCTTTTTATAGGCTAATTTTTCTGCTGCTTTTTCTGCTTTTTCTGCCATAGCTATTGCACTGTCATACTTCCCAGACCTACTTATTTGGATACTCAAGCTATTTAGCAGGAGTATTTTAGTAGTGTCATTTGGAGCAGCTTTAAGCAAATTCTGTAATGAATCAATCTCACGCGATTGAGCCGTAGCGATAGCAAAGGACAAGCAAAGAAGTAGGAATAAAATATATGCCTTCATCATCAATAACCTCATACAAATGTATACATCTGTAAAAATCGCCAAATTTGCTTTACACTTATTACGGCATAGTTGATGCACTTAATAATTAAAAACGGGCAGTTTATGGGGATAAATCTACCGCTGAATAAATAAAGTTTGAATTATTTACTTACCTGTATTTAGAGATAAAGTGTAAAGTAGGGTATTGGGGCGTTTTATTAGAATCTGCCTTTATTATCTTAATTTTCCTGGTTTTAGAGTTAATTTTACAATTAACCAAATAACTTCAGCACTAACCAAGGCCCCAATAGCAAAAAGAGCAGGTATAATTTTTGTTCCCGACTGTGTAAATACTGAAACCAATGCTACAATATAGACCATTGAAGGTAATAGAGCAAGTAAGCATAATCCAGGTATATTCAAAGGTATTTTAAAGGGGCGGAGTGCATGGGGTTCTTTATTACGTAGTACAATAAGTGAGATAAACTCTAAGAATAATCCTGCTCCATATAAAATCACATCAATTACAATTAAATCAGTAAATGTCCAAAGCGCCATAAAACTTACAATCGTTGCACACACTATTATAGAAATGTAAGGCGTGTTAAATTGCTTATGATTTTTTGAGAACCATCGCGGTAATAGTTTATCCTCCGCCATAACTCTCGGAACACGGGAAATGGAGAGCATTACTGCAGAAAAAATACCCAGCGCACTTGCCATGCCTCCAACTGAAAGTAATGCTCCAAGCCATATCCCTGCAGTTTTAATCCCAAGCAGAGGATAACCTTTGTCAGCCAATTCTCTATAATCTACTCCGGAGTTTTGGGTAACAAATACTGTAAGTAAATAAACCAACATCACTACAATAAATGCAGTGATGGTAGAAATTAAATACGATCTGACGGGTTTATCCACCTCTCCTGCATAGGTTGTGGTGTTATCCCAACCCAGAAAATTCCACATTACCGTATATAATCCCATACCTATTGAGGTAAAACCGACATTACTTATGGATAAGGTGGGTGCTGCAAAATGAAATGTTGGATTGAAAAAGGAATAACCAAATAAAATAAAGAATGGTATCAAAACAACGGCACCAAGAACAACTGATACCCTGCCTACCGGAAGAATACCCAAAATATTTAATCCGGCGCTGCTCCATATGATTATCAAACAGATGGGGATTTTATAAGCTGCAACAAGGGGGAAGAAAAAGGAAAAATAAGTAACGAATAACACAGGATAAATAGCAAGGTCAGTGAACGAATATAGCCAGGTCCACCAACCTTCATAAAAAGCCCAACGTAAATCCAATGCACGATTTACCCATTTATAATAACCTCCTTCAACAGGCATCATGCTATTCAGTTCAAGCACCATAAAGATGGTTGGTAAGTCCCACAGTAATGGAACTGTTATTAGTAAAAGTAAAGCACCATTACTTCCAACAAACTGTAAGAGAGGTTCAAGTCCATAAGATCCACCAGAAACAGTAAGGAAAATTACTGCTACCAGTGCAAAAGGTTTTAAGAATCTCTTTGAAGAAGTACTTGTATTCAAGTGAATCGTAATTCAACCCAAACAAAAGTAAATATTAAGTTCTCAAAATGATTATGGGATGATTTTCAAATGTTATGAAAAATTTGAAACTTAGCGAAACTATCTTGGTGCCGGCGAGAATCGAACTGTTTAATTCAATCGCTTATTAATTAGCATTTTATACTCTAAATTTATTTTCGGGTGATGCAGAAGTGAGGCGGTTTTAGAGAGAACTATACTTTCTTTAGTAAGATTTTACGCTCTGTTTATTTTCTCCCACGCAATTATTTTTTTACACTTTAATCATATAAAACGGTATTAAGAATTAGGGGAAGGTATATTTCCACTTTAGTTCCGGTGGAGATGCCGTAATCATTTTGTTTATCTGTAATGTCTACTTTCATATCCCATTGATACATCTTATTCATTGACTCCATTCGCTGCGCAACTATTGACATTCCCAGTGATTTATGCATGGAGTCATTTTTTATCTCCTTTGCGGCTTTTCTTCCAATACCATTATCATCTACGATACATCTGAGGTGGTTATTAACCTTTTCGAAAATGATATTTACCTGCCCGCCACCACTCGATAATGGCATTAATCCGTGCCATATCGCATTTTCTATATAGGGCTGAATTAATAGGGGAGGTAACAGGGTTTTTGCTTTATCCAATTTTTCATCTACCACTATTTGGTAATTAAATTTGTCTGAAAAACGCATGGTTTCAAAGTCCAGATAGTTGTAGAGCCCTTCAATCTCTTCTGTAAGAGTTATTTTATCTTTTCTTGAATTTTCGAGCACCCCTCTCATTAGCCTGGCAAACTGGTTTAAATAATTTGTCGATGATTTTGTATCATTTTTTAATATGAAACTTTGAATCGAATTAATGGTATTGTATAAAAAGTGGGGATTCATCTGGGTTCTCAGTGCCTTTAGTTCCAGCCACGACTTTTCTTGTTCAGCCAGCAGTTTTTTCTTTTCTGCTCCCTTCATTCGCTGGAATATTACTATTACTAACAAAGCAAGGATTATAGAAAAGGATGCAATTAATCCAAGCACTATTTTATTTTTTGCTTTTTGTCTTGTTTCTTCTGCGTCGTGGATGGCGTCTTTTTTATTCTGTTCTAATTTTTCAGTCGCCTGTTTTTGTTCAAATTCATAATTCATTTCTGCCTGTACTATTTTCTTTTCATTGGCATCATTGTCTATACTGTCTTTATAAACAATATATTGCTTAAAGTTCTCAAGGGCAGTTTTATAATCTCGTATAGTACTGTCAAGTTGAAATAAGCCATCATAGGCACTTTTAATAAGATCCTTTACACCGATGTTTTTTGAAATTATCAATGCCGAGTCGAAATGTATTTTGGCTTCCTTATAGCTTTTGCTATGGATGTCAAGGTCTCCCAATTCTAGATGACTTTTTGCAATAAGCCTAGAATAGTTTATTTTTTTAGCCATATCCAATCCCTCAAATTCATTTTCCCTTGCCGCAGTATAATTTCCCTGCTCTTTGTATATTCTTCCAATATTTATAAGAGAGAATGTTACTCCAATGGAATATTTTACTTCTTTGAAAAGTGCCAAGGCTTTAAAATGGTTTTTCAATGCAGTGGAAAAATCCCCCAGTTCTTCGTAAATGCTTCCTATATTACTAAGAGAATGTGCACTCGAAATTTTGTCTCCTATACTATCACTTATCTTTAATGACTGGTTAAAGAATTTCAACGCATTTTTGTGTTCCCCTTTGCTAGCATAATCAGTGGCTATGTCATTGAGGACGCTTGAAAGTGCTTTTTTAAGGTTTAATTCCCGGCAAATGGGGAGTGCTTCCAAATCGTAATTCAGTGCATCAGAATAGTCTCCCAGGTAATAGTAGTTAATACCAATATTAATAAGATTATACGCAATATTTTTTTTGTCTTTTAACTCCTCATAAATCGGCAATGCTTTAAGCATATATTCCAGAGACTTGGAGTAATTGCATAATTGTGAATAGTAGGCGCCTAAATTGGAAGAAGCATTTGCAATTCCTCTCTTATTTTTTATTTCCTCAAATATGTTTAAGGCCTTAAGAGCATAGTCTTTTGCGGTGGAATAGCTTCCCTGATAGTAATGCGAAGCAGCTACACACAATAATGCAAAACCCTCTCCTTTTATAAAACTTATTTTCTCCGCCAGTTTTTCTGATTTCTCTGCAATGACCAGCGCGCTATCGTACTTCCCTGATTCGTATAATTGCTTGCTTAAGCTATTTAGCAGAAGTATTCTTGTGGTATCATTTGGAGCGGTTTTAAGCAGATTTTTCAAAGAGTCAATCTCGTGCGATTGAGCCGGGATGGTGGTAATGGATAAGCAGCAGAGGAAAAATAAAACAAATGCCTTCATCTTTAATAAGCTCATACAAATGTATACATCTGTAAAAATCGCTGAATTTGCTTTACACTGATTATGGCATGGTTGATGCACTTAATAATTAAAAATGGGCAGTTTATAGGATAAACCTACCGCTGAATAAATAAGGTTTGAATTATTTACGTTTAGACACTGTCTTTTTGTGGCTTTCCATATCCTACTGCTTTAAAAGTCTATTTCTTCAGATGCAAATTGGAACATTGTCACTATCTTTAATTTGGATATTCCCCCTTTACCTTTCAGGTTATTATTTAAACACTACCCATATAAATATGGTACTAATACCCTACCATTTTATTCCATATTTTCGATACGACTCCTTGGTGGTTTTGTCAGAAATAATTGGCATATCTATTATTCCATCTTTTAATGATACAATAAACGATAACTGTTTCTTTGCCACAATCTGATTATATCCGTATTGTATTTCTAAATAAGATTTTTGGTCTTTATTATTAGAAAGCGCATTCAATGTACATTCTTCCAGTCCTTTTTCTGTTATCTTAAAAATTACTAAAAACTTATCTACACACCAAGTGTCACATTTTCCCGATCCAATTATAATATAGTGAGGCGCTACATTCTCTGATTTGTATTCTTCTATATTTTCTAAATAACCATTAAGCTTATTTTCATATATTATTTTCTCATCTTCATTGATAAATGTATTTTGATTGTAGTTAGAATCATTATTGTTTAAAGTATCTTCTAATAAATCACTACCGCTAATTATTTGTGTTTTCACGCCCGCGCTGTTTTTATATTGGGCTATTGTAGCAAATTCCTGGGATGTTCCACCCAAAAAAGTTTCCCATGTATAAAATCTGATTTTTTTATCTTGTGATTCAAGTGTAGAGATACTTATAGAAGTATCAAGGTATTTATAATCAAGCAGCATATTACTGTCCAAGAATCCTAGGGAATAGTTTAGATAAACTATAAATGCTTTATTTGCTTGTTGAAGCGAATCTTCAATAGTACTAACAGAATCCGCATTATAAGTTGCTCCATGCTGATTTGTTCTTATATTATCAATTTTATTAGCATAGTATTGTATTCTATAAAACTTAGATATAATTTTATTCTCCAAAGAATGGCGATGTATACTTAACTCATCTCCCTTTCCGTAAAAGCTAATTGCAACAAAAAAAGATAAAATGAAGGAATATGTTTTCATGGTTTATAAAAAATAGTATTTCACCAATATACTATAAAGAGAGGTTTGTTATTTTATTTATGCCGTATTCAGCATAGCCTTTTTTTGAGGAGAATCTTTGGGAGTTATTATATCTAAGGTAGTATTTATTACTCTATCAAGAAGGCGTATTCTCATTGCTTTTCTGCTTGCATTCGGACTATGTATGGTACCTTTTTTCACAGCATCACGTAACGCAGTTTCTCCACCCTTTTTTAATATATCTAGAGCATTATCACGAGCAGCAGAACCTTTATTAAAATATATATCAACAATTACAGTAAAAACATCCTCATCATGAATTTTCACTTTCTTTGTTTTAATGGCTGTTTTCACATCTTCAATTCTATCTTCTAATCCCTCTGTAAAATTATCAAATGCTTTATCTAATGTTATTCCATCTTTATAGTCTTTTTCCTTATTAATAGCATCTTCATCATATTGAGTACTTCCTATTGCACCTGTATGGACTTTATATCCTATACCAATAGTAGCATTTCCTCCAGTAGACTTATTGCCATCGACATCATACATCGTTAGGGTGACTTTCTCTTCTTGAACTAAAGCAACTAAATATTCCGTTGCTAATCCAGTATTCGCAGCAGTTTTATGTTCATCCAATTTATCATTAATTTGAGCAGTAGTTAATTTTTCTACAATTGCTTTTGTAGTACCTATTGTCTTGGGTGACATAGCCTCAAGCCCATCTAAATCAATAAATGCTACAGGGTTATCAGAGGAATATTGATAAGTACTTAGCATTGGATATTTTTTTAACAACGGGTCGGTACTCATAAACCTTCCTATCCTTGGGTCATACATTCGTGCCCCGTAATCGTAGCTGTTGTCCTTCCCATAAATATCATCGTCGTGTAGTTTGCCATTGAAAGCATACCTGTAGGATGAGTCCCCCAATATAGCATATTGTCTTCCAGGTTCTATCATACCAAAGGGGTAATAATCTTGTGCGTTTATTATATTGGGCATATAGTAATTTGCCACGTTAGGTGTGCTGGTAGTATCTATTGCCCATTTACGGTCGCTTATGGTGGCAAGCACATTGCCTAAATGGTTTGTTAGTTCGTATTGTTTCTGGTTTTCTAAATAGGAGATTGTCATACT
>JABDAL010000030.1 GCA_013289165.1 Bacteroidota bacterium
CCGGGATTTCAGCATAGTAAGCCAATCCCAGAAATTCATTCATAAGTGAGAGCCCCGGCCCGCTGGTAGCGGTGAAAGCCCTTGCACCATTCCAGTTAGCGCCGATTGCCATACCTATGGCTGCCAATTCATCTTCTGCCTGAACAATGGCATAATTGTGCTTGCCATCCGGAGCAATGCGGAACTGTTCGCAATAGTCGTTGAATGCCTCTGCCACCGAAGTGGAAGGAGTGATGGGATACCATGCAGCAAAAGTAGCCCCTGCATACACAGCGCCTAATCCGCAGGCATCATTGCCTCCCATCATAATCATATTATCTGTGAGCTGGCGCCTTTCCACGCGAATATCGAGAGGGCATTTATAATTTGCTTTGATATAATCTGCGCCTAATTTCAATGCCTTGATATTAGGTGCAATTAATTTTTCTTTTCCGGCAAATTGTTCTGAAATAAGGCTTTCCAGGACACTAAATTCAATACCGAGCAAAGGAGAAAGTGCACCTACGTACATGATGTTTTTAAACAGAAGCCTTTGGCGGGCATCGGTATATTCCCTGTTGCACATTTCCATCAATGGAACACCTATATAGGTAATATCTTCGCGTATATATTCGTCATGTAATTTCTTGGTGCTGTCGTAGAGCAGGTATCCTCCGGGTTTCACCGATTGAATATCACCTAACAGGCTTTGGGCATTAACTGCCACCATCAGGTCGACCCCTTCACGGCGGCCCAAGTATCCTTTTTCATTTATCCGCACTTCGTACCAAGTTGGCAATCCCTGTATATTGGAAGGGAAAAAGTTTTTGGGACTAACATATAATCCCATCCGGAAAATAGATTTTGTAAAAAGCAGGTTCGCACTTGCCGAACCGGTACCATTAACATTGGCAAATTTTACTACGAAGTCGTTTACTTTATCAAGCCCTACCATACTTTACTGGCTTTAGTTGTATTATATATATATTTCTGCATATCCCATGCTGCAGTGGGGCAGCGCTCCGCGCACAAACCGCAGTGCAGGCACACATCCTCGTCTTTCACCATTACCCGTTTAGTGGGTAATATATCGGATACATAAAGGTCCTGTGATTTGTTGGTCGCCGGAGCATTAAGGTGCTTACGCAGGTCGTTTTCATCATCGAGGTTTGTAGTGAAGGTAATGCAGGATGTGGGGCATATATCCACACAGGCATCACACTCAATACATTTGGTTTCGGTGAATATTGTTTGAACGTCGCAGTTCAGGCAGCGTTCTGCTTCTTTGAACCCGGTTGCTACATCGAATCCCAATTCTACTTCCCGCTTGCGGTCCTTCAGGGTCATTCTCTTTTCGGCATGGGGAACTTTATAGCGCAGGTCAGGTACTACCTGGTTATCGTAGCTCCATTCATGCACGCCCATTTTGGTATTGACGAGATTAGTATAGGGTGAAGGGCGCTTGTTAATGTCTTCTCCTTTGCAAATTAAATCAATAGATACGGCGGCATAATGCCCGTGTGCAACAGCCGTAATTACGTTCTTGGGACCGAATGCCGCATCGCCCCCGAAAAATATTTTTGGATTAGTAGATTGATAGGTGGTAGCATCAACAACGGGCATATCCCATTTGTCAAATTCAATTCCAAGGTCGCGTTCAATCCAGGGGAAAGCATTTTCCTGCCCGATGGCAACCAGCACATCATCCGCTTCAATAAATATTTCCGGTTCGCCGGTTGAAACTAATTTGCGCTTGCCATTTTCATCAAACACCGGTTGCACCTTGTCAAAGGTCATGCCCTTTAGTTTACCATTTTCTACTATGAAAGCTTTAGGTACGTGGTTATCAACGATTGGGATATCCTCGTGCATAGCATCTTCCTTTTCCCAAGGAGAGGCTTTCATTTCAGCAAAAGGACTGCGCACTAATACTTTTACTTCCTCACCACCCAGGCGGCGTGCTGTACGGCAACAGTCCATAGCAGTGTTTCCACCACCCAAAACGATTACCTTTTTACCTATTTTTTGAATATGTTCAAATGCTACGCTGGCAAGCCAGTCAATACCAATATGGATATTGGCAGCACCTTCTTTTCTGCCGGGTGCATCGGGAAGGTCCCTTCCTCTTGGTGCTCCGCAGCCTACAAAAATGGCATCATAATCTTTTTTCACCAGTTCTGCAAGGCTTGAAACATAGTGGTTGAAATGGGTTGTTATCCCCATGTCGAGTATATAATTCACTTCCTCATCCAGTACAGTTTCCGGTAAACGGAAAGAAGGTATTTGGCTGCGCATAAAACCTCCGCCGGCTTTTTGCTCATCGTACAGGTCAAGTTCATAACCAAGCGGGGCCAAGTCGCGGGCAACTGTTAAGGATGCCGGGCCAGCGCCGATAAGGGCTATCTTTTTCCCATTCTTTGCAGTCGGGATTTTGGGCATCAAGCCCTTTACATCGTCCTTGTTATCGGCAGCCACACGTTTCAGGCGGCAAATTGCAACCGGTTCTTTTTCAACTCTTACGCGGCGGCATGCAGGCTCGCAAGGGCGGTCACAAGTTCTTCCCAAGATACCGGGGAATACATTGGATTCCCAGTTTACCATATAGGCTTCGGTGTACTTTCCCTCAGCTATCAGCCTGATGTATTCGGGTACGGGAGTATGCGCAGGACAGGCGTATTGGCAATCTACCACTTTGTGGAAATACTCCGGGTCTTTAATGTTTGTTGGTTTCAATTACTTATTCCTTTTATCTCCTAACAGACTGATTTTAAATAATTAAAAATGCCTCTGGAGTGGGTTTATTTTATATGGGTGTCAAAGTTATAACTTTTTGTAAGACACAGCTATAGGAAAATGTGAACGGAGAGTTAGAAATTATGAGTTATGAATTATAAATTATGAATTATTCGGGGAGGGTTTTTTACGAAAAAATGAATGAAATCCATCAAAATTCAAAAACCGTTATGTCACGGTTTTTTACGGAATGGGCAATGTGGCGTAAGGATAATAGGTTCACAAAACCAAGTACTTATGGTAGATTTTTACCATGATGTATTTTTTTGACCACCGTGACATATCTTTTTACGATATAAGTGTGTGGCAAGTGCAGAGTAAATTATAGGTTAAAAATTGGAGTTAAATAATTTGGTTATCAGTGTATTTGGCTAAAACAACTTTCCCTCTCCCAAGAGGGGAATATTAACTTATGCTTTGGAACAAGTGGAAAGAGACCGTGACATAAAAATCGAAACATGCAGATTTACTGTCTATTATAAAGATGCTGTACCGTGACATATTCCGCCAGAGGTTTTTTTCGGAATGTGTGTCGGAACAATATTTTTTTACTTTTGACCGATAAATAATTACCCCATGAAAACATGTAAAGCATTACTTCTTGTTTTTTCATTTACTTTTTTAGCGACCATCACTTATGCGCAATTTAACTTGCCAAGATATAAGGATGTGGCAGAAATAAAAAACCTTCAACCCATCATCATAATTAACCCGCCTAACGATGATATTGTAAAGAAATACGATCGTAAAAGCAAACCGGAAGTGGTGCAGACTTATGAACAGCTTATAGATAATTATAATAATACCATGGCAGCTATGATGAAAAAGTTCTGGACATTTAATTCGAAGGAACCTCTATTTAAAACTCGTGCTGAAGTGAAAGAAATCACCAAAACCCGGAGTGAGAAGATAAAATATTTTATCATTTATTGTTACAGTTATGAATCCAGTTATACCCATGATTTCGATTGGAGAATTGATAAAGGTGGGGAACGTGTGGTAGGAACCTATACCCATTTTGCTGTTGGGTTTCTTGATGAACCGCCATTCTACGATGTTATGTTTCCCGATTTACTTCCCACGCCGAAGTATATAGCGTATATGATATCGAATACCAACGTTAAGTTTAATTATGTTGAAAGCCATAAAGACAATGGAGACTATAAGCAAATGATAAGTAAAAATGCACATCTTCTTTCAGGAAAAACCTTGCTTATTTCAAAAGATCAAGTGAGCCCGAAGGTTATGGGCGATATTGGCTCCTATTATTCCTGCAGTTACAGGCTGGTAAGCGATGATGAAATGAACCAGGCAGTAGCATCGGGCGATAGCGCCTCAGCCTATGTAATTCGTTGCAATGGCAGTGTGAGTAATTCCGGAATGACGATGGGTAATACTGACATTAACTGGATAATTAATTGTGCAGATGGCGTCCCAATTGGTTATACCACAAAAGGCACGTCGGCTTCGGCAGGTAAAATGTTTACTACCGTTACCATAGGCGATGCGGGATTACGGAAAGATTTTTTCCAGGACATTGCAAGCCTTTGCGCCGGAAGTAAGAAGTAGCCCGGAAGCTACGGGTTCTGTATAAATTTCACTTTTAGTGCATCCTCAATATAGTGTGCGGGAATAGCGAAACCTATGCCCTGCACCCCAAAGCGGATAAGCGAAGCATTTACAATGCCCTGTAGTTCTCCTTTGCTGTTTACTAAGCCGCCGCCACTATTGCCCGGATTTATGCTAACATCTGTTTGTATTAATGTGCGGTCTCCTACCTTGCGCTTGCTCGAAATAATGCCTCTGGTCAGGGTTTGCCCTAATTCAATATCAGTAGGTGTACCGATAGCATATACTTCTGTACCCACATTAATTTCGGGTGACAAATTGGGGCTAAAGAACTTATAGTGTCCCGGTTTTTCAAGCTTGAAGAGTGCCAAATCATACGAAGAATTGCTGCGCACATATTTTGCTTTCAGCGAATCACCATCCGACGTAATAACTTTTACTTCGTCATTCGTATCATCGGAAATAACGTGATAATTCGTAACCAGGTACCCATCTGAAGAAATAATGCAACCACTTCCATGCCCGCCGGGTACTTTTACGGTTACCACTGCTTTCACTGCCTCCTGCAGACTTGTTACCTTGCCCGAATCGGAGAAGCTGAGCACGTTCCAGTCATTCAGTGCCTTCAGCTTATCCGAACGGCTGCTAAGGCAACGGGAAACAGTATCGGAATTAAGGAAATTGGTAAGTGACTGGGTAAGGGCGATTGTAATAAGATTACGAACGGTAAACTCAGAGACATAGAAATTTTCGATACTGGAAGATCCTGTCACGGTGGCCTTGTAAATTTCATTCTCGCCCGTTACTCCAAATAGTTTCCAATCGGAGCGTACTTTAAAAACAGTATTGTTGCCAATGGTGCTAATGGTAATGCCATCAACATTACAACGCAAATAACAAGTGTTTTTATATGCAAAAGAAAAGAAGCCTTTCGTGGTGTCGATATAATTATATTTTTCAAGATAGTCATTCAGGCTGTCCCTGAAAACGGTATGCTTAATATGAAATGATTCTTCAATATTGTTTTTTCGCAGAACCTGGTTTTTCTGGTAAGTCTCCTGCGACCAGTAATAGCATTCTACCATGCTGTCTTTAGGGATATTAATAGAAACGTCTTTTACATATACCTTTTTAGTACTATCCGATTTTTTAAGGACAGGAATCTTATCCATAGCAGGTAGCGTATAGCTACTGTTAAATCTTGACCAGCTGCCAAAGAAAATATCGAACCAGCCGAGTGAACCATATACTACTAAGAACGGGGCTATGCTGGAATAGGTGCTGTTGGCATTGCTCTGAGAATTATTATTGTCACCAGGGTAGGTAAGCAGTATAAAATCGCAAGTTAAAGGGATACCGATATCTGCCAGTTTCCAACCATTAAAATTGGATGCAGCGGCCGTTGAAGTATTACTATAATAGCCGGGTTTATCTTGTCTTATTTCATAATAACGAGAACTGTTTTTCAACCTTATATGCCCCATTCTTCCCGGTATCGTAAAAGTATGTATACCATCGTGGCCATGATTACTATTCGGAATAACTGTTATTTGCGTACTGTCTTGCTGGGTTAGGATGGTCACTTTTTTGCTGCCGCCAAAAATAGCTGCGCATCCAGAGATGCTTAAAGCGGTATATCCTATTAACAAGAAAGTAAAAAAGGAAAATAGTTTGTGTAGTATTTTCATAGGAAAAAAATAAGGAGAAAAATTCTTAAAAGCAGAGATGTTCGATTTGGGAAATATAAGATTTAGGTTGGGCTAATGTAACTAAATTATCTAAAACAAAGGGTTCCGGATTGTTACGGAGTTTTTCTCACATATCTTAAATCAAGGGAATTGAGCGGATCTACCGGTAGGTTTTTAATGCGTTTATTTACCAAGCGGATTACTTCATCGTAATATAAAGGAACCACAGGTGCTGCATCTATTATCATTTTATCCATGGCAGTATATTCCATTGCTCTTAATGAATCACTGTGCTCAATTAAGCAATGTTCATATAAAGAATCAAAAGCGGGAGAAGTGTAGTGGGTGTAGTTAATTCCGCCGGGTGAAAAACTTTTGCTATAAAAAAGAGACAGAAAATTTTCCCCATCGGGGTAATCGCCTACCCATGATTTTTTGAAAAAATAGCAGATACCGTTTGCAGCCCCTTCTGTTAAAATGGCTGGTTGCTCGGTTTCTACTTTAAGTTTTATTCCCACACTTTGCAATTGTGCCTGTATGGCCTCTCCAAGGGCGTAATCGGGTGAAGAAATAAAAAGAGATATGGCAGGCAGTCCCTGTCCGCCAGGGTATCCGGCTTGTTTTAATAAGTCAGCAGCTTTAGCAGGATTATAATCGTATCCGGCAACTTTGCCATGGCAGGGCAGGGAAGGAGGTATAAAACCATTTTCTGCCGGAATTCCCGTATTGTAACGCATATAACGTACAATATCTTCCCGGTTGATGGCGTAATTGATGGTTTTTCTCACAAGGAGGTTTTGCAAAACAGAAGGGACATTTTTACTGTCTACAATAAAGCCAAGGTAGTCCGTTTTGATAAAAGGTGTTCTCTGTATGTATACTTTATCTGCAAATTCTTTCCGCAATTGGCCGGCGGGAGTCAGTGCCACGCGCGGGTTAATGGCATTAATACCTGAAACCATATCAAAATGGCCATCCATAAATTCGAGGAAAGAAGTTTGCTCATCTTTCAAAAATGAAATGATTACTCCATTTAAATAAGGCAGGTTGTTTCCGGCAGAATCTTTTTCAAAATAGGCAGGGTTGCGTTTAAGCACAAGAGCGTTCCCGGTTTCCCATCTCTTAAAAAAGAAAGGCCCCGTGCCAACAGGATTCTCCCCAAAGTCCCAACCATAATGCTTAACAGCCTCTTCCGGTACAACCGAAAAATATTTCATCAGCAGGATATGCAGGAAAGGGGAGAAGGGGCTCTTCAAATGAATTATAAAAGTGGAATCATCAGGTGCGCTGAATCCCTGCTGGGAAGCGGGATAGGAGACATCTATTTTTTCGAGCAGGGAAGTGGCATCGGAGATTTCGGGATTGAGCAGGCGTGAAAAGCTAAAAACAAAATCATGCGCCATTACTTTTCTACCTTTTCCACCCGGGAATACTACATTATCCTGGAAAGAAACATCGTTGCGCAAATGAAAAGTATAGGTTAAGCCATCCTTAGAAATTTCCCATCGTTTGGCAATACAGGGTTTTATGCTGAATGAATCACCTGTTTGTATAAGCCCGTTGTAGAGTTGATTATCCGCCCAAATATTTTCAAAGTTTTTTGCCTGGGCAGGGTCCAATGAAGTTATATCGCCCATTTCATTATACCTGAAAACATTGCTGTCTTCGTTTCCGGAGTTTCTTTTGCAGCCGGCTATAAAAAGAGCAAGAAGCGTACCTATATATATATAGTATTTTCCGGGCATGGTTTTCAAAGATAATACTGTAATGGAACACCAATGACAGGGTGTATCTATGTTTTGAGCCAAATGCCTATTTTTGCGCTGTGAGCGCCAATCCCACTTATGCTGTTTATACGTTAGGCTGCAAGCTAAATTATGCGGAGTCATCTGCTATTAGCCGGCGCTTGTCTGAGCAGGGATATAACAAAGTCTCCTTTAAGGAAAAGGCAGATATTTATATTATCAATACCTGTTCGGTAACCAACGAAGCTGATAAGGAATGCCGGATGGTGGTGCGCAATGCACTGAATACCTCGCCCGGGGCCTTTATTGCAGTGATTGGATGTTATGCCCAGCTAAAGCCGGAAGAGATTGCAAAAATTGAAGGGGTGGATATAGTGCTGGGTGCTTCTGAAAAATTCAATATTGCCAATTACCTGCAAAAGCTTGATAAGAATTCTTTTGCCGAAATTCATTCCTGTGAAATTGACCAACCGTTGGAGTTTCATGCAGCTCATTCATCCGGAGAAAGAACAAGGAGCTTTTTGAAAGTACAGGATGGCTGCGATTATGTATGCTCCTATTGCACCATACCCCTGGCAAGGGGACGGAGCCGCAGCAATAACATAGAAAAAGTTATTGAAAACATTTATGAGATAGCTAATAAGGGAGTAAGAGAAATTGTGTTGACGGGTGTCAACTTGGGTGATTTTGGAATTAATGAGCCCGGTTCAGACAAGCACCATGAAACTTTTTTCCAATTAGTGCAGGGAATAGAAAAGTTAGATGTTCCTGTGCGTTTTCGTATTTCTTCTATTGAACCCAATCTTCTTACAGATGATATTATACGTTGGGTTTCCACATCGCAAAAATTTGTTCCGCATTTTCATATACCTCTTCAATCGGGTTCCGATACTATACTTAAAAAAATGCGAAGAAGGTATTTGAGAGATGTTTACTCGGAGAGGGTGCAGCTTATTAAATCACTGATGCTCCATTGTTGTATTGGTGCAGATGTGATTGCAGGCTTCCACGGCGAAACGGAAGAAGATTTTATGGAAACGTATACTTTCCTTAATGAACTGGATATTTCTTACCTTCATGCCTTCACTTATTCGGAACGCAGTAATACATTGGCTGCAGAGAGCAAAGAAGCAGTGCCATTGGAAATCCGCAGAAAGAGGACGCGAATGCTGAGAATATTATCGGAAAAGAAATTGCGGAACTTTTATCTGCAAAATATGGGACAGGAAAGAGATGTATTATTTGAGGGACATGTGAATGACGGCTGGCAGTATGGGCATACAGATAATTATGTACGCGTAAGAATCTCTTCGGATGAAATACTGAAAAACAGCATGTACAAATTGCGGCTTATTGCTATTAATGAGGAAGGAACAGTGGATGGAGAAGTAGTAAGTTCATCGGTTGATTCTCCTACTTTCAATTTTCAACTTTCAACCTCCAACTGACATGTACGCATCCTTCTATGAGTTATTTGATGCCTGGTTTGGGATAAAGTTTGCACCGCTAAAATTATTGCACACATTCGGGGCCTTGATGGCGTGTTCATTTTTGGTTGCTGCATGGGTACTTTCCAAAGAGCTTAGAAGAAAAGAAGAACAGGGACTATTGACCCCAAGCTCTACCGATACGTTGATTGGCAAAGAGGCCACAAAAGAGGAACTGATAGAAGCCTTTGTTATCGTTTTCGTTTTATTTTTTAAATTGATTTATGTCATTTTGCATTTTGCTGAGTTTAAAACGGACCCGCAGGGGGCAATAATTTCATTGAAGGGAAATTTAATTGGCGGGATTATTGCAGGCGGGCTGTATACTTTTTATACATACCGTGAAAAACAAAAAACCAAACTGCCTACTCCCCGGCTGGAAGTTACGATGGTATATCCTCATCAATTGGTAGGCACTATTACACTTATTGCTGCTATTGCGGGAATACTTGGTGCCAAATTATTTGATGCATTGGAAAACTACCAGGATTTTTTTCAGGACCCTGCCATGATATTTTCTTCCAGTGGATTGACAGTGTATGGAGGATTGATTTTTGGTGCGGCATCGGTACTTTATTATGCCAAGAAAAAGGGAATTCCATTGTTGCATTTGGTGGATGCGGCTGCTCCTACCATGATATTGGCGTATGCAATAGGCAGGATTGGCTGCCAAATGGCCGGTGACGGAGACTGGGGTATTGCAAATCCTAATCCTATGCCATCATTTCTTAGTTTTCTTCCACACTGGATGTGGTCGTTTGGGTATCCACACAATGTGGAATATGCCGGAATAGCTATACCGGGTTGTGTAGGCGAATATTGCACGGTGCTTAACCCGGGCGTGTATCCAACGCCGTTCTATGAAACCATTATGGGGACTATCATCTTTTTTGTTTTGTGGAGCATGCGGAAAAAAATACATGCGCCCGGAGTTTTATTTTGCTGGTACCTTGTGTTTAATGGAATAGAAAGGTTTTTGATAGAATTAATTCGTGTAAATATAAAATACCACATCTTCGGGATGGATGTAACCCAGGCGCAGCTTATATCTCCGCTATTTTTTGTGTTGGGAGTGACAGGTATATTTTACTTTACGAATAAATATAAACAGGATGCGCAACGGGCAGCTTAAGCTTGATGTAATTTGCAAGGAAGTGATAGAACTCTCTCACGAGACGGGACATTTTATTTTGAAAGAAAAAGATAAATTTAATTCTTCCGATATCCGGAAAAAGGGCTTTAATGACTTGGTTTCGTATGTAGATAAGAATTCGGAAAAGAAACTTATAAAAGGCTTGCAAAAAATATTACCCGGTAGCGGAGTGCTTGCAGAAGAAGGAGGAGGCAGCTTTGATAAAAAATATACCTGGGTGATTGACCCATTAGACGGGACTACTAATTTCATTCATAAGTTACCCTGCTTTGCCATAAGCATAGCACTTTTCGAGGGTAAAACTCCCATTGCAGGTGTAGTGAACGAACTTAATTTTAAGGAATGTTTTTCAGCTATTAAAGGCAAAGGGGCAAAAGTGAATGGGAGGAAAATAAAAGTATCTTCTCAAAAAAAATTAGGAGATGCACTTATTGCAACGGGCTTTCCATATAATGATTTTGGCTTGCAGAATGAATATATGGAACTGTTCAAAGAATTGATGCATACTACACAGGGCTTGCGCCGGATAGGTTCGGCCTCGGTGGATTTGTGCTATGTGGCTATGGGCCGTTTTGAAGCGTTTTATGAATATGGGTTGAAGCCCTGGGATGTTTCGGCAGGAGCGCTTATTGTGAAAGAAGCAGGAGGCAGGTTGTCAGATTTTGATGGCGGGAATGATTATTTGTTTGGCAAGAGTATTGTAGTTACTAACGGGTATCTGCATAAGGCATTTATGCAAACAGTAGGAAAGTATTTTAAAGGGAAAATGAATAAATTGCAATCTGTAAAATAGAACTATGTTGTTGCAAGTTTTAAATAATTCTGTTTCAAAAGCAACTACTATTACCAGTGATATTACGGTAGTGAAGGATTGGTTTACACCCTTGCTGATTGCAGGCGCTATCATCTTTGGTGGGATTATTTTACAGCGGGTTATTATCGTTTATATCCAACGGTTCTCCAAAAAGAATGACTGGAGAGGAGGAAATGTACTGGTAGGTTCTTTGCGTGGAATGATTATCCTGATGTCAGTTTTGTTTGCCATTTATTTTGGCATGGCAAAGGCACCCGTTGA
Source organism: Bacteroidota bacterium (assembly GCA_013289165.1). Taxonomy (GTDB): domain Bacteria; phylum Bacteroidota; class Bacteroidia; order JABEUT01; family JABEUT01; genus JABEUT01. The sequence goes on from JABDAL010000030.1 coordinate 11,490, forward strand.
CGAACAGGCCGTAATCATGGCACACCGTATACATAAAGTGGTATTGATACTTCTTATTACGTTTTTAATAGCAAGGGTTTTGACAGGTTTACTAAAGACTTATTCATACCGGGGAGTAAGCTCCAAAGGCTCTCTTTCTCTTTTCAAATCTATTATCAATATTATAGTTTACTCCCTGGGTTTATTGGTAATACTCGATTCTTTCGGGGTTTCCATCACACCCATGCTTACTGCATTGGGCGTGGGTGGTTTGGCCGTTGCGCTTGCCTTGCAGGATACCCTCTCGAATCTTTTTGCGGGAATACAAATGACCCTTAGCCGTACTATTAAGCCCGGAGATTATATCCATTTAACTTCGGGCGAAGAAGGGACAGTAGTGGATATTACCTGGAGGTCGACCACTTTGCTTACCCAATCAGATAATATGATTGTTATCCCCAATTCAAAACTGGCAACAACGATTATCACCAATTATTCTCTTCCCCAAAGAAACCTTTCTATTTCTGTACCGGTGGGAGTAAGTTATGACAGCGATTTGGAAAAAGTGGAACGTATTACAATGGAGCTTGCCGAAGCATTAATGAAAGAAAATGGAATAGAAACAAAACCTGTTTTTCGCTATAAGGAATTCGGGGGCTCTTCCATCAATTTTAAATTGACTATGGATGTCAATGAGTTTTCGCAACAATACCCCATGTTACACGAGTTTATTAAACGCCTTCATAAACGTTTTAAACAGGAGGGGATAGATATTCCTTATCCAACTACCTCGGTTTATTTAAAAAAGGAAACTACGGAATAAGAAAGAACACGAGTGCTTGTGTGGCGATACCAATTATAAGCCCTATGTATATTTCGAAGGTGTCGTGGGCTTTTAGCTTGTAGCGTGCTGTTGCTGTAAGAATAAGGATTGCAAATGCTCCGAGCAGCCACGGAAGAAGTTCCACATGAGTGTAGCGTATTAACCCAATCACAGTTCCGAAAAGGCCGCCAACACCCACACTATGAAAACTCACTTTTGTGAGAAGTGAAATTATAAGTGTCATCACAATGGAAATGTTTATTCCCAGCAAAAATATTTTTAAGGATTGGTCGGAAGTGGGTATAGTGTGAAAAGAATAATAAGCTAAAATAAAGCAGAGCGCAGTAAAAGCAAGCATAGTGCGCCTGTCATTTTCGGTGGGATGGGAGATGCTTGAAATCCTTCCTAATTTGAGGAGTGCCCCGGTCAAACAAAGCGGCAAAACATACGTGCATACAAAAATTACCGCAAGTACTATCAGCCAGGGCTTATCGGTATCTAAGGGAATAAAGAGATGGGGATCGCACCATAGTACAACGAAGGCTCCCAAAGTAGGCATCAGTGCCGGATGAAATAGATAAGAGATAGCGGTCCATACATTTTTCCCCATAGTTATTAAAGTTCTTTTCTCATTCTTGCAACCGGAATACCCAGCTGTTCCCTATATTTTGCCACTGTTCTGCGCGCTACGTTATACCCTTTTTGTTCCAGCAAAGTTACAAGCGCATCATCATTGACAGGTTTCTTTTTGTTTTCAGTGTTTATAATTTCCTGCAACAGATTTTTCACCTCGTTCACCGAAACTTCTTCCCCGCTTTCTTTTTGAAAAGATTCTGAGAAGAGATTTTTTAATAAAAATGTTCCGAAATTCGTTTGAACATATTTACTGCTGACTACCCTCGAAATAGTAGATATATCAAGCTCTGTAGCCTTGGCAATATCTTTTAGCAGCATAGGGCGGAGTTTATTTTCATCTCCCTCCGCAAAAAAGTCGGGCTGATAATCCAATATGGCTTTCATTACTCTCTGCAAGGTATCTTCCCGTTGCTTAATAGCATTGATGAACCCATTTGCTGCTTCTGTTTTTGTTTTTGCAAAGGTTGCTGCTTCGCGCTGCATTTTGTCCATTCCCTTTTTTCTCTCTGCCAATTCAATGTATATGGGGCTCAGCCGCAGGTTTGAAGATAATGACCCGTTTAATGCGGCTTCAGGCCCATCGCCTAAATTCGTAATTACAAAATCCGGAACTACCAGGTTGGCATTCGTAGCGACATCTATATATGCTTGTCCCGGCTTGGGGTCCAGCTTAACTATTTCATGTATGGCAGCCTTGAGTGTCTCCTCATCAGTTTTACAAAGCTCTTTCAGCTTATCATAGTTTTTGTGTGTAAATTCTTCAAATCCTTTTTCCAGTATCAGCGAAGCAAGTTGCATAATAGTATTATTTGTGCTACCTGATTCGTGCTCTGTTCTATCAAGTTGTATTTCTAGGCACTCCTTAAGGTCTCTTGCACCCACACCGGGCGGGTCAAACTCTTGTATTATTTTTAGTAAAGGTTCCAGTTCCTTTTCATCAGTAAGAACATTTTGTTGAAAAGTAACATCATTTGAAATAGAATATAAATCCCTTCGCAGGTAACCGTCATCATCAATGTTGCCAATAATATATTCGCCTAACATTTCCTGCCGTTCACTCAAATCCCTTAATCCAAGCTGGAAGCGCAGGGAATCCTGGAAAGAAAAAGAATCAGCAAGGGTTGATCCCCTCTCCTCTTTTTCAGAATAGTTATTTACACTTAATTTGTAGGCAGGAACATATTCATCATTATCCTCCATGAATTCTTCCGCATCGTAATCATCACCATCATCCTTTTTTTCATTTGCAAAATCTTCCTCTTCGTTTTCCTGCTTTTCTTCCGGGGGCTCATCCAGCCTTTCGGTCATATCTTCAAGGGCAGGATTGTTTTCTATTTCTTCTTTTATGCGTTGCTCCATAGATGCAACAGGCAATAGCAGCAGCTTCTGCACCAAAATTTGATTGGGAGTAAGTTTTAGCTGTTGCTTTTGTTGCAGGGTCTGGCGAAGCATAATAAAATAATATGACGAACAAGTCTATTTAAAACTCTGCGTTCTTGGGTGTGCGCGGAAATGGTATTACATCGCGCATATTGCTCATCCCGGTTATAAACATAATGAGCCTTTCCAAACCCAGTCCAAAGCCGGAGTGGGGTGCCGTGCCAAATTTTCTCAGGTCGAGATACCAGCCCATTTCTTTTTCGGGTAAGCCCATTTCCCTTATTCTTGCCAGCAGTTTATCATAGTTTTCTTCCCGCTGCGAACCACCCATTATTTCACCCACATAAGGGAAAAGCACATCCATGCCTCTTACCGTTTTGCCATCCTCATTTAGTTTCATATAAAAGGCTTTGATACCCTTGGGATAATCGGTAACCATAACTGGAGACTTAAAATGTTCAACTAAATAGTTTTCATGTTCCTTTTGCAAATCGCTGCCCCATTCAGGTTTAAATTCAAATTTTTTATTGGAAGATTTTAAAACCTCAATCCCTTCCGTGTAAGTAATTCTTTTGAATGTGACATCTTTTACCGTGTTCAACCTATTCAGTAGTTCCTTATCGTACATGTTGTTGAGGAAGGTGAGGTCATCCATGCAGTTTTCTAACGCATAGCGCACCAAATATTTTAGCATATCCTCCGCTACGTTCATATTGTCTGTAATATCGTAAAAAGCCATTTCGGGCTCAATCATCCAGAACTCGGCCAGGTGGCGGGGGGTGTTGGAATTTTCAGCACGAAAGGTGGGCCCGAATGTATACACCTTCGAAAGGGCCATAGCAGCCGTTTCCGCTTCCAACTGCCCTGAAACGGTGAGGTTGGTTTCTTTTCCAAAAAAGTCTTCTTTATAATCTATAGAGCCATCCTCATTTTTCGGGGGATTTTTCATATCAAGTGTAGTAACGCGGAACATTTCACCCGCTCCCTCGGCATCAGAGCCGGTAATAACAGGAGTGTTAAGATAAAAAAAACCGTTATCGTTAAAATATTTATGGATGGCATAGGACATAGCATGGCGTATTCGCATCACCGCTCCCAATGTATTGGTACGGGGACGGAGGTGTGCTATCTCCCTCAAAAATTCAAGGGTGTGGCCTTTTTTCTGCAACGGATAACTTTCATCGGCGCCGCCATATAGTTTTATTTCCTTTGCCTGTATTTCAACAGTTTGTCCTTGTCCCAATGATTTAACGAGAGTGCCGTTTACCAATAGGCAGGAGCCGGTAGTAATGCTTTTCAGTGTTTCTTCCAGGAAGCTTTCTATATTGGCAACTACCTGTATATTATGTATAATGGAACCATCATTAATGGCAATAAAAACAACTTGCTTACTGTCTCTTTTTGTGCGGACCCATCCCTGCACAGTTACTTCCTTGTCATAGTCAGTGGATTTTAATAATTCTTTTACGCTAGTGGTAATCATAATATGTATTTATTTTCCGGCTTTTAAAGCAGAGTGCAAAGTTATCCGTCTTGGCATTACGACAGGTATGCAATCCTTGCAAAATTATTTTCACCTGTTTTTCAGCCGATTTTATTATTCCTTGCAAATAAAACTTACAAAACTAAAATAGTTTTTATAGTTTTGCGTCTTCGTTTTAAGAAATGAGTACCGAGGAACAAATATTAAAAGGAGCAAACGAACTTTTTTTCCGCTACGGAATAAAAGGAATTACCATGGACGATGTGGCAAAGCATTTGTCCGTTTCCAAGCGTACCATATATGAAAAGTTCCCCAATAAAGATGCTATTATAGAAATCCTGCTAAGGCAGCATTTAGACAAGCATTTGGAAGATTTTAAAAAATTCCGCGAGGTTGCTGCTAATGCCATTGAAGAAATTCTGATGATGCTGCAACCCCTGAAAGAGGTATTTGAATCTATAAATCCCCGCCTGTTGCTCGAGTTGAAAAAATTTCACCCGGAATTGTGGGAGGAATTTCAAAAATTCAAAAAAACAGCGTTGATGGAAACGCTAATATCGAATATGAAGAGGGGTATGAAAGAAGGGTTGTACCGGGAGGATATAGATGTAAATGTATTGGCAGTTTTGCGAATTGAAGAAGTGGAACTTGCCTGGAATGCTGAAATATACCCACCCTCGGAATTTAACCTGGCAAACGTACAGATATGCCTGCTAGACCATTTCATCTTTGGTATTACTAACGTAAAGGGCCATAGTGTTGCTGAAAAGTATAAAAAACAATTACATATAAACGGAACGATATGAGTAGAATAAAGACAGGTTTTTTAATCATTTTATTGTGCTGGGCGATGCAGGCGTTTTCGCAAAAGAAGACGGACAGCATTTTTCATCTTTCGCTGCGGCAAAGTATTGACTATGCGCTGGCACACCAGGCTAATGTTATGAATGCGAAATATGAAGTGGGCAAGGCAGACGCCCATGTGAAAGAAATAATTGGGATAGGGCTTCCCCAGGTAAACGGATTCATTAATGTATCGGATTATGTCCAGATTCCTACCACACTTATTCCTGCCCAGTTTTTGGGCGGCCCTTCCGGTGAATTTATTCCACTTCAATTTGGTACACAGTATAACGCTACGGGAGAAATAGATGCGTCGCAACTCCTTTTCGATGGGAGCTACATTGTGGGGTTGGAAGCCACTAAAACATACAGGGCGCTTGCCAACCAAAGCCTTACACTTGCCAATACACAGGCTGTTTCAGTAGTTTGCAAGTCATATTACCTGGTGCTTGTAAATAAATGGAAATTGCAAATGACCGAAGCAGATGTCAACCGGTTGAAGAAACTGATGGACGAAACAGAAAAAATGAATGAGGCCGGGTTTACTGAAAAAGTAGATTATGACAGAATTAAAGTAAATTATAATAATATAAAAACACTCCAAACAACCATGGAGAAGGTAGTTATATTAAGTTATAAAACACTGAAGTTCCAGATGGGAATGCCGATTGCGGACAGCATTACTCTTACGGATAGTTTGAAGAGCCTTCCGTTAAATCCTGATTTGGAGAATGACACTTCCTTTAAAGCCAACAACAGGATTGAATATGCCATTGCACAAACTAACTTGTGGGGCAGCCACCTGCAATTACGCAGGGACCGGTACTCCTATTTTCCAAACCTGCTATTAACAGGCAGTGTAAACAGGGTGAACCAGGGTGAAACAACCCAGTTCTTTAATGGCTCCCAACCCTGGTATCCTACAGCTATAGTAGGCTTAAGGATGAACATACCCATTTTTGACGGGCTGCAAAAAAATTACCGCATACAGCAGGATAAATACCTTGTTCAGGAAGAAGAATTACAGTTGAACACCTTAAAGGAAAGTATTTCCCTGGAGATAGCGAACAGTTCAACCAACCTGGAGAATGCGCTGGCTGATTTGAAAAATCAAAAAGAAAATATGGAGCTTGCACAAAGTGTGGAGCATGATACCAAACTGAAATATGAAGCGGGAACTGGTTCTAACCTAGAAGTGGTGGATGCCGAAACTTCCCTGACCGAAGCCGAAACAAATTATTACAATGCACTATATAATGCATTGGTAGCAAAAGTAGATTACGAACAAGCAAAAGGAACCCTTTTTAAAAAATAAATAAACAATGGCTATGAAAAAACAACATGTAATAATTATGCTGTTAGCGCTGGCGGCAGGATGTAAACCACATCAGGCAAATAATGGTATGAATACGCTTGATGCAAATAAGGCAAAACTTGCCGAGTTGAAAAAACAAGATGCGGATTTAAGGGATAAAATACAAGTCCTGCAAGACAGTATAAAAGCTGAGGGCGGGAATGAAGTTAAAAGCGTTAAGGTGGAAATCCAGGACATTGCTTTGCAGCCATTCAAGCATTATGTAGAGGTGCAGGCGGCAGTTTATGGGCAGGACAACATCAATGTAAATGCCGAAATGCCGGGAGTAGTGAAAAATATTTACGTTACTGAAGGTGATAAAGTAAATAAAGGGGACGTATTGGCTTGTATTGATGATGCGGTTCTCCAGCAAAATATCATGGAGATACAAACGAATCTTGACCTTGCTAAAACTTTATATGAAAAGCAAAAAGGTTTGTGGGACCAAAAAATTGGAACAGAAGTTCAATACCTGAGTGCCAAGAGCAATTACGAGTCACTGCAAAAAAGATTGTCGGGAATCCAGCAACAGGATGATATGTCGAAAATAAAATCACCTATTGACGGAACCGTAGATGCTGTGAAAATACGAGTAGGTGAGTCTGTAGGCCCGGGTTTGCCAACCATACAAGTAGTAAACAGCGACCAACTGAAAGTAAGAGGAAATGTAACCGAAGCATACATTGCTGATATTCACCAGGGCGATTCTATGCTGGTTAGTTTCCCTGATTTGCATAAAGAAATACCTGCCGTTACCAGTTATGTTTCGAGTGCCATTGATATAGTGAACCGGACATTTATGGTGGAAGTAAAACTTCCGCAAAATCCCAACTATCATCCCAATATGATTGCGATGATGAAAATTGTTGACTATGCCAGCCCTTCGGCCGTAATTATTCCTATCAATGTAGTGCAGAGCGACCCGACAGGTTCCTTTGTATTTGTTGCAAGAAATCAAAACGGTACGATGGTTGCGAATAAAACTATGGTAAAAGTTGGAAAAGTATATGGAGGCAATGCTGAAATAACAGACGGGCTAAAAGCCGGTGATAAAATTATTACCGTTGGATACGATGACCTGAATAATGGAGACGCAATCAGTTTATAAATTGAGCCATGAAAGATATTTTTAAAGAATTTAAGCCGAGCAGTTGGGCAATTGATAACCGAATCAGCATTTTTGTAATTACGGTTATTGTTATCCTGTGGGGTATTATATCCTATGTAAATATTCCCAAGGAAAAATTCCCGGATATTGAGCTGCCTACCATTGTGGTGGAAACCATTTACCCTGGAACATCTCCGTCGGATATGGAGAATCTGGTGACACGCCATATTGAAAAGGAAGCCAAGGCAACTTCCGGGATAAAGAAAATAACCAGTCATTCTTACCAGGATTTTTCGGTTATCATTGTAGAGTTTAATACTGATGTAACTATTGCTGATGCGAAGCAAAAAGTAAAAGATGCAGTAGATAAGGCAAAACCGGACCTCCCTTCTGACCTGCCCAATCCGCCGCAAGTAAATGATATCAACTTTGCTGATTTCCCAATTCTGTATGTAAACCTGTCAGGTGATTTTGATTTGGCACGGCTGAAAAAATATGCCGATGACATGAAAGATAAAATTGAAGGGCTGCCTGAAATTACACGTGTAGATGAAGTGGGTGCACTCGACAGGGAAATACAGGTGAATGTAAATATGTATAAAATGCAGGCTGCCGAAGTAACTATGGAAGACATTGAACGAGCAGTGGCATCGGAAAACCTGGTAGTTTCGGGAGGAACAGTTACGATGGGTGACAGGGAACGCTCGCTCACTGTTTCGGGGCAATTTCATAATATGGACCAGATATGCAATTTAGTATTGCGTTCTATGGGTGGTGCTACGCTCTATCTCAAAGATATTGCAGCCGTGAAAGATACTTTTGCAGATGCCCAGAGCTATGCACGCTTAGATAAGAAGAATGTAATTTCATTGAATATTATTAAGCGTAGTGGAGCGAACCTGATTGACGCTTCTGACAAAGTGCAGAACCTTGTAAAAGATATGCAGGCAAATGTATTTCCAAAAAACCTGCATATAACTATTACTGGCGACCAGAGCGACCAAACACGGCATACCCTGAAAGACCTTATTAATACAATTATTATAGGTTTTGTTTTAGTTACGTTATTGCTGACATTTTTCATGGGCCCTACGAATGCTTTATTTGTTGGGCTTTCAGTACCCTTATCCATGTGCCTTGCATTTATGCTATTACCGGGTATTGGTTTCTCTATGAACATGATTGTGCTTTTCGCATTCCTGCTAGGGCTGGGTATAGTGGTGGACGATGCTATTGTGGTTATTGAAAATACCCACCGGATATATGAAAACGGCAAAGTAGATATTGTGAAAGCTGCAAAGGGTGCGGCGGGCGAAGTGTTTCTGCCGGTATTAGCAGGTACGCTTACCACATTGGCTCCATTTATTCCGCTTGCATTCTGGACGGGGCTTATCGGGAAATTTATGCACTACATGCCCGTAACGCTCATTATTACGTTGATGGCATCACTGCTGGTGGCATACATCATCAACCCGGTGTTTGCAGTCTCCTTTATGCGGCCGCATAAAGAAGGAGAGGCACACAAACCCAAGTGGACGAGGGGACTCTCCATAACCACCCTTATTTTTGTTGCCGTAGTACTTGTATGCTATGCTGCGGGAGGAGTAGGCATGGGGAATTTTCTTATTCTTCTTTTGTTGATATTTTTAATTTATCGCTTCCTGCTGGCAAGTGTTGTAAAGAATTTCCAGACAAAAACATGGCCTTCGTTTCAAAGAGGGTATAGCAATTTTATGCATAAGTGCGTGAAGCATCCTTTTATTGTGATGTCTTGTACCCTTGGGCTATTTGTACTATCTATCGTGCTGATGACAGTGCGTACGCCCAATGTGGTATTCTTCCCCAGCGGTGACCCAAATATGATTAATGTGTTCTTAAATCTTCCTGTGGGAACAGATATACATTACACCGATTCATTAACCCATGTGTTGGAAGACAGGGTGTATAAAGTAATAGGCCCCAAAAACGATATTGTACAGTCGGTGATAACAAATGTTGCCATTGGCGCGTCAGACCCTGCTGATAATGATAATGGAACATATCCCAATAAGAGTAAGATTACAGTCAACTTTGTTGATTACTCTTTGAGGCATGGCATTTCCACACGTAAATACAAGGATACCTTGCAAAAGGTTATGGTGGGTATCCCCGGTGCTGAAATTACCGTTGACCAGGAAAAGAATGGACCACCAACCGGAAAGCCTGTTAATATTGAAGTGAGGGGAGATGATTATAAACAACTGGTAAATGTGTCGCAAGGATTGTTGCATTATTTAGATTCGCTGGATATTCCCGGAGTGGAACAATTAAAATCGGATTTGCAAAAAAATAAACCCGAAATAGTTTTTGATATTGACAGGGAGCGTGCCAATTTCGAGGGCGTGAGTACAGGGCAAATCGGGACGGAAATCCGTACAGCAGTTTATGGAAATGAAGCCTCGAAATACCGCGACCTGAATGATGAATATCCTATTATGATACGCTACCAAAGGGACCAGCGGGAAGACATTAACGCACTTAAAAATTTGGATGTTACCTTCCGCGATATGAATATGCATGGAGATATACGGCAGATTCCTATTTCTTCTTTTGCCAATATTCATTATGGTAGAACTTACGGTTCCATTACCCGCCTAAATGAAAAGCCTGTTATTACTATTTCTTCCAACGTGTTGGGCGGATACAATCCTAATAATGTGGTGGCACAAGTAACCTCCGCTATTCACAATTTCCACACCCCGACCGGAGTGGACGTGGAGCTAACCGGGGAACAACAGGACCAGAAGGAAACAATGAATTTCTTACAGGGAGCGCTGGGTGTTTCCATTGCACTTATTTTTATTATCCTCATTACGCTGTTTAATTCCGTTAGCAAGCCGTTTATTATTCTCACAGAAGTAATTTTCTGCGTGGTGGGTATTATGCTGGGCTTTGGTATTACCAAAATGGATATGAGTATTGTAATGTGTGGTGTAGGGTTTATAGCGTTAGCAGGGCTTGTAGTGAGAAATGGCATATTGCTTGTAGAGTTTACAGATATGCTCATCAAGCAGGGCTATAGCGTAAGAGATGCTGTGGTGGAAGCGGGCCGTATACGTATGACCCCCGTTATACTGACGGCTACTGCTACTATCCTGGGGCTTATTCCTTTGGCGGTAGGACTGAATATTGATTTCGGGACACTATTCAACGAACTAAATCCACATATCTATTTTGGTGGTGATAGCGTAGCTTTCTGGGGGCCGTTGGCATGGACCATGATATTCGGGTTGGGATTTGCAACTTTCCTTACCCTTATATTATTGCCTGTTTTATATTATGCTTCTGAAGTAATTCGCCATAGTATTGTTACGGATAAAAGCATGTTTAAAAATATTTTCTCGTGGAAGGGCAGAATGCGCAGAACGGAATATTGGCTTTATTTCCTTGGAGGCTTACTATTTTTGATGGTGCTTTCAATGATGGGTGGAAGTGCCCCAACAATGTATTTTTCTGCTGTCGCTGCTGTACTTAAAATACTCTTAGTGGCTTTCCTGGTAATACAGGGTATTAAAAGATGTCACGATATGGGTTATAGAGGCTGGTGGCAACTTATCCCACTCTGGAACTTTGTATTGCTTTTCGGAGATAGTGAAAAAGAAGCTAATGAATACGGGAAATGTCCTAAAAGCTTTGGCGAAGAAGCAGTGCATATAGAGGAACTCGAAACAATCCCTGTTTAATAGTCCATTCTTTTTTTGAGCTAAGGCTATGATATTAATTGTAGCTTTAGCTCAATTATTATTGATATATGTCAATAATTTATCCTGTGACAAATAATCAGTATAGTTCGTCTTATGCCAAATTTTAAAATTAATTTGAAGTGAGGAGAGTTACTTGCCTTGCTATATTATTATTATTTGCAAATGCAGGAATTGCGGCTAACCTGAAAGGAAAAATTTCAGATGAAAGTAAGCAGCCTATTCCATTTGCAGCGGTGTATATAGAAGGCACTACGGAAGGAACACTTTCAAATTTCGACGGAGACTATTCTTTGGAGCTTGCACCGGGCACTTACAAAATAGCCTACCAGTTGATAGGCTACAATGTTCATACCGAAATGGTGACGATTGCCTCTACGGACATAGTGCGTAATGTGCAATTAAAATCGGAAGGAGTAAATATATCTGCGGTTACTGTAAATGCCAGCAGCGAAGACCCTGCGTATGCTATTATGCGGCATGCCATAAAAATGCGGAAATACTACCTTGAACAGGTGAAGGCTTATTCCTGCGATGTTTACATAAAAGGATTGCAGCGGATAAAAAAGCATCCTAAAAAAATTATGGGACTGACCTTAAATTTTAGCCGTATGGATAGTAATTCGGGCATCATATATCTTTCTGAGTCAGTATCCAAATTTAATTTTATGCAGCCCAATAAAATTAAAGAAGAAATGATTTCATCGCGGGTTAGCGGGAATAACCAGGCTTTTAGCTATAACCAGGAATCGGAAATGCTCATTAATTTTTACCAGGATAATGTTAACATTGATGAGTTAAGCGAACGGGGCTTTGTATCGCCGGTTTCGGGCAGTGCCCTGTTTTATTACAATTATAAACTGGCAGGAGTAATTAACGATAGTGGCAGGATAATAGACAAGATAGCAGTAATTCCCAAACGAAAATATGATCCTGTTTTCAGAGGATACATTTATATTTTAGAGGATGGGTGGCGCATTTATAGCACAGACTTGTATTTGTGCAAGGATGACCAGATTGATTTTGTTGACACTCTTCACATAAGCCAGGAGTTCCTCCCGGTGAAGCCTGATACCTGGCTAGTGTTCTCTAATAAGTTGCGATTTAATTTCAGCATATTTGGCATAGTGGGCGAGGGTTCTTTTGTTGCTATGAACAGTAATTACAATATCAATCCCGATTTTCCTAAAAGGTTTTTTAATGGAGAAGTGATGAAGGTTGACACAGGCTCTAATAAAAAAGATACTTCTTACTGGAATAAAACCCGTCCCATACAACTTAGCCATGAAGAGACGCACGACTACCACAAGCGCGACAGTATGCAAAAAATATATGATTCAAAGCCCTATCTCGATTCTATTGATAAACGCAGCAATAAATTTCATTTAGCTAATACTATTTTAGGGTATAACCACTATAGCAGATACAGTAAAGAGAATTGGCATATCAATCCATTAATTGAATCTATCAGTTTTAATACAGTACAGGGCTGGTGTGCAGGGCTGAGAGTGAGTTACAGTAAAATGTATACTGACAATAAATACTTATTTATTAATGCCGGCGGGGGATATGGATTTTCAAGCAAACAACCTTATGGAGATATTACTCTTAGTTATGCCTATAACCCGGTAAAAAGGGCATCCTTTAGTGTTGGTGCCGGAGATGATGATGTGCAATTCAACAACCGGAATCCTATATCACCTTTTATTAATTCGCTCTATACCTTGTTTGAAGATGAGAATTATATGAAGCTTTATCGCAGGGCTTATGTTTTTGGCCATCATCAAAATGAACTGGTGAACGGAGTTACACTTGCCGAATCGATAGACTATTCAGACCGCATGCCACTTATGAATACTACTACTTACAGGCTTGTTAATATTTCTTCAAGAACATACACTTCGAATGACCCCTTAAACCCGAACAGCGATGTTTCCAATTCGTTTACTGAAAGCCGGTCATTAAGCGGCTTGCTGGAACTGAGGATACATTTTAAGCAGCCATATGAGACCAGGCCAAACCAAAAGATTGTGTTAGATTCAAAATACCCGGTTCTAACTATTGATTACCGCAAAGCAGGAGGAAATTTTTCAAGCTCCGATGCGAACTACGATTATGTGAAATGTTCTATAACCGGACAGATAGGACTTAAATTGTTGGGTACTTCACAATATAGTGTTTCTGCCGGAAAATTTCTGACTACTCAAAATGTGCAGTTCATGGACTATACCCATTTTGACGGGAACCAGACTATATTTTCTTCTTTCCGCATCAGTGATTTTCAGTTGCTCGATTATTATAAATACAGCACCACGGGCCCTTTTGTGGAGGCTCATTTTGAACACAACTTCCAAAGCTTTATATTAAATAAGCTGCCGTTGCTTCGCAAGTTGAAATTGGATGAGATAGTGGGCGTAAATTATCTCAATACTAATACTCTTCCTTCCTATGTTGAGTTTTATGCAGGGATATCGAAATTGCTCGCATTCCGTTTAGAGGCTGTGGAATCATATTCTTCCAACCAAAGTCCAATGACAGGAATAAGATTAGGGATTACCTTAAATTAAAACCTTACTTACTCTGCCCAAGTAGGGCAAGCGACTCCTTGATAGTAATGCGGGTATCATTTTTATAAGCTACCACGCAGGCATCCTGCAAACCGGTTTTTATCAATTGGTCGCGGAAATCAATAGCCGATTTTAAGTCATGAAACTGACCAATAGAATAACGGGTAAAATCAGTATCTTTTGTAACATATACTTTGCCTTTTACTCCATGAACTTTTATAGATTTTACAGAAAGAGGTTGCTTTAAAGCTAAAATCTGTACCCGGTAAATTATTTGATTATTGCTTTGTACTATACCGGCATTAGCAATATTTCCGGCATAT
>JABDAL010000031.1 GCA_013289165.1 Bacteroidota bacterium
GGTAAGAAACGTATTGTATTAGAGCTTGCAGGAATAAAATATATGAATAGCAGCGGACTTAATGTGTTGGTAAATATATTAACTAAAACGCGTAGTGCAGGTGGGGATGTAACAATTTGTAATGTTTCTCCCAAAGTGAGGGACTTGTTGGTGGTTACTAAGCTCGACACCATATTTCATATATTGCCTACAGTGGAAGACGCTGTAAAAAAACTTGTAGGAGAATAAGTCATATTTTATTTCAGCTATATTTTTTCAATCATGAAAGTTGACATTTTATTGGGTTTGCAATGGGGCGATGAAGGCAAAGGAAAGGTAGTAGATGTACTTGCCCCTAAATACGATATTGTAGCCCGCTTCCAGGGCGGTCCTAATGCCGGCCATACGCTGGAGATAGGAACAACCAAATATGTGCTTCATACAATCCCTTCGGGCGTTTTTAACGAGAATATCCTGAATGTTATCGGCAATGGCGTAGTTATTGACCCTATCAGCTTTTTAGAGGAAATAAAGGGAATTGAAGCTCTTGGAATTGATATTTGCAAAAGGCTTGTTATTTCAACCCGTGCACATTTAATTTTGCCAACACACCGTTTGTTGGATGCTTCTTCCGAGGCCCAAAAAGGAAAGGAAAAGATTGGCTCCACGCTAAAGGGAATTGGCCCGGCATATATGGATAAAACAGGACGCAATGGTTTGCGGATAGGCGACATATTGGAACCCGATTTTAATAAACGCTACGCATTTTTAGCAGAAAAGCATAAACAGATGCTTTCTAGCATGGTGGCATTTACTTATGATGAAGCCAAGTTAGCCGAAGATGAAAGGAAGTGGATGGAATGTATTGAATTTATCCGGATGCTCCATTGCACCGATACAGAATACCTGTTAAATGATGCCTTAAAAAGTGGCAAGAAAATATTGGCTGAAGGAGCACAAGGTTCCTTGTTGGATATTGATTTTGGTTCCTATCCCTTTGTTACTTCTTCTTCCACTACCTGTGCCGGAGCCTGTATTGGCCTCGGCTTAGCCCCTTCCGCTATTGGCGATGTGGTAGGCGTTTTTAAAGCGTATTGTACGCGGGTGGGTTCAGGACCGTTTCCTACGGAACAATTGAACGAATGGGGTGATAAAATATGCACCATTGGCAAGGAATTTGGCTCTACAACGGGGAGGCGGAGAAGATGCGGATGGTTGGATATTCCAACGTTGAAGCGCGCCATTATACTCAATGGGGTTACCTGTTTGAACATGATGAAAACAGACGTACTTAATGACTTTGATGAGGTACAAGTCTGCACACATTATATAGTAGGCGACCGGAAAACTGACCAGGTTCCTTATGATTTAGGCGCAGCTAACTTAATGCCCGTTTATAGGATATTTAAAGGGTGGGGGAAAATAACAGATATCAGTTCCTATGACAGGCTTCCGGTAGAACTGCAACAATATATCAGTTTTATTGAAGAATCCGTAGGTATCCCCATAAAACTTATTTCCATGGGCCCTGAACGAAACCAGACGCTCATCAGGTGATAAGAGCACCGCATGAAAGCTGAAAATAAATCGGTCATTTTTAACATAAATATTTTTTTGTTATCTTTTTTATGTTGCTTATCTGTAGCAGCATATTCCCAACAAAAACGAACTATACAACTTGTTCATGCCAATAGCGGCGAATATGATAAACGTCTGGGTGATGGTGCACAGAGACTCATCGGGAATGTCGAGCTTGCTGACGACAGCACTACACTATTTTCCGACAGCGCCTACTCTTTTCCTGATAATTCATTCAGGGCATTTGGGCATGTGCACATGACACGTAAAGACACGATGGACCTTTATGGCGATTCCCTCCACTATGATGGCACTACTCGTATTACACAAGTGTTTGGCAAAACAATAAAATGCGTACGCAAAGCCATGACACTAACTACTAAACATTTGATGTATAACATCCGGTCGCATGTTGTAAACTATTGGGGTGGGGGAACTATTGTAGATAGTAGTAACATACTCACCAGCGTCATTGGAATATACAATACCGAAGAGCGGATGTGTTACTTTAAAGAACAAGTAGTGCTGACCAATCCTAAATATGTTATTCATTGCGACACTATGCTGTATGCACCCGGAACCCGTACTGCCTTTTTTCGCGGGCCGACAAGAATTACCAGCAAAAATAATTTTATGTATAGTGAAAAGGGGTATTATAACACTAAAAAGAATTATTGTCAATTTTGGCAGAAGCCCTATATCATTAATAAAAAGGGCGATAGTCTGAGCGGAGAACAAATTTATTACGATAGGGAGAAAGACTTCGGACAGATATTGGATAATGTTTCCCTGGTTGATACTACCGATAATACTATTCTGAAAGGAGATTATGCCGAGTATAACGGTACTGCACAAACCATGCTTGCTACCTGCAAAGCCCTGTTATTGCAAGTATATAATAAAGATACTCTCCACCTTCACGGAGATACGCTATTTGGGAAAAATATTTCTATGACCGATACCAATAAAGATGGAAAACCCAAGCTGATGTTAGCATACCATCACGTTAAATTTTTTAAGAAAGATTTGCAGGGTAAATGCGACTCACTTACCTATGATGAGAAAGATTCCATTATGCGGATGTATTACTCTCCCATATTGTGGTCCGATGTAAACCAGCTTACAGCCGATACCATGAAGCTATACATGCGAAATAAAAAGATGGATATGCTCGATATGCGCGGACATTCATTTATTGCTTCCAAAGACACACTTGCTTCTAAACTAATGGAAGCCGATTCCACTAACGATGTACCAAGTGTAAAAGATTCAGGTAAGCTACATATTTCAACAGACAGCGTTAGTATGCTTCATCACGATTCGTTGGCAAAAGACAGTTCCATTTCACGTCATGATACATTGGCAAAAGATAGTTCCCATCACGATTCGTTAGTCACGCATAAAATCATTCATGGCAGCGATACTATGCAGTTTAACCAGATAAAGGGCAAAAACATGAAAGGGTATTTTAAAGATAATAAGATATACAAGATTCATGTTTCGGGCAATGCGCAGACTATTTACTATGTTTACACAGACAACAACCAGGCTGTTCTTGGAGCTAACCGAACAGACTGCAGTAACATGATAATTTTCATTATTAAGAATAAAATAAACAGTATTACATTTTTACAAAAGCCTGATGCTACTCTATTCCCAATAAAAGAAGTAAAGCCTATGGAATTTTTATTGGGCGGCTTTCATTGGTATGAGAGGGAAAGGCCAAGAACCATTGAGGATATATTTAAAGGCAGCGAGTAGTTATTTTCTGCTTAATACTATCATAAAGAGCAAAGTAAAAACTACAATAATTCCGAGAAATATTTTCCAGGTGCCTTTAAAATAACTACCGTCCCGCTTAAAATCCTGCCTGTATAATATTACCATAAGTACCGCAAACAAGCTCATGGCTATAAGAAAGAATAGGGCCTGTCCTTTTGTAATTAATTCGCCTTCCAGGAGTATCATATTCACATATTTACGATTCAAAGGTATGCTTAAACGGGTATAGATTTACAAATGGAAGACAATATTTAAAATCTATTGTAACATTTTGATAGACCTCACCGTCTTATGCAAAAATGTAAATTGGCTTTGTAAAAGAATGATATGACTGTAGAGGAGTTTAATCGTTGTGTGGATATGTATGCAGATAACCTGTATCGCTTCATTCTTAAAAATGTGAAGGATATAGATAAAGCAAAGGATATTGTACAAGACACGTATGAAAAACTTTGGTTGAAAGTAAGTGATGTACAAAGTAAAAATGCTAAAAGTTATATGTTCACTACTGCCTACCGAACTATGATTGACCGCTTTAGAGCCGATAGCAGGCAGGAGAGGCTGGACGATACGCATGTGTATTTGCATAGTTATACCAAATCATATACCGATTTGAAAGAAATCCTGAATGAAGCACTGAACAAATTGCCCGATATACAACGTTCCGTAATTATGCTTAGAGATTATGAAGGATATTCGTACGAAGAGATTGGAGAGATTACGGCATTGAATGAGTCGCAGGTGAAGGTGTATATATTTCGGGCAAGAAAATTTTTGAAAAACTATATAGGCTCTATGGAAGTTGTGATATGAAGGAGAAAATAAATATTAACATAAATAATTATGAGGCCTATTTTTTAGACTATCATGAAGGTAACCTTTCATTGGATTTGGTGAAAGAGTTGATGGATTTTCTTTCCCAACATCCTGAATTAAAAGAAGAGTTTGAAAGCTTTGACCCACTTACTTTGCAAGATGCCGAGAAAACTGTGTACGCTGAAAAAGAGGCATTAAAAAAGCAAGGTATTAATCCGTATACTTTTGATAATTATGCAATAGAATATATAGAACGAACCTTGCCACCGGTTTTGCAAAATGACTTAAAAGCGTTTATCATTCAAAATCCTTTATACAAAAAAGAATTAAAGTTATATCAACAAACTAAATTAAGTCCTGATACTTCTATTATTTTTGAAGATAAGCATTCCCTAAAAAAAGGAATTGGACGTTCCAATACTTGGTATTACTGGGCAGCAGCGGCATCGGTGGCACTTATTATTGGAGTATACTTTGTTCTAAATAAAAACGCAACTCCGGATGCAAATACTCTTGTAAAGCATAATCTGATAAAAGATACGGATGCTATCGCAAATCGTGCCGTAAAAACTATTGATACAACTGTTTCTGCTCAAAGGAAAGTATTCACTCCTCCAGTTATTAGTAAAATAAAGAATAATGCGGTTACTATAAAAACTCATTTTGGTAAAGAAAATAGAAATGAAAAAACTATTCCCAATATTATAAATAGGGATTCTTCTGCTATGGTTATAAATAAAGAAGTGGAAGATAGGCTTCCGATGCCAGTTAAAAAACAAGATATCGATTCATCCCTTTCAAAAAATAGTTCATCAATTACTAAATCAAGTATGCATGATACATCTTTTGTGAAGAAGGATGTTGCTAAAAATAATGTTATCCGTCCGGAAGTTGTTACCGCAAAGATTCATCAAGAAAGCAATACAAGAAAAATCTTGGTTTTTATGGCTGCACTTACCTGCAAGGGATTACACAAGTTGACCGGCCAGCATATAGAATTGGAAAAGAAATTTGATTCGGACACTACTAATATTGTAGCCTACCAGCTTGACTTAGGAAATAAAAAATTTCAATTCCCGGTAAGAGAATAGGAAGGCTGTAACAAATGGAGAGGGTAGCCCGTCTTATGTCAAATTAAACAATGTTAGTTTCAATATGAAAAAGGTAATTTGTCTTGTTATATCAGTCGTATTTGTTCTATATATCGAAGCACAAAACAATGTGAAGAGTAACCTGGGTGATTTTACGGAAATTGAATTGACTGATGCATCAAGTATTCGTTTAATTCAATCAGATGAGAATGCCGTTGTTACAAATTCTAACGCACACTCTAATGTAGAAGTTAGAGGTGGAGTGCTATATATTTCTTCAGGTTTTACCGGGACTGTATATGTAAAAAAATTAGCCGTTATCACTGCTACTGATGCATCAACCGCAAGCTCTGAAGATACATTGAGTACAGATGAATTAACCATACACACATCCAGTTCAGGCAGTATAAAGCTATTTGTTAAAGCCAGGAAGATTACTGCTGATGCAAAGGATGCAGGGATGATAACGCTGAAAGGTTCCACAGATGTGTTGGAAGCAAAAGCATCGGATGCTGCGCATGTAAGAGGGTTTGATTTAAAAGCAGGAACTGTAAATGCAATTGCTTCAGATGGTTCGAGAGA
Source organism: Bacteroidota bacterium (assembly GCA_013289165.1). GTDB lineage: Bacteria > Bacteroidota > Bacteroidia > JABEUT01 > JABEUT01 > JABEUT01. The sequence continues at coordinate 5,829 of JABDAL010000031.1, forward strand.
AGATGTGTGGGCTGTGGCCAATATCGATGCAAAAGCATCCGATGGCAGCAGTATACATGTCAAGGGAAGCCCTGCACAGAAAAATACTTCCGCAACGGATGGGAGTTCCATAACAATGGATGATTCGGGCGAAGAAACAATACCTGCATATAACAGGCATATGGGGTGGCTTTTTGATAAAGAAGATTCACTCCATGGAAAAGGAAAACATTTTGAACACCACTATTCAGAAGGGTTGATTGGTTTTGGATTTGTAATAGGTGGCAACAATGAAGCACCTATAGAGTATGGAACTTCCAGGGAGTTTATTGTAGGGCTTGGGGGGGGGGTATAAATTTTTCAGGTGGAATGCTATTGGCTGGAATATTTATTACAAATCTACCGGGTATTATTTTGAAGAGAACTCATCAAAAAGATTTCCGGATTCAATAAAACATGATGCGCAAAAAATAAGCCTGCAAAACTTTGGTGGATTAGTATATGACAGGTTCATCTTTAATTCCGGCTATCATAGGGAACTTGCTCTTGATTTTGGGTTTTATTTTGACTGGGCGTTCCATTCCCGCGAAGTCACTTGGGACGGTAGTTCGGATACTAAAACAGTTAGCACCAGTCTTTCTATTGTAAATCCGACGGATTACGGAGTTGTAGTCCGGTTAATTTTTGCAAAAGGGGTTTCCCTGTATTTCAATTACCGCCTTACAGATGTATTTAATTACAGTGGTGCTCCAACCCTTCCGCCCTGCGTTTTGGGTATCGTTTTTGGTGTAGGAGCCTAAATAAAAAATAAAAGGAGGTGTAAATTATAATAAGACAGTGTTTTGTTGTTAAAGCAGATTAGCCATTCAGCAGAAATGCGGATGGCTTTTCATTTATGGTTTTTTAGCAACAATCGCATCATTATCTACTGTATAAAATGCAGTAGGTAGGCTATTACGCAGGTTGATATATTTCCGGTATAAATCATTATAGGCTATGCGGTCATTCAAGGTCTCATCATAGCTTCCTGTAAGCCCGATAAGTAATTCGGTAGCCTCTCTCAGAGCATGATTATTGCCATCATTGGCAGTTAAATAGTCTGCTAAGTTTCTATTTAAAACATAATGTATAAGCAAAGGGTTGCTGCTTTGCCGTTGTACCATTATGCGTATTCCCACTTTCCATGCAACATCCAAATCGAGGATATCGTCAAACACAAAAAGAACTTCGTCAGGTGTAAGGTTATGCTGCTTGCATAAATGTTCCAGAGCAGTGCTTTTATGTTTTATTTTATAGTAAACGGCGTCCATATGTTCTCTTTCTGCCAGTGTGTGCGAAGCAGAATTTCTCTCCCCCGTTATAATAGCAAATAAGGGCATAGAGCCGATGCGCTTATAATGATTAAAACGCAGCATATTAATACCCATCGCATCAATTTCATTAAAAAGGCTGGTATTTCTTTCGTCCTTTTGTCCGTTGTTAAAAACTCCGTCCCAATCAAAAATATAGGCTTTTACCTTTTTTAGTTTGGCTTGTATATGCGCAGGGGCAGTAAGAAACCTGCCCTTAAATAAGTTTTCTATTTCCATACTTAGTTTGATGACGGGACATAAAGCCCTCAATCATTTTTTAAATCCTGAATATCTAACATGCCCACCGGCTTACCGCCGTCGGTAACCATAATGGTATCAACATTCGTTTGCTTAAATAATGCAGCAGCTTCATTTAAAATGGCATTTGCATCAATGCTTACAGGGGTTTTATATTCCAACTCTTTTAGTTTTTTATTGAGAATATGTTCCCCTTCTTTTTGCAATAGTCTGCGCAAGTCCCCGTCAGTAAATATGCCTATCACGCTTCCATCTTTATGGGTAACTACTACCGTCCCAAACTTGTGCTCGGTCATTTTTACAAGCGCATCTTTAATAATAGTCTCGCTGCTTACAATAGGGTTTCCCGGGCGGATAGCTTCTTTTACTTTTACCATCATCATGCGGGTATCGCGAAAGAATTGCTCCGTTCCTACTTGGGAAAAAATATTTTCAGTAAGCGATTTTAACACTTTCAAAGGAACAGTAATAGTATGCACACCTATGTTAATGGCATTGCGCACATGCTCATTGTTCCGCACGGAGCTGAACATTATTTTAGTATCATATCCATAATAATTCACAGCCTCTACACATTGCTCAATCAAGGAGAGAGCATCATGCCCCTGGTCTTGCAGGCGCCCTACCAGCGGACAAACATAGGTAGCGCCCGCGTGCATTGCCATATAAGCTTGTTGGAGTGTATAAACTAAATGAACGTTTACAAGTAACCCTTCATTGCGCAATATTTTGCAGGCACGCACACCTTCCAACGAAACAGGAATTTTAAAAACAGTACGTTTGGGGTCCAATCCCAAATCGAGCTGACGAAAAGCTTCCTTCTTGATTTCTTCTGCATTCGAACCCAAGGCTTCTATTTGCAAAACCGGAACCATTTTACTCAGCTTCACTATTGTGCCATCAATATCGGTAATGCCCTCCCGTTGCATAAAAGTGGGCGTAGTAGTCAGGCCATCAAGAAAGCCAAGTTTAAAGCCCTCTTCAATTTCCTTCATATTGGCAGAATCAAGGTATAGCTCCATAGGATTAATTAATTAGGGCAGTAAAGGTAAGAAACCCTGAGAAATGCTAAGGAAGGCTTATTTTATGGAAAGCATCTGGAAAGGGGTATTCGTTTTCATCGTAATAGTATGTAGAAGTGAATATAAAATACTCAATTAGTTACTGGGAAGTCGAAATTTGAGATAGGGTTGGGTAAAATCATTTTTAAAATTACTTAAGGCTTAAAGTGAATATGTCACGCTTTATGTCACGATACAATACATAGATAGATACCTGTTAACCTGCCTATTTTAGCTTTTATGTCACGATATCACATGAACCGTGACATATTCCCGTCGCAATTTGTCTTCTCAAACGTATTGTTATAAAGTCTAATTACTTGCTGTTAATCTGATACTTACGGCTATTTCATTTGCTATGCAATTGCCATATACTTGCATGGCAAAAAGATATGTCACGGTGGTCAAAAAAATACGTCATGGTGCAAAGGCGCCATAAGTAACTGGTTTTGTGAACCTATTATCTTTATCTCACGTTGTCCATTCCGTAAAAAACCGTGACATAAAAGATTTTGAGTTTAGTGGAATTTTGTTGATTTTTTTCGTCAAAAACTCTGCCATACCAAATGGCATGTTCGCTTGAGCCTTCTGCATTTTAACAACGACATATTCCCTATATGTCTGTTATTCAAAATATAATGTCAAACATAGTATAATTTTGTAGTTTTGACAAGCATGCTTAACGTGTCCCTGTCAAGAAGATTCAGTAGCTGGATTATTGGGGTTTCTCCTGAATGGTATTTTCTGGTCATTGCACTCACATTTGGATTAGCTACAATGATAGTAACCCCGCCGTTCCAGGTTCCGGATGAGTTTCACCATTTTTATAGGGCTTACCAGGTTGCTGAAGGACAAATTATTCCCGTTCAAAAGGATTCCCCCTGGGAGGATATATACCCGTTAGTATTGTCAATACATCGAGGACGTTTTGGGAAGTTCGTATGGCTAAAAGAACAGATGTTAAAACGATCAGAAATTATATGGATAGTTCATTAAAGTCAGAAGAAAAAACTTTTGTGGATTTTCCTAATACTGCACTCTATTCACCATTCTGCTATTTACCACAAGCAGTCTCTATTTATATATTAAAAAAATCGAATGCATCTATTGGATATATTTTTTATGTAGCACGGTTAATTACTTTTCTTACATGGCTGTTCAGTATTTTCTTTGCTATCCGCATAATCCCAATATACAAAAGGCTTTTTGCATTTCTTGCATTGCTTCCCATGTCAATCTGCATTAATACTTCCATGAGTGCTGATGTAATGACCAATATTTGCTCGTTTCTTTTGACCGCATATATTTTTCGGTGTGCTTTTTCAAAGGAAAGGTTCACTTCCCGCGATTTTATAATTATTGCTTTATTGTTAATCCTATTGGCCCTTACAAAACTTGTGTATACGCCAATTATATTATTGTTTTTGATAATTCCCCGCCGGAAGTATAGTAATACAAGGAGTTTCTGGGCACAATTTTTTATGCTGCTCATTATCGGATTAGCTTCAACAGCTATATGGTCTAAAATAATAACAAACTTATATATTCCATATTTCAAATATAATCCACGGTTTATCAATGATATGACAGATTTGTATTCTGGTACTGATATACGGGGTCAGATAAAGTATATTCTTTCCCACAAATTAGATTTTCTGGCAGTTATTTACCATAGTCTCACTATCCCTTTTACTATGTATTTTACGGGATATATTGGAACTCTCGGGTGGTTGGAATGCTTTCTTCCCCAATGGATATATATATTATCCTATCCTTTGATATTTTTCATAGCGTTTTTTGAAAAAGCGGGAGAGGACATCGAATTCCGCCCGTTTTATAAACTAATACTGTTATGTATATTCATAAGCACAGTAGTACTGCTTATATTTTCTCAATACATAAGCGCAGAAGCTATTGGAGACAAGTATGTACCATTATGCAGGGAAGGTATTTCATACCTGTTTTCCCTTTTCTATTTATGTTGTTTTTTAACAAACGGATTAACAAGCAGAAGGCTGTAAATTTTATTCTTGTGGTTTACCCTCTACTCGTCTTGACCATTAGTTTACTAACCCTTTACAATAGGTATTATGGGATGTTAGAATTACCTGCGGCGATCCTTGCCAAATGGCCTCCTTAAAAATTATCAAAACGATAATAAAAGCTGTAAATTATTCAAAGAAGCTTACTTCTTCTTTAAAATGCTCGATAGAATAACGTTATTACTCTGCCAGCAAGGTAACATTATCGTTACGCACTTCTACGATTCCTCCTTTAATATCAAAGAAGTGTTCCTTCTTTTCCAAGTCGCGTACCTTTACCTTTCCGGCTTTTAGTGCACTGATAAGCGGGGCATGGTTTCTTAAAATCCCTGTTCCTCCCGCTTTTCCGGGTACATTGATGTATTCAGCATCTCCGCTGAAAAGCTTTTTATCGGGTGTAAGAATTTCTACGTGCATTGTTATTTGGCTTCTGCTAACAGTTTCTTGCCTTTTTCAATAGCTTCTTCAATATTACCTACCAGGTTAAAGGCAGCTTCAGGATATTCATCCACTTTACCGTCCATAATCATATTGAAGCCCTTGATAGTATCTTCAATACTTACAAAAGCGCCTTTTAAGCCTGTAAATTGTTCAGCTACAAAGAAAGGTTGTGATAAGAAACGTTGTACGCGGCGTGCACGCGATACAATTAGTTTATCATCTTCCGAAAGTTCATCCATGCCAAGGATGGCAATGATATCCTGCAATTCTTTATATCTCTGTAATGTTGATTTTACCCTTTGTGCTGTATTATAGTGTGCATCGCCAAGTACGGCAGCAGAAAGAATCCTTGAGGTAGAATCCAGCGGGTCAACTGCAGGATAAATACCCAACTCAGCAATCTTACGGTTCAATACGGTGGTAGCATCCAAGTGGGCAAATGTGGTAGCAGGTGCAGGGTCAGTCAAGTCATCTGCAGGTACGTATACTGCCTGTACCGATGTGATGGAGCCCCTTTTGGTAGAGGTAATTCTTTCTTGCATCAATCCCATTTCCGTAGCAAGGGTGGGTTGGTATCCTACTGCTGAAGGCATACGTCCCAGCAGTGCTGATACTTCAGAACCTGCTTGTGTAAAACGGAATATATTATCAATAAAGAAGAGGATATCCTTTCCGCCCGATTTCTCATCACCATCGCGGAAATATTCGGCTACTGTCAAACCCGAAAGAGCAACACGGGCACGTGCTCCGGGAGGCTCATTCATCTGGCCAAACACCAACGTTGCCTGTGATTTTGCTAATTCGTTTTTATCTACTTTCGAAAGGTCCCATCCGCCTTTTTCCATGGAGTGCTTAAACTCTTCTCCATAGCGGATAACACCTGATTCAATCATTTCTCTTAAAAGGTCATTCCCTTCGCGGGTTCTTTCTCCCACTCCGGCAAATACAGAAAGGCCGGAATAGCTTTTTGCAATATTATTAATCAGCTCCATGATAAGAACTGTTTTTCCTACACCGGCACCACCAAACAAACCGATTTTACCACCCTTGGCATAAGGCTCAAGGAGGTCAATAACTTTAATACCGGTAAACAATACCTCGGTAGAGGTAGATAAGTCCTTAAACTTTGGGGGTTCCCTGTGAATAGAGTAACCACCTTTATTATCTATAGAGCCAATTCCATCAATAGCTTCACCTACTACATTAAAAAGCCTTCCTTTAATTTTTTCGCCTGTAGGCATCCTGATAGGGCCTCCCAGCGCTGTTACTTCAACGCCTCTCCTTAAACCATCGGTAGAATCCATAGCAATGGTACGTACTGTATCCTGCCCGGTATGCTGTTCGCATTCCAATATTACTTTTTGTCCGTCAGGCCTGATAACTTCCAAAGCATCAAGAATATTGGGAAGGGTTGTGCCTTCAAATCTTACGTCAATTACGGGGCCTATAATCTGAACGATTTTGCCCTTACTTGCAACTTGTGTCATGATATTTTTTTAAAAAGCGGTGCGAAGATAAGACATTTTTTTACCACCACGTGCTACCTTCCATTTTTTAATTTTGCACATCTTTACGTCTGCTATCTATATTTAAGAAATTAGGATGAAAATATATAGTTCTATAGATGAATTTGCCAGGTTTGCCAACGTAGGCAACGTTGTTACTACAGGTACTTTTGATGGGGTCCATTTGGGCCACCGGACTATTTTAGAGAAGGTTTGCAATATTGCAAAAGCTAAAAATGCTGAAAGTGTATTACTTACCTTTCATCCTCATCCCCGGCAGGTACTTTTTCCTGATACGGTTAAAATGTTCTTTTTAACCACTCTTGAAGAGCGTAAGGAGCTATTGGAAAAGGCAGGCATCCAAAATCTTATTGTCCATCCATTTACAAAGGAGCTATCACAAGTTTCTGCTCGCTATTATGTAAAAGACATACTGGTAGAGAAATTAAAAACAGAGACGCTTGTAATTGGATATGACCATCATTTTGGAAAAAACAGGGAAGGCTCTATAAAGGAGCTGGAGAAGTGGGGGCCGGAGTATAGTTTCCGGGTAGAAGAGGTTGCACCCCTCAAATCAGGTGAACTGGCTATAAGTTCCACCAAAATCCGGCAGGCTATAATAGTGGGTGACCTGCCTACGGCTAATTCCTGCCTTGGCTATACCTATTTTATTACAGCTACGGTGGTTGCCGGAATGAAAATCGGTAGTAAAGAATTAGGTTACCCTACTGCCAACCTTGAAACAGAAGACAAGCAAAAACTCAGCCCTGCCGATGGAATTTATGCAGTATATGTTTATTATGAAGGGAAAAAGTATAAGGGCATGCTAAGCATAGGCATGAACCCTACTATAGAAAATAAGGGTAGAAGCATAGAGGTAAATATATTCGACTTTAATGAAAACATATATGGTAAAACCATTCGTGTAGGGTTTCACCAGAAAATACGCAACGAGGAAAAGTTTAACAGCCTTGCCGAATTAAAGGCACAGTTAGATAAAGATAAGGAGGTTAGTTTGAGAATACTTAAATAGAAAAAACTCTTTTATTTCTTCTTAGCGCTATCAGCTTTTTTCATTCCGCCCATCATGGGGCAGGAACCCATCCCGGATTTATTGCCATCAGAACAACTATTCATTCCATTAAAACAGCTACCGTTAATCACGCCATTGGAACACTGGCCACCACCGCAATTCATCATACTGTTGCAGCAATTGTTAGGGCCACAATTCATCATCATACCACAGCAATTCATGCCGCCTCTGCGTGGAGGCATACACATCATAGGTCCGCATCCCATCATGCCATCATCGCATCGGTTCATCATCATACATTCCTTATTCATACCTCCCCGGTGGCAGTGGTTCATCATCATCATGCCCCCATGACAAAGAGCTACAAGCCCACCCAGAACAATAATAATCCAGGCAACATATTTATAGACACCATGTAAATTATCTCTTTTAGATTGAGCTAATAGCATCATGCCAAGAACTATAACAATTAATGCGAGTAAGAAGGATATAATAAGCATAACTTCTGAGTGTTAATTTAATGATGTAAAGGTATAGAAAAATAATTCACAAAAACAAGAGCATGTTACAATACATGGCTTTCCCATAGAATTTACATATATGTTGTGAAAAATAAGTATCCTTGCAATATAAACTAGAGTATCATGGTAACTTCAGAAACCATACAAGTTAAAAAGACTTCAAAGAGCCGCTTAAGTGAGGTAGATTTTGATAATATCGGGTTCGGGCAAATTATTTCCGACCACATGCTTATTTCCGATTATAAGGATGGGGAATGGAGCAACCTCCATATTGAACCTTTTGGCGATTTGTCCTTTTCTCCAACTATCCTTGCTCTTCACTATGGACAAATAGTATTTGAAGGAATGAAAGCCTTCCGCACGAAAGGTGGCAATGTTTCTCTTTTCCGGATTGAAAAGCATTACGAGAGATTTATACGTTCTCTGGAGCGTATGTGTATGCCTGTAATGTCGTATCGCCAATTTGAGGAAGGGCTTGTAAACCTTATTACGCTTGACCAGGCCTGGGTTCCTAATGGAGAAGGTTGTGCATTGTATCTCCGCCCGTTTGCTTTCGCTTCCGAGGAGCGTTTCGGCGTAAAAATCTCATCAGAATATAAATACATTGTTTTTTCAGGACCTGTAGGCCCGTATTACAGTAAACCTCTTCGTGTAAAAGTAGAGGACCATTATGTGCGGGCTGCACGGGGTGGAACAGGCTCTGCAAAATGTGCGGGCAATTATGGTGCTTCTTTTTATCCTGCGCATCTTGCTAAAATGCAAGGCTTCGACCAGGTGCTTTGGACGGATGGTTCACCTGAATTGAATATTGAAGAATCGGGGACCATGAATGTAATGTTTGTTATAGATGGAGTTTTGGTAACTCCTCCCTTATCCGATTCTATATTAGATGGAGTAACCCGCGATTCTTTCCTCACATTGGCACATGAATTAGGTATTCACACACAACAAAGAAGCATTGGTGCTGTAGAGCTGGAAAGCGCTTTGCAGAAAAATATTTTGCAGGAAGCATTTGGAACCGGCACGGCTGCGGTGGCAGGGGCCATCCAAAGCATAGATATTAAAGGCAAAGATTATAGTATACCTGTTCCGGGTGAAAATGGAGTGATGAACCGCATTAAAAATTTACTTACAGATATTCGTACCGGAAAGGCTCCTGATAAATATAACTGGAATACGATAATTAAAATTAGCCAATAACTATTGGCTAATAGCTATCAGCTATAAACCATGAAAGCCATAACCCGCGCTATATGGATTCTTTCGCTGATAAGCCTGTTTAATGATGTGGCAAGCGAAATGCTTATTCCTATTATGCCACTCTATCTTACGTCAATTGGATTTTCTGTTTTAATTATTGGTATTCTTGAAGGAATTGCTGAAGCTATTGCCGGGCTAAGCAAGGGCTATTTCGGAAAAATGTCTGACCATATAGGAAAGCGCACACCTTTTGTACGGTGGGGATATGGGTTAAGTGCAGTTGCTAAGCCCATGATAGTTTTTATTGCCAATCCATTTTGGGTTTTATTGGGGCGAACATTCGATAAGATTGGAAAAGGCCTCCGCACCGGTGCGCGCGATGCCATTCTTTCTGATGAATCTGCCCATGCAGACAGGGGAAAAGTATTTGGTTTTCACCGCTCAATGGATACCATTGGAGCTGCTATCGGTCCTTCCATCGCACTGATTTTCCTTTATACCCATCCCGAAAATTACAGCACTCTTTTTCTTTTTTCTATTTTCCCGGGGATAGTGGCAGTATTTCTAACATTTCTAATTAAAGAAAATAAAGCAGAGCCTAAGCCTGCAACACAAGTGCGCCTGTTCCCAAAGTTTGATTACTGGAAACGTAGCTCTGCAGCATATAAATCGCTGGTGGTTGCATTAGTATTCTTTACTTTATTCAATAGCTCCGATGCATTCCTGATATTGAAGATGAAAGAATCAGGAATGAGTGATATGACATTGATAGGTATTTACATTTTTTACAATCTTGTATATGCACTCACATCATTTCCTGCCGGGATAATTGCAGATAAAATTGGGGTAAAAAGAATATTCCTTTTGGGATTATTAATTTTTGCTTTCGTGTATTTTGGCATGAGCGCTCATCAAAGTAACAGCTACGTATATCTTGGGTTGCTTTTCTGCTATGGATTATTCTATGCTTGTAACGAAGGCATTTCTAAGGCATGGGTCAGCAATATATGCGACAAAAAAGATACTGCCACTGCTATTGGCATGTTATCAGGTTTGCAAAGTATAGCAACTCTCATTGCTAGTTCCCTGGCAGGTTTTATATGGTATAAATTTGGTTCCTTCTATACATTTGCAATCACAGGTGTTGCAGCTATTCTCGTACTTATTTATATAGCATTCAATAAGTCTTTATCGGGTTCGGTAATTCATAAAGAAAAATAACCATGTTCCGTAAAATTTTCAACGGGCTTTGGGAATATAGGCTTTACTTGCTTTTGTTCATATTACTGATTTGTTTTACTCTTATTGCAAGTTTCAACGGCTTATATGGACAGGATAGTTATGAGTATCTCCGTTATACGAATTCACTACTCGATTTTGTTAAACATGGTACCAATCCGGGTAAATTTTATTGGCCACTGCTATATCCTATCTCCGGAGTTATATTTTCCGTCCTTTTTAAAACTTTATTTGCACTTCAATTTGTTTCAGTAGTCTCGTTTGTATTGTCGGGTATTTACTTGGAGAAGATTTTAAAAGCTATTTATAAAGAAGTACCCGGAATCGTTCGTTCTTTTGTTTTTTTATTTTTTCTGTTTTCACCATATCTCCTTAGGGCTTCCCTTACGATAATGTCCGACAGCCTTTGCTTATTTCTTATAACTGCTGCTGCATATTACTTTATAAAATATAAGGAACAAAAACAAAATGCATTTTTCATTTGGTTTGTAATTTTTACCACTGCTGCTATTTGCACCCGGTATGCTGCTTTTGTTATATTAATTATTCCTGCTGTTTTTGCAGCCTATTATTTCTTAAAAAGATTCAATATAAAAACCCTTTTACTCTCGCTCATAGCAATAGCATTGGTTATACTTCCACATTTTTTAATTTACCAAGACTATCCAATAGATTTTTTAAAAAATAGTTGGTTTCAAAGCTGGTCTTTCACAAATTTTTTCCGTTCCACATTCAACGCTGCTGATGGGGATAAAGTCTATACTTTTCCTAATACCATATTCTGTTTTTTTAATCTTGTTCATCCTGCCTATTGTTTTTTGGGAATTCTATTTGTATCAGTAAGTATTAAATCCTTTGTAAATAGAGGCATAACAGTTATTCAATGGATTTTTATTTCAAGTGTATTATTGTACGCTTTATTTCTTGCAGGTATTCCATTCCAGGATTTACGTCACCTTATACTTACGTTCCCATTTATACTCATCATCTTTTTTTCTGGTTTTATCGAAGCAAAAAACTTTTTGAATAATAAGAAACCCGCTATGCTCGTTCCAATAATAGTAGGAGTCTGTTTTATTATTCAAATTGGTTTTTTTGTCCGGGTTTTTATTCCCTTTTATCATTATAATAGAATTGAAAAAGAGATTTCTACCGAAGTTGTTAAGTATAATCCTGCCACCCTTTATACGTTCTCTATTGATGGTGCTGTGAGTCAATATGGCTTTACGGGACAAATAGTAAACATGTATAAGGTGAAACTGGACACCTTGCCTTCCGTTCAAAAAAATGCGATGGTATTGTTTAATGAAAAATTATTCAGTGATACATGGAAAAATAAAAACCCCATGCTTAACTGGGAATATTTGAAAACGAAAGATTCTTTGGTAAAGATGGAGGACTTGCCCGATAATTGGGAACTGTACTCAATAAAATTTAGGTAGGTTCGGAATTTATTTTTTCATTTCCTTTCTTACTTCTAAAACTTTTCCCGGGTAATCGGAAATAATACCATCTATACCCATAGCAAGGTGACGCCTCATATCACGTTTTTCATTTTCGGTCCATACATAAGCTTTCATTCCCCAATCGTGGATACGTTTGAGCCATCTTTCATTTACCAGTTGATAAAATGCGCCACAAGTATCCGGGGTAAAATTGAGGATTCTTCTTCTTGCCCTGATAAGACGTGGATTACGAACCAGCATGCCTAGTTTAAAACCCTTGTTCATGGCGTGAATACTATTCAATGGGCGCATATCGAAAGATTGTATAATAACACGATTATTGATATTATATCGGAGTAGTTCGTTCACTACCAGCTCGGCAAATTCCTCGGGAGGAGGATGCAATAGCTCATCCGTTCGATGCTTGCTTTTTATTTCAATCAAATAGGTAACAGGAGGAAGATTATTAGAATGAAGTAAGGCTTCTACTTTTTCAATAACCTCGGAAAGTAAAGGTTTATAAGCCGGTATCTTTTTCTGGTGGGGGAAGTCAGGGTTGCCACGTATACCGCAGTCATATTCACGTATAAAGCCATATTTCATTCGGTAAAGGTTTTTTCTTCTCAGAAAACTCACTTTGGAATTATTTGGTTTGGTGCAGGTCCTCGGGTTCATCCAGGGTTCGTGGGACACAACTACCTTTTTGTCCTTGGAAATTACAACATCCAGTTCAAGGCCTTCTATGCCAAGTGCTGTAGCATAAAGAAATCCCTCCAGCGTGTTTTCAGGATATATCCCCCTGGCTCCTCTATGACCAAATATGGTTGTCATATTTCAAACATACAGAAAAAATTGCTTGTAGGGAAAGTGTGATTTATAAGGAGTTCAAGAACCCGGTATAGCTATTGAGAAGATTATAGTTATTTTTACCGGTCAATTTTAGAGAACTGTGACAATAGAAGCAAGTAAACACCTCGAATTTTTTGAGAAATATGCTCAAAAGCATTCCCATAAAGGATGGCTGAATGGCTATTATTGGAGGGATATTACTTTTTATTGCAATTATTTTTCGCAGGACGAAGTATCGGTATTGGAAATTGGTTGCGGAACTGGCGAATTAATAGGCAAGATAAAAGGGAAACGCAAAGTAGGTATTGACTTTAGCCCGGCTATGATTGAAAATGCTAAAAAGCAATATCCGGCCATAGAGTTTCATTGTATGAATGCCGAAGACATTCAATTAAATGAAAAGTTCGACCTCATTATACTTTCTAATTTGGTAGGCTATCTGGAAGATATAGAAAAGGTTTTCCAGGGCTTACAACATCTTTGTCATCCCCAAACTAAAATTATTGTCAGCTATTATAATTATTTCTGGGAGCCTTTGCTAAAATTGGCAGAAGCATTGCACCTAAAGTCCGCCCCTCATCACCAAAATTGGGTTACTCTGAGGGACATGAATAACCTCTTGTACGTGTCAGGGTTTGATGTTTACCGTAATGCAAGACGTATGCTTTTCCCGGTATATATTCCTATTATATCCCCCTTGTTTAATAGCTTTATTGCAAAGCTTCCCTTGTTCAGGTATTTTTGTATTAACCAATTTGCTTTTGCAAAGCCCATACCCGAAATTACTTCGGATGAGGCAGATAAGAAATACTCGGTTTCTATTGTCATTCCTGCACGAAACGAAAGCGGCAATATTGAAAATGCTATCACCCGCCTTCCAAAATTCGGGAAACACCTCGAAATAATTTTTATTGAGGGGAACTCCACAGATGATACCTGGGATAAGATTCAGGAGATTCAGAAAAAGTATGCAGCTACGCATGATATAAAAATTGATAAGCAAAAAGGCAAAGGGAAAGGTGATGCGGTGCGGCTTGGTTTTGATATTGCAACATGCGATATATTAATGATTTTGGATGCAGATCTTACTGTTCCGCCGGAAGACTTGCCAAAATTTTATAATGCAATTGCTTCAGGCAAGGGCGATTTTATTAATGGTTCCCGTCTCGTATATCCTATGGAAAAACAGGCTATGCGCTTTTTGAATCTGTTGGGAAATAAATTTTTCAGCTGGGCTTTTACATGGCTGCTTGAGCAATCCTTTAAAGATACCTTGTGCGGCACAAAAGTTATTTTTAAAAAAGATTATAAGCGATTGATTGAAAACCGCAAATTCTTTGGCGACTTTGACCCTTTTGGCGATTTCGATTTGATATTTGGTGCGTATAAGCTAAATCTTAAAATCGTTGAAATTCCCATACGCTATAGGGATAGGACTTATGGCTCTACCAATATTTCCCGCTTCAAGCATGGATTTCTCCTGCTAAGGATGTGCGCCTTTGCAGCAAGGAAAATAAAGTTTATATAAAACCGAATTATCAAATTACCAGACTATGGCAAAAGTAAAGAGTGCTTTTTTCTGCCAAAACTGCGGAGCCCAATCCCCTAAATGGATAGGTAAATGCCCGGCATGCGGGGAATGGAACACATACGTAGAAGAGGTTATACAATCTGAGGTTAAAACTACCAACTCATTCACTGCACCAATAGATAAGCCCATGCTAATTACTGATGTTGTAAATGAAGACTCTACACGCATACCTATTCCCGATAAAGAATTAAACAGAGTGTTAGGAGACGGGCTTGTACCTGGCTCTCTTACTTTATTTGGTGGTGAGCCGGGTATTGGTAAATCTACATTACTCTTGCAAATTGCATTGACGGTTAAAAACCTGAAGGTACTTTATATTTCAGGCGAAGAAAGCCGGGAGCAGCTCAATATGCGGGCTACACGCATTGGGATTAAAAACCCCCAGTGTTATATACTTACTGAAACATTGCTCCAAAATATTTTTCAGCAGGCTGAGGCAGTGAAACCCCAGTTGCTGATTGTTGATTCTATTCAAACACTCTATACTAGCCAGATTGACTCGTCTCCGGGAAGCATATCGCAAATACGCCAATGCACGGCTGACCTGATGCGCTATGCAAAAACTACACATGTTCCTGTTTTTATCATCGGGCATATTACCAAAGATGGTTCTATTGCAGGACCAAAAGTATTGGAGCATATGGTTGATACTGTGTTGCAGTTTGAGGGAGATACACATCATTTATATCGTTTGCTTCGAACCACTAAAAACCGCTTTGGTTCAACGAATGAATTAGGAATTTATGAAATGACAGGTGCAGGATTGCGTGAAGTAAGTAATCCTTCCGAAGTGCTTATCACGGCTCGTGAAGAGCCGGTAAGCGGGGTCGCAATTGCTGCTATAACGGAAGGTGCCCGTCCTTTATTGATAGAAACGCAAGCCCTTGTAAGCTCTGCTGTGTATGGTACTCCGCAGCGTTCCTCTACGGGATATGATTTACGCCGGCTTTCCATGATGCTGGCAGTGCTTGAAAAGCGTTGTGGATTCAGGTTAGGGACAAAAGACGTTTTTCTGAACATTGCGGGCGGAATAAAAGTAGATGACCCTGCTACTGATTTGGCTATTGTTACTGCCATACTTTCTTCCAGCGAAGAAATTCCTGTTTCGCCAAAATTTTGTTTTGCAGCCGAAATAGGGCTTTCAGGAGAAATTCGTCCTGTTAATCGCATTGAGCAACGTATTGCAGAGGCTGAAAAAATGGGCTTTGAGCAAATATTTATTTCCCGCTATAATAAAAAAAGTATCCCTGAAAAAACCACTATCAAAGTTCAGACCGCAGGCAAAATGGAAGAGTTCTTTGGAAAAGTATTCGGATAGAATGATTCAAATTTAGAAATGTAGTTTAGGATGAGGCATAAGATTATTTTATCAATTATTTTAGTAATAATAGCAAGTTCAACTATTGTTTATTCCCAGCAAAATCAAGGAACTTCTAATATTGTCATCAGGGACCACCTATGTTCCGGCTTTAAACAATTCTGGACCGAATTTCAAAAAGACGTTGCCAATAATGATACCAATGCAATTATGCAATGCTTTCTATTTCCTGTACGTGCCGGATGTTTTAATGCGTTTAATAGTAAAGCCTATTGTGATACCGGGAAATTTAGTTGGGGAAAGAGCAGGGATACCCTGAAGCTGACAAAACGAAATTTTAAACACAGTTATTCCACTACTTTTTCTCGCTTTTTAAGGTATGAAATTGGAGAAATAAGCAGTGATATGATAGAGATGAGTTACAATGATTCGAGGCCGAGAGATAGGGAAGATGAAGACGATACAATTTGTGACGGAGTAAGTGTACGCATAAGTGTTCATGCGTCAAAGCAATACTCCCCCTGTTATAATATCGCGGGTGCGTATGATGTAGTTCTCATCTTTCATTTTATCGAAATGGAAGATGAATATAAGTTAGATTCGATTCAATGTGAGAGGTAGAGCTTAAGCCCCCTGTTAGGCTATGGGCTCCAATTTACTTTCCATTTTTTTCTCATTAGCTATAGCCACCTGCTGTGCTAGGTTTCCTGCAAGCTCGTTGAATGCCATAGCTTGAGGAGTATCATTTTGCAATACGGCCGGTCTTCCGGCATCGCCTGCTTCGCAGATGCTTTGCACCAATGGAATCTGCCCCAGTAAAGGAACATGGAGTTCTTCTGCAAGATGCCTGGCTCCATCTTTTCCAAAAATGAAATATTTATTGTCAGGTAATTCAGCAGGTGTAAAGTAGGCCATATTCTCTACTATGCCAAGTATCGGAACATTAATCGTTTTCTGTGTAAACATGGCTATGGATTTACGTACATCCGTAAGTGCCACATTTTGCGGGGTGCTTACTATCACTGCTCCGGTAATTTGTGCATTGGTAACTAATGAAATTTGTATGTCCCCTGTTCCGGGAGGCAAATCAATAAGCAGGTAATCCAGTTCTCCCCAGCTGGCATCATTAATGAGTTGCATTAACGCTTTAGATGCCATAGGCCCTCTCCAAACTACTGCCTGTCCGTCATTTAAAAAGAAACCTATGGAAAGAAGCTTTACTCCATAATGTTCCAATGGAAGCATCCATGTTTTGCCGTCCCTGTCTTCCAACAATGGTTTGTCATTCACGGCATCAAACATAATGGGAATAGACGGTCCATATATATCTGCATCCAGCAAGCCAACCCTTGCGCCCTGTTTGGCAAGTGCCACAGCCAGGTTAGCCGAAACGGTTGATTTGCCGACGCCCCCCTTTCCTGATGCAACCGCAATAATGTTCCTCACCCCGGGTAATACATTTTCTTTTCCGGCTCTTTTGGAAGTAACCTTCGAGCTCATGTTCACGTTTACTTCTGCCTCTTTATCCACATAGTATATTACAGCATTCACACAAGCCTTGTGAATCATCTCTTTCATAGGACATGCAGGGGTAGTAAGCACCACGGTGAAATTTACCTTCTTCCCCTCAATTTTCAGGTCCTGAACCATTCCGAGGGTAACAATATCTTTGTCAAAATCGGGATCAATTACATTTTTTAACGCCTCTATTACCTGTTCCTGTGTTATCATATTTCTAAATTTTCTGCAAAGTTATGAATTAAAAATCTCTTAAAGTTTTAGTTCTGTCGCAGGGTCCCAGAACACTTTTTCAAAATTTACGATGGTATCCTTTTTTACTTTAATGCCTTCCTTTTTCAACAATGTTTCCATAGTGCCCGGCGCCCCAAAATGATGCTTACCTGAAAGTTGCCCGTTGCGGTTCACCACCCGGTGGGCAGGCACCGGCGGCTTCTGTGCATGGGAATTGTTCATGGCCCAGCCCACCATTCGGGAAGATTGCCCCGAACTCAGGTATTTTGCAATAGCCCCATATGAAGTAACCCTTCCTTTTGGTATCTGGCGGACTACTTCGTATATCATATCGTAAAAGTCATTCATTGCCCTGCGAAATAGACGTAAAGCTAAGGTATATACTTTTACTTAACATTATCTTAAAACTCCATTTTCTGAATAATACTTATGTTTGCCAAGTTATAGGACAGAATATTTTATGAAAATTGCGATTTTATCAAGGAGTCCCGAGTCGTATTCTACGAAACGACTTATGGAAGCTGGAACAGTAAGGGGGCATGAGATGGTGGTGCTCGACCATTTAAAATGTGTATTAGTAATTGAACAGGGTAAACCCCACGTTTATTATAAAGGCGAAGAGGTAATAGATGTGAATGCTATCATTCCCCGCATTGGTGCATCTGTAACCTTTTACGGAGCAGCTGTAGCACGCCAGTTCGAGATGATGAAAATATTTTCTGCTGTTGAATCACAGGCACTGGTTCGGGCAAGGGATAAACTGCGTTGTCTTCAACTACTCGCCAAAGGCGGGATACCTATACCCAAATCGGCATTTGCCTATTCACCACGAAATGTGGATAGCGTTATTGATCAGGTTGGCGGAATACCTGTAATTATTAAGCTATTGGAAGGTACACAGGGCTTGGGTGTTATTTTAGCTGAAACCCGCATATCTGCCAAATCTGTTATTGAAGCCTTTTTGGATGTACAGGTAAATATATTAGTGCAGGAATTTGTAAAAGAGGCCGAAGGTTCTGATGTCCGTGCTTTTGTAGTAGATGGGCAGGTAGTAGGTGCCATGAGGCGTAAAAGCGTAGGGGGAGACTTTAGGTCAAATCTTCACCGCGGGGGAACTGCCGAAGTCGTAAAACTTACTACACAAGAGAAGGCGCTTGCCGTTAGGTCTGTACGCCATCTTGGCCTGGGTGTTGCCGGAGTTGATATGCTGCCCACCAAAAGAGGATATATTGTAAACGAAGTTAACTCCTCGCCGGGGCTGGAAGGTATTGAGAAAGCAACCGGTAACGATATTGCAGGCAAGATTATAGAATATGTGGAACGCCATGAGCATATCAATGATTAGTTTTAATCTTTTCCATTGACAATGGATTTTCTAAACCCCTCCCATTTTTCCGACTACGAGCTTATTGATTGCGGCAATTTTGAAAAGCTGGAACGCTTTGGAGAATATATTACAATACGTCCCGAGCCACAAGCTGTTTGGAATCCGGCATTAAGTAATACGGATTGGAACAAAAAAGCCCATGTGAGGTTTGTGCCTCATTCCAGCTATGCAGGTGATTGGGAAAAATTAAAACCCATGCCCGATAATTGGGAAATAGGATATAGCTTACCTAATGGCCCTGTTATACGGTTCAAGTTATCACTCACTTCCTTTAAGCACGTTGGCGTTTTTCCCGAACAGGCAGTTCATTGGGATTACATATATAATAACCTTTCTTCCTTTAAGGGCACTCAGCCTCCCCTTCCCGGTCCTCATCCGTTGCAAGCCAAACAATTTCAGATTCCTTAGCTAGTTTCTTTAATTCACTCACTACCTTCTTTTTATCG
>JABDAL010000032.1:0-23230 GCA_013289165.1 Bacteroidota bacterium
TACCATTTTAATGTATGGCATGGTATTAATATAGATGCGGGTTTATTTATGTCTTATATCGGTCTTTTTTCATATTATAATGCTGAAAATTGGTGCTATCAGCCATCATTTACTTCCGATAACACCCCATGGTTTTTTAATGGAGTAAGAATACAAACCTTCCCTACCGATAAATTAAAAATAGAATATTGGATAGTTAATGGATGGCAATCCTATGCTATGTTTAACAATGTACCGGGTTTTGGATTCCAGGTTTTATGGAGGCCTGTTGAGTCTTTCCAGATTCTTTCAAATGGATATTACGGGCATGACGACCAAGATTTGCCCGGGCGTTATCGTGTTCATAGCGATAACAGTGCAGAATACCGCTATTTTAACAAACCACATAATAGCTTTATATCCCGTGCAGCATTTTCCCTTACGTATGATATTGGTTGGGAACAAGGAGATGGAGCAAATGGGTTCCATTCAGATTCAAATGGCGGTGCTCAATTCTTTATAAGCGGTATGGTGTACAACCGCATTTGGTTTGGCAAAAAACAACATTTGGGTTTAACGTTAGGTGGCGGTTGGATTAATAACCCGGGTCGTTATCTTGTATTAGCTCCAACAGGGCAGGCAAGCCCGCTTCCTACTACGACTGCTGTACAAACACCGAATGGAGTAGTAACACAAACAATGACAAGCGGATTAGATCCTTTTCCAGAATCTCCCGGACTCGGATTTTATGGATGGGATTGTACTGCTGCATTGGATTGGATGCCATCTGACTATTTTACATTTGAAATACAAATTGACAACAGGCACTCCGATGTTCCATACTTTGCAGGTCCCGGTGGTGTAACTTCACCCGATGGATATGTTACTACTCCGGTACTTACAACTTTACCCAGTGGAGCTGTTGTCCCAATTCCCGGATGGATACCTGACCTTGTAAAACAGGAAACACGTATTACAATGGCATTTTTGATAAGATTTTAAAGTATTATTCGTAGTAATTTTAGGAAACTTATAATTTTTTCCTTAAAAATTCAAATACAATATAACCTATCAGGCCTGACACCATGGCAATAGTAAAATTAACAGGAGTAAATATATCGTGTATAGCCCAAAGAAGTGTTTTCACGGGCGTAGCGTTAGATTTTGTAAACTCCCCCATTAATAAATTGGAATAAAACAGGAAAACAATAAAACCCACTTCTATCAATGCCCTCAAAATTAGTTTAAAATATTTATTTTTCAAATTATCTATCATTACCCTTCATGCGATAAAAGCCTTTAATAAGTACATTCCAAATATAGTGACACTATACTTACCTTTGTAAAATGTCGGACCAAGAGCAAAAACCTGAACATTTTCTAGAGCTTATCCGCCAATCAAAGCGTGGTAAGTTTAAGATTTATTTAGGAATGAGTGCGGGTGTGGGTAAAACCTACCGTATGTTACAAGAGGCACAGACGTTGCAAAGAAACGGTGTGGATATTCAAATTGGTTATGTGGAAACACATAACCGCAAAGAGACAATTGATTTACTTCTAGGACTTAAAATTATTCCCCGGCGTAAGCTATTTTACAAAGGCAAGGAATTGGAAGAAATGGATTTGCAAGCTATACTCAATCTTCATCCTGAAATCGTAATCGTAGATGAACTCCCCCACTCCAATATTGAAGGAAGCAAAAACGAGAAACGATGGCAGGATATATTGGATATTTTAGATGCAGGGATAAATGTAATTAGTGCCATCAATATACAGCATATTGAAAGCCTGAACGAAGAAATAAAAAAAATTACAGGTATAGAAGTCTCTGAACGGGTCCCGGATAAAATATTACGGATAGCCGATGAGGTGGTAAATATTGACCTCACTGCTGATGAACTAATCACAAGGCTTAAAGAAGGTAAAATCTATGATAAATCAAAGATAGAGACAGCACTGCATAATTTTTTCAGACCGGAAAGAATTTTACAACTACGGGAATTTGCACTTAGGGAGGCTACCCAACAGGTAGAAAGAAAAATAGAAATAGAAGTCCCCAAAAACCTTGCCCTACGGCCTGAAAAGTTTTTAGCATGCATAAGCTCGAACGATGAAACAGCAAAAAGGATAATACGCAAAACAGCCCGTCTTGCAACGTATTACAATTCACAATGGATTGTACTTTATGTTCAAACAGAAAAGGAAAGTGCATATAAAATTGGCCTTGCCTTACAGCGTCACCTCATTAACAATTTCAAAATCGCTACCGAGCTTGGTGCCGAAGTGATAAAAGTAAAGAGCAATAATGTGGCAAAAGAAATAGGAGAAATTGCTGAACAGAAAAAAATAACTACAGTATGTATTGGTAAGCCGCACTTGAACCTGGCGCAGATAATACTAAGCACCAATATTTTTAATCAATTATTAAAAAAACTATCCGAATCAGATATTGACCTTGTAATTCTTTCCTGATGAAATTGCGTATAAAATCAAAATTGTCACTTGGCTTTGCCTTCTTGTTTGGCGCCATCGTGCTTACCGGAAGTGTGGGACTCTTGGCTATAAACAGGCTTTCCAATGAATCACAAAATATCCTTAAAGCAAACTATGAAAGTGTTGTTTATGCTGAAAATATGATGATAGATTTGGATAAAATGGAAGAGAGGGATACCGGAATCTTTCAGGACTTTGAAAAGAATCTCGAAGCGCAGGAAGCAAATATTACCGAACCAGGAGAGCAACAGGCAACTTCATCTGTCCGTAATTTATTTGAAAATTACAGGCAAAATAATGCTTCGACAACTCCTATATCTAAAATACGAGGTTCTTTGTATCAGATAGAAGACCTCAATATGGCTGCCATAGTAAGAAAAAGCAATGGCACACAACATACTGCTGATAAGGCAAAGCTCTATCTCTCCATATTGGCCACCATATGTTTTTTAATTTCTTTCTCCTTTCTGTTGAATTTTCCCGGATATATTGCCAATCCAATTAAGGAACTTACAGAAGGGATAAAACAAATAGCCAATAAAAACTACTCTCAACGTATCAATATTAAAAAGGGAGATGAATTTGGCGAACTGGTAGAAGCTTTCAATTCTATGGCTAACCAGCTAAACATTTATGAAAATAGCAACCTGGCGAAAATAATATTTGAAAAGAAAAGAATAGAAACCATTATTAATGGGATGAAGGATCCTGTAATAGGGCTTGATGAGAACAAGAGTATCCTCTTTGCAAATGTGTCGGCAATAAATGTATTGGGAATAAATGAATCCGAATTAGTGGGCAAATATGCACCCGACATTGCAGTTAAGAATGATTTGCTGAGAACGCTCATTAAAGAGGAGGCTGGCGATATTCCATTAAAGATTTATGCTAATGCCAAAGAAAGCTATTTCTCGAGAGAAAATTTAAAAATAGAGGTAGAAAACAAACCCATAGGAAGTGTTATCCTTTTAAGAAACATTACTCAATTTAAAGAATTGGACCTTGCGAAAACAAACTTTATTGCAACAATTTCCCATGAGCTGAAAACCCCAATCGCATCCATTAAAATGAGCCTTAAATTACTTGAGGATAACCGCATAGGCAATTTGAATACGGAACAAGTCAAACTTATTTATAATATTAAGGAAGATACCCAAAGACTTCTTTCAATTACTACTGAGTTGCTGGACCTTGCACAGCTGGAGACAGGCAATATCCAATTACAGCAGCAACTGGTAGAACCTCATTTGATTATCGATTATGCGTACAATGCCTTGAAGGTTCAGGCTGAACAAAAAAAATTAGATATAGAGATAGAATACGATCCAAATCTTCCTAAATTGAATTGCGACTTAGAGAAAACAGCCTGGGTGGTGGTTAACTTTCTCTCCAATGCTATTCGATATAGCCCGGAAAATAATAAGGTATTTATAGGAGTCTCTAAGAAAGACAAGGAAATTATATTTTCAGTAAAGGATTTTGGCGTCGGGATTGATACACGATATAAGGAGAAAGTATTTGAAAGATTTTATAAAATACCTAATGCAGGGAGAAATGCATCAAGTACTGGATTAGGTTTGGCAATAAGTAAAGAGTTTATTATAGCACAAGGTGGAAAGATATGGGTAGATAGTGAATTAGGTAGAGGGTCTACCTTTTATTTCTCATTGCCTGTTGCAAAAATATAAATAAAATATACCCTTAGTACCTTAAATGATGAGGAAGTGTATAAACTCCATTAGTGATTTAAAACAAAATCCGCTAATGAAGGGAGAAAACCCTAATTTTGCTTTTCAATACATATAGTTAGCTTTACCCATTTTATTATGAAGTTTACACTTGATAGAAAAATCTTGGCTGGATTTGTTGGCGCTGCAGTTATATTAATTGTTGTTGCTTTATACTCCTTTAATAATAGTGAAAAAGTTGTTGCATCTGATGCATGGGTAGAGCATACCCAGAAAGTGCGTTTCCAGCTTGCACAGATTTTGGTTTCAACTGTTGATGCAGAAACAGGCGTAAGAGGCTATGCAATTGTAGGTACTGATAATTACCTGGAACCATTTGAACGAGCCAAAACAGATATAGTTTCGTACGTAGATAGTCTAAGGTATCTTACCAGTGATAATCCATCACAGCAAAGAAACATTGATACCCTTAACCAGCTTATTGGCAGAAGTATACAGTATCTTACCAGGTGCATTGAGCTTCGCAAAACAAAATCAATAGATAGTGCAAGGGCCTGGATAGCAAACGGAGAAGGTAAACGCTTGGAAGATGCTATACGAAAGGTTATTGCAACTTCCGAAGGAATAGAAGGAAACCTACTTATTCAACGCAAAGAAACCAGCGAAGCAGATACCCGCAATTTTAATCTGGTGTTTATTATTTTACTTATTGTTATTGCCATAGTTCTCATAACCATATATATAATCATAAATTCGAATTTAAGGGCATTACGGAAAGCAGAGAAGGAAGCTGCAGATAAAAACCAATTACTTACAGGTAACAGTGAATTAAATGACAAAATGCGGGGAGAAAAGGAAGTAAAAGACCTTGCACAAGAAGTAGTTATTCAAATAGTAACCTGTCTCAAAGCACAAATAGGTGCTATCTATCTTAAGGAAAATGGCTCACTTGACCTTGTCGGTAGTTATGCTTTTCAATACCGTAAGGACAATGCCAATACATTTAAACCCGGACAAGGCTTGGTGGGGCAGGCCGCCTTAGAAAAGAAGCCTATTTTATTTAGCCAGGTTCCAGATGATTATATCAGAATAAACTCCGGACTTGGAAATACAATCCCAAAAAATATTATCGTTTATCCCTTTTTATCTGATGGAGAAGTAAAAGGTGTTGTAGAAGTAGGTTCCGCACATGAATTTTCTGATTTGGATATGCAATTTTTAGCAATGGTTGCTGATAATGTTGCCATTGCCTTTAATGTAGCTCAATCAAGAATGAAGTTGAAGGAATTACTTGAAGAAACACAACGGCAGGCTGAAGAGTTGGAAGCGCAACAAGAAGAATTAAAGCAGTCGAATGAAGAGTTGCACGAAAAAACAGAATTATTGGAAAAATCCGAATCTGAGCTGAAATCGCAGCAAGAGGAGTTACAGCAAACAAATGAAGAACTTGAGGAAAAGGCAAACTTACTTGAGGAGCAAAAGGAAAGACTGGAAAATGCCAAAATGGATATTGAAAATAAAGCAAGAGAACTGGAAGTTACCAGTAAATATAAATCAGAATTTTTGGCAAATATGTCCCATGAGCTTCGTACACCATTAAATAGTATTCTTATTCTCGCGCAATTGCTATCGGAAAATAAAAATGCAACACTAGGAGACAAGGAAGTTGATTTTGCCAGGAACATACATAATTCAGGGGCCGATCTGCTTAATCTCATCAATGAAATATTGGATCTTTCAAAGGTAGAATCGGGAAAGATAGAATTAGATATTGCGGAGGTTCCTTTTAGTGAAATTACTACAAATATGGCTTCCATGTTCTCCGAAGTTGCTAAAAATAAATCCATAGATTTCAGCATTGAAACTAATGAAAGGGTATTACCCAAAATGATATTAACTGACAATCAGCGGTTAGAGCAAATTTTGAGAAACCTGTTGTCGAATGCGTTTAAGTTTACCGGGAAGGGAGGGAAAGTGACCTTCAATATTGATACAGCTACCTCCTCCGATATTGTCTTTAAGAATAAGAAACTTTCAAATGTTCCGACTGTTATATCTTTCACAGTAACCGACACGGGTATAGGTATACCTGCGGATAAATTGGGAGTGATTTTTGAAGCATTCCAGCAGGCCGATGGTTCTACCAAAAGAAAATACGGAGGAACCGGACTCGGACTTTCAATAAGCCGTGAACTTAGCAATGCATTGGGAGGAGAAATTCATCTCCACAGCGAAGAGGGCAAAGGAAGCATATTTACCCTATATGTTCCTCTCAAATTCGATTCCAGTATAATGGCTCCTTTAGAACGGAAAATAGAATTTAAAGAAAGAAAAAATAACGGTGTTCAAAAAATAAATCCGGTTGAAAAGTTCCCCGTATCTGAGAAGGATGCCATAGATGACCGTTATAATATCCAGGAAAATGATAAGGTAGTGCTTATCATGGAAGATGAGCCGGAATTTGCCCAAGTGCTGCTTGGTTTTGCGAAAGAACGCTCCTATAAAGCCATCATTGCATACGAGGGTAACATAGGGTTAAGCTATGCACGGTATTATAAACCCGATGCCATTATATTGGATATGAAGCTGCCTGTAATGGATGGAGCGGAAGTGCTGAAACAGCTGAAAAACGACCCCAATTTGAGGCATATCCCAGTTCAGATTATATCAGGATATGACAGAAGGAAGGAAGGTATGGAATTGGGTGCATTTGATTATTTGCGGAAACCTGTTTCAAAAGATGACCTGCAGAGTGCTTTTGACAAAATAGAAGATTTTGTAAATAAAAAACTGAAAAGATTACTCATTATAGAAGACAATGAGAAACAAAACAATGCTATCCGCGAATTGATAGGTAATGGCGATGTTAAATGTTCCTCAGCCTATTCGGGTAAAGAGGCGCATGAAATGATGCTGAAAGAAAACTATGATTGTGTGGTTGTTGACTTGGGATTGCCTGACATGTCAGGATTTGATCTTTTGGAAAAAATAAAAGCACATGAAGAGTTGAAAAAAGTTCCCATTATAATATACACAGGCAGAGATTTATCAAAACAAGAAAGCGCACGCCTCAGTAAACTGGCAAACACGGTTGTCCTTAAAACCGCAGATTCACAGGAACGCTTGTTAGACGAAACAACACTGTTTCTTCACAGGGTAGAATCGAGGCTGCCGAAAGAAAAGCAGAATATTATCCGCAAGCTGCATAAAACAGACGAAGTATTAAAAAATCGAAAAGTATTAGTAGTGGATGATGATATTAGAAACATTTACTCTCTTACAAACGTGCTGGAAGAAGAGGGAATACATTGCCTTACCGCTGAAAATGGGAAGGCTGCATTAAAAATGCTAAAAGAACATCCGTCCATTGATATTGTCCTCATGGATGTTATGATGCCGGAAATGGATGGATACGAAGCTACAAAAGAAATCAGGAGCATAAGTAAGTTTAGTAAACTTCCAATTATTGCCTTAACTGCAAAAGCTATGAAGGGGGACCGTGAAAAATGCCTTGAGGCCGGAATGTCGGATTATATCGCAAAACCTGTAAATATCGAACAACTGTTGTCTCTTATGAGAGTGTGGTTGTATAGATAGTTTCAATATGGATAAGCTAAAGGACAGAGTTGTAGCAATTGTTGATGATGAAGAGAGCAATATATATGCCCTTCGTAGTTACCTCGAAGCGTTGGATATGAAAATACTGGTTGCTAAGAATGGGGAGGAGTTAATCTTACTATTGAATAAGAATATAAAACCGGACATAATTCTTCTAGATATGATGATGCCTATTATGGATGGTTACGAAACATTGGGCGTTTTAAAAGGGAATGACACTTTTAAACAAATTCCTGTTATTGCTACAACAGCACGGGCTATGAAAGGTGATAAAGAGAAATGTATGGAAGCCGGCGCCTGGGATTATATTGCGAAACCACTTAATTTAAACCTGTTAATAGGCAAGCTAATTCGGTGGATAGTATGAATTTGGACAGTAAAAAATTCAGGGAACTCCTTGAATCTATACAACTTGTGTATGGTTACGATTTCACAGATTACGCTGAAGCATCTATTACACGGAGAGTGACTCATTTTATGTCTGTAAGAAAAATAGAATCACTGGATGAACTTGCCAGGATAGTTTTAAAGGATGAAAAAATATTTGAAGAGTTGGTGCAGGAAATTTCAGTTACAGTAACTGAAGTATTCCGGGATCCTTCTTTTTATAAAAGCCTGCGGGAGAATGTAACAAAACGATTGGCTACATATCCATTTATTAAAATCTGGATTGCAGGGTGTGCTACGGGCGAAGAAGTATATTCCATTGCTATTTTATTTAAAGAAGAAGAACTGCTCAACCGGTCCATTATCTATGCGACAGATATTAACCAAAAGTCGCTTCAAATTGCAAAAGAGGGCGTATACTCTATAGATAATATGAAGAACTATACTTCTAATTATCAGAAAACCGGGGGCAAAAAATCCTTCTCAGAATATTATAAGGCAAAATACAATTCTGTGTTATTTGATAAGTCATTGAAGCAAAACATCGTATTCTCTCCGCATAATCTTGCAGTAGATAAATCCTTTAATGAATTTCAATTAATTATTTGCCGCAATGTGCTCATCTATTTCAACCAGCAGCTTCAAAATAAAGCTATCCATCTTTTTTACGAAAGCCTATGTCCATTTGGCTTTCTTGGTTTAGGAAGTAAGGAGTCTCTTCTATTCTCCGACAAAAAAAAGCAGTTTGAAGAGGTTGACAGAAAAGAAAAAATATTCATAAAATCAACATAAATATTGGATCCAGGCAAAAAATATGAAGCAATTGTAGTAGGCACCTCTGCGGGCGGGCTTTATGCACTTTCAAATATTCTAACCGAACTTCCCGCTGAATATCCTTTGCCTATTATGGTAGTTCAACACAGGTCGAAAGATAAAAAGGAACTGCTGGAAGATATATTGCAACATAAATGTAAAATTAAAATAAAACAGGCAGACGAAAAAGAAAAAATTGAAAAAGGTTGCGTGTACATAGCACCACCCGATTATCATTTATTAATAGAAACCGATTTGACTTTTTCCTTATCATCTGATCAATATGTGAGTTATAGCCGGCCATCCATAGATGTATTATTTGAGTCTGCAGCAGCAGCGTATAAAGATACATTAATAGGCATAATTCTTACAGGAGCAAACAATGACGGAGCTGCGGGAATTTCAGCAATAAAACAATACAATGGCCTTACAATTGCGCAGAGTCCGGAAGAAGCATTATTCCCTTTTATGCCTAACGCTGCAATAGCTACAAAAATGGTGACGCATATTTGGACCCTATCCGAAATACAAAATTTTTTATTAGCGCTTGATAAAAATGGAAAAACCTAATAAAGCAACTATTTTACTTGTTGACGACAGGCCTGCAAATATCCTTGTGCTCGAAAATTTGCTGGCAGCGAAAGATCGAACTATTTTAAATGCAACAAACGGTAAGGATGCATTACAAATTACGCTTAATAAGGCGATCGACCTCATTATTCTTGATGTTCAGATGCCGGATATGGATGGCTTTGAGGTTGCCCAAATATTAAAATCTAATAAAAGAACAAAAGACATTCCTATCATCTTTGCTTCTGCAGAAAAAAAAGAACATAAGTTTATGATGAAAGGATTTGAAGAAGGAGCTATAGATTACCTCTTTAAACCTCTTGATCCTGAAATTGCAAGGGCTAAAGTAGCAGTATTATTGAAGGTTCAATTGCAGAAGAAAGAACTTTTAGAAAAAAACAACTCTCTTCAAAAAAGTGCATTGCTAATTAATAACTCTGCCGATATAATTGGAATAATTGATACCAAGACATTTACAATTGAAGAGATAAATAATGCTTTTACCGATATTCTTGGGTACTCAAAGGAAGAAGCAAGAGGAACATCATTAACCTTTTTCCTTAGCCAAGAAGATAGATCATTTATCCAGGGATTAGGCAAAAATACTAACGACCGGCTTTCTTTTGAAACGCGCATTTATTGTAAGGATAGGAGTTTAAAATGGTTGCATTGGAAAGTGGTTCAGAAAGATGATAAATGGTTTATAAATGCAAGAGATATTACAGAAGTAAAAGAGATCGAAAAAATCAGGAATTACCTTGCTACAGTAGTTAAACAATCCAATGATGCCATTTATATCCATGACAATGAGGGGAAAATAATCTCATGGAATGATGGTGCCGAAAAAATTTACGGGTATAGAGAAAAAGAAGCATTACGGATGAAATTATGGAATATCATCCCCGAATATATGCAGCCTGAAATAGAAGAAATAGTGAGTAGTATTTTGGCAGGAGAGAAAATACAGTTATTGCAAACAAAGCGGATAACAAAGCATGGAAAGATGATTGATGTTTTACTTTCCGCATCCGTAATAACAGAGCAGGGCAATGACCAAAAATCAATAGCAATTACGGAAAGGGATATTACCCTTCAAAAAAAGGCAGATGAACAAATAAGACAATTAAATACTGATCTTCAAACTAATATTGCACAGCTTGAAACCGAAAATACTGTTATTAAAAATCTCAATAAGGAAATAGAAAAAAAGAATGAGGAATTAAACTACTTAAACCTTGAAAAAGACCGTTTTATGGGCATGGTATCGCATGACCTTAAAAACCATATCTCAGCCATGCTGCTTACCCTTTGCTTGATGGAGAAAAATATAGTGAGTACGGATGGAAACCAATTGAAATATATAAATAGACTTCGACGTTCCGTGGTTAATATGCAAAGGCTTTTAGGTGACTATTTATCGGTTAACCGCATACAGCAGGGTATTGTAAATCCGGATTATAGCCTAGTTGACTTAGCCAAACAAATAGGGGACATGGTGGAAGGATATTATGATATTGCTGCTCAAAAAAAATTAACACTAAATTACAGTAACAATTGTAAAGATGCTTTATTAAATACCGACGTGAGTTATTTGGGTATTATAGCAGATAACCTTATTTCTAATGCAATTAAATACAGCCCACTGGGCGGTAAAATAGATATAATAGTTAGTAAACAAAGTGACAGATATTGCTTAGAGGTGAAAGATGAGGGACCAGGAATACCTGAAAGCGATATACCCAAATTATATGGTCGTTTTCAGAAATTAACACCAAAACCTACAGCAGGTGAACCTAGCAATGGACTTGGTTTATCTATTGTTAAAGACCTTGCCAATGCTCTAAAGGCAACTATTGAATGTAAAAGTACGGAAGGTAAAGGAACCTCCTTTATTGTCTTATTTTAATGAATAAGAATATCTGATGAATCCTGAATTATCTGGTTACAATATTGTAAGAGTAACCAAAAATTTATTGGAGGATTTAATACCACTTTATAAGGAAGTTTTGCAAAAAGAGTATTCTATTGAACACCTGCAAAAGAAATTTGATACTGAAAGCTTTGGTGCTGAATATATAGGGTATGTTGCCTATTGGGAAAATAAAGCAATAGCATTTTATGCCATTTTTCCATGTTTAATGGAATACAAAGAGCAGAATATTTTAGCTGCACAATCAGCAGATACAATGACACATCCTGAACATAGGGGCAAAGGCTTATTTGTTCATTTGGCAAAAACAACATTTGAACTTGCGAGAATAGAAGGAATAAAATTTGTATTCGGTTTTCCTAATGCCAATTCTTATGGTTCTATAAAAATTCTTCCCTGGGAACATGAAGAGGATATGAACCTGTATAAAATAAAAGTAAATACCCTACCTCTCGCTAACCTGGGTATGAAAAATCACTTTTTTAAAACCCCCTATCTGTCTTTTCTGCAGTTTATTATGTTTTTCCATAAAAAGACAAAAGTCCCAATTAATATATTTCCTCGGGATAATGATAGTATTCATATAAAACATGATGCTAATTACTTTAATTATAAGTCTTATGGAAATAGTTTCAAATTGAATATAGCTAATGTAAATATTTGGATGAGGGTTAATGGTGAATTGTTAGTAGGCGATTTAGAATACGTAAAGGATGAGAATATTAAACCAATTTTAAAGCATTTAAAACGATTTGCTTTTCTTATTGGATGTAGGCGTATTATATTCTGTTTTAGTAAAGGGATGTTCTGGGACAGGCAGTTAGCCAAATACTTTACTGCAGAAAAAGGCTTCTCCATTTTTTACTATGACTTAAGTTCAGGGCTCCCTTTAACTAAACTCGCATTTTCTTTTTCTGCTTTAGATACATTCTAGAATCCATTAGTGTTTAAAAAGGAACTTATCAAAACCATATTGAATGCTAATCCATCTGCGCAACTAACACCCATGCGTGGAAGTAAACCAGACATGCTTAAGTCTTCACGGGAGTTAAGTCCAACGGCAATTAAATTTTTATAACCTTCGTTAACAGAAAAATCTATTACTCTTTTGTCATAGAATCCATCAGGAAAGGCAATAGATTCCACTTTCCGACCAGTAATTTTTTCTAATAGGGATTTACTGCGCTGCAATTCAAACCTTAATTCATCATCGCTTAATGAGGTAAGTAAGTGATGCGAATGTGTATGAGAGCCTAATTCAATTAAAGGTGAAGAGGCTAATTGTTTTAGGTCCTTCTCATTCATCAGTGCATAACATTGTTTATCTATTTTTTTTATTTGTTCATCAAGCTTATATCGAATTTTCCAATCTTGTACAAGTCTATTCTTTTCCTGTGATTTTTGTTGTCGTAAAAAAGCATATAAACTCTGCCCGCCCTCAGAAATCCATTGGTATTTCCCTGTTCTTTTAAAAATAATATTACCCAATTGTACTTCGTCTTTTTGAGGAATAGCACATCCAATTTCAAGAATTTCTGAAAACAGCAAGGAGTCCTTATTTTCTATCGGTGCAGTGGTAACAAAAAAAGTGGCAGGTACTTTATATTTTTCTAATATAGGCAAAGCTGTATCAAGATTGTTTATAAACCCGTCATCGAATGTCAGAGCAATAGTCGTTCTTTTCGGAATAATATTTTTTTGTCTTATTGCATAAATTTGAGATAAGGAAACGATGTCAAAGTGCCTTTGGTAATATTGAATATGTTTCTCAAATTCCTTAGCTGGTAAATGTCTGCCATTTATTTTAAAACAATTGCAAGATGATATACCATGATACATCATGATCATCCTCTTATTGCGACTAATTTTTTGCAATATCCAATCAGTTCCTACGAAGTACAAGAAAGGGAAGACTCCTTTTTTTATGCATTTTTTGATAAATGTTTTAATCATGCATGAATAATATGTTCACTTTTTTATATGTGCTGGATTTGGTAAGCGGAAAATACCCTGCATACTCTTCCAGCGGCAAGTTAACCCTGAAGTAATTGCATTAAATAAAACGTCCATTTGACCGGATAAAACTCCCGCTAAGTTAACAATTCTACTTCAGCTTAATTCACACACCGCATCAGAAATAATTTCAAGCTGGGGTTCATCCAAAGCATTAATGAGTATAATGGTATTAGTATCTCGGTTAATTACTACGTGTAGTCGTGTACCATCCATTTCATAGATATGGGTCTTATAGGTACCGAAACATGAACGGCTTTCAACTAATTTACACCTGGCGCTATTAAATAGCGCCACTTTATCATAGAATGGCAGCAGGTTAAAATTTTTGGTGTTCATGACATATAGTGTTTTAAATTTTATACAAAGATATTTTGAACCCCTACGGAACCCAATGATATTCGTTCATGCTAGAACATGACAAATATCAATACATATTTTTCGTATTGGAATCGCGTCCTCTTGTACATTAATTATCCTTTATAAAATAAGATAATCAGTGTATGAATGTCTTTTCACAAATAATAACCAGCAGGCCTATGATTGTGAATATGGCTATATACATATCACAATAAAATGATATTGTGTTGGAATGGCGATGCGACTGACCTAGTGTATTCATTGGAGATTTATTTTATAGGTGCAAATAAATAGCACGCCAAGCTAGAATTGTGTGACTATGCTCACACTCTACCCAAAACTTGCTGTATGACTGTAAAAATGGGGATGTGCTTGGCCATGGAGCCGTATTTAGTGATGAGAAATATTCCTCTTCTGCTGTTGCTCTTGAGGATTCATCCGTCTGTTTTATTCCCTCCAAAGTTTTGACAGACATGATAGAAACAGATCCAAATTTGCCTTTAGGATTATCAAGCAGTTATCCAAAGAACTGAAAGTGGCAGAAAAAAACATTACGGATATTGCCCAAAAGTCAGTAAAAGAACGCTTGGCACAAGGTCTGCTTTTATTAAAGGAGAGTTATGGATTGGAAAACGATAATGAAACCCTCAAGGTATCTATAACCCGCGAAGAAATTGCCAACATTGTTGGCACAGCACGCGAAACTGTAATACGGTTACTCTTTGAACTTGCCGGAGAAGGCATTATTGCATTAGAAGGGAGAAAAAATAAAAATTCTTAATCAGCCAAAACTAATAAGGCTTGCCTTATCTTAACTTGGCTTTTCGTTAGATTTTATTAATCAGGAAAATTTCTTTACTTTTTCCAATCCTGCCGCATTAAGTACTTTTATTTCTCTTCCGTCAATTTCAATCAATTTTTCTGATTTGAAATCAGAAAGTGTCCTGATGACGGTTTCTACAGAAGTACCCACCATTCCGGCAAGGTCTTCCCGTGACGTTCGAATAGCTTCACCTTGTTTTACATTCTTTTGCAAATCAAGCACGGTACTGGCTGTTCTTGCTCTCACCGAATTATACGCAAGGCTCAAGAGCTTCTTTTCATTCTCATTAATGTTGTTAGCAAGCATTTTTATAAACCTTGCTGCTACTTCATGCTCGGAATAGATAAGTGAAAGAAAATCGTTTTGGGGCATTAATGCCAATTCACAATCTTCCATTGCAGCAGCAGAGTCATTGTAATCCCCACCTTCCATCACAGCAAGATGCCCGAAGAAATCACCCTTCACGTAGGTGCCGGTTATAAACTCTTTCCCGTCTTGGTTAATCCTCCATGTTTTTACCTTTCCATTATTTATAAGGTAAACAAAATTTGGAGAATCGCCTTCATGATAAATAGTATCCTTTCGTTTTACATTACGTATCTTATACTCTGAGGTAACATTTTGAGGAAGGCTAAACTCTTTTGCTTCGGTAATAAATGAAATCAGTCCACTTAAATCACGGGTATAGTTTTTCTTGAAGAATTCGGTTTTCTTCAATCGCATTTCTACTGCACTTAATAGCTCAGTATCATCAAAGGGTTTGGTTAAATAATCATCAGCGCCCAGGTTCATGCCTTTGCGCATATCGCTTTTTTCAGCTTTTGCAGTAAGGAAAATAAAAGGTATGGCAGCTGTTTCAGGGTCTTTACTCAATATATGCAGAACCCCATAACCATCTAAATCGGGCATCATTATATCGCAAATTATAAGGTCCGGTTTTTCCTTTTTACATACATCTACACCTTTCCTTCCATTTTCTGCTGTTACAACAACATAGTTAGCAAGGTCGAGAATTTCAGACGTGTTCTCTCTAATTTCTGGATTATCCTCAATCAAAAGAATTTTTTTCATCGCATAAGTTAATTAATAAGTGATTCCGGTTCTATAATATCAGTCATGCCAATTCGTAATTTAAAGGATGCCCCTTCGCCCTCTTTGCTGATGAATGAAATGTCACCCTTTAATAAGTCCGTGTATCTTTTTACAATATTCAACCCTAACCCTGTGCCCTGTAGATTAGTAACATTTTGGGCACGAAAGAAACGTTCGAACAGATGTTTCTGGTCAGTTTTAGGAATTCCCATTCCATGGTCAGTTACGGTCAATTCTAGCCCCCGAATGCCAATTTTTGTATTGAACTCAATAATTGAGTCTTCGGGAGAATATTTACTCGCATTGGAAATAAGATTATATACAACATTTTTGAGCATTTGCTTATCCACATATATTTCCGTGATTCCATTATGCCTGTGCAATACCTTTTGACCCTTTTTTAAAGTTGCCTGTATTTCTTCTATCAGTTCATCGGCAAACTTGTCCATATGAAAGTGAACAGGTCTTATTTCCACTTTTCCCTGCTCGAGCTTATCTAAAGATAGGAAGTCGTTTAAAATACTGGTAAGGTTACCTACGGAAGATTTAACGCGTTTGAGGTGTCGGGAAATATTTTCTTTTGCCACAACAGGGTCGGAATCCTTTTTTTCCAAATATTTTTCGACCAGCGATGCAGAGGAAAGTATAGTACTTAACGGGGTGCGGAATTCATGCGACGCCATAGAAACGAAACGAGACTTTAATTCATTCAGCTGCCTTTCTTTTTCGAGGGCTCGCCTTATATCGTCTTCCGATTTCTTTTTAGCGGTAATATTTTGTTCAACGGTCAATATCTCATCTATTTCTCCATTGGAATTATGTAATCCTACTGCATTTATAAGATATATATTACTTCGTGCATACAACTCGAAAGAAGTGTTTGTGCCTGCAAATACCATTTGCAGCTTTTCATTCACTTCATCCCTCACCTCATATGGAAGGAGGCTCAGATAGTCCTTCCCGACAAGCTTCTCGCTGGTAATACCATATTTAAACAATTCTGAACCTTCTACAAAAACATATTTTAAATTCTTGTCGAATATATTCACCGTTCCATCGGGGGAAATTTCTTGCCACAGTTTGATAAAGACGCTTACTTTCCTCCAATTCCTCAGTACGATCATGCACTAGTTTTTCCAGTTCCTCGTACATTTTTTTAAGCTTCTCCTCCGCATAGTATCTTCCACTTATATCTGTAACCAATCCTATAGCAAAGTTCTGGCCTTCCAACTGAAAATAGTTTAAACTTACTTCAACCGGAAACTGAGAATCATCTTTTCGTCTTCCCAAAAGCTCCATTCCCATCCCCATGGAGCGCCTTTTAGGTGATACATTAAAATCCTCCCGGTGTTTAATATGTCCTTTGCGTAATTTCTCAGGAAGCAAAACTTCCAGTGGTTGTCCAAGCAATTCACCCTCTCCATATCCGAACATTTCATTTGTACGGGTATTAACAAGCACAATATTTCCCTTTTCATCGGCAACAACCAAACTTTCAGCTGCTGTTTCAAAAAGCACCTTATATACCTTTGCTAAATGTTCTTCCTTGTCTTTGCTGGTTATAAACATAGCAGAATCCTCAGACTAATATTTCGAAGTTAGTGGATATTTTAACGTGCTTCTTAATAGGTTTTCCAAATAGGTTTTAATCAGTTTAGATTTATTAAAATAGAATCCACAGGGGGTATAAGATCTTTAATACGATAGTCAAGAATAGCCATATCTGTTTTATTTCCGGGAGTAGGAATAATAACTGCCATGTCGGCTCCATACTCCGATATAATTGTTTGAAGCACCGTTGAAGTTATATTCTCAATATTTCTGTCATGCGTTTTCATACCCGGGCTTTCCATTTCATTCCGGGGAATTATATTAATGAACGTTTTGCCTATGGAAGGTTGACCCGAACTCCCGTTATGGACAAACACAATTTCTTCAAGCGGTTTAAAGGAACATTTATCGGGGACCAGCAAAATAGGACACTTGTCCCGCCCAAGAAATAAAAGAGGACTTTTAGGAAGTCCCCTAAGTGAAGGCATACCGGAAACAATCAATTGAACTTCATTGTGTCCCGCAAAGGAATTTATAATCTTTTTCAAATCCCCTTTGCCTGAGTATGTGGCAATACTTATTTTATCGTTATTGAAAAGATACGTAAGTTGTTCTGTTTGCTTTTTTAATTCTATCTCCGAACTTTTACCCAAAATATCATCAAAAGAAATTAACATGGCTGCTTTATGAACCGGCTTTTCATCTACATTCACCAACGTAACATTCAAACTTCCTTCCTGCAAAAGATTTGCTGCATATAGAGCTGCATTGGTTGAAGAATCGGAAAAATCGGTTAACGCTATTATGTTTTTAATTTTCATCTTTTATTACTTTCAAAATACGGACACTCCATCACGTTCGCAAAGTAACCGTAAAAGATGAAAAGAAGACAGAATGCCAGTCACTAAAAAACATGATTTTTATCATATTTATGGGGTGTTTCCCTCAATACCCATATCTATGTTGGCTTTGAGGATATCTTAATCCTCCATATATGCCTTATTGAACTATAAATTTACCTCTATCTAACATACTTCCAGAAGTATCCGAAACCCTATAAAAATACATCCCTGCCGGATACGCAGAAGTAGATAATACACCCATTCCATTATTGACTTCTAAGGTTGACAATCGCCTTCCGGTAATATCAAAAATAGTAATCTGCATAGGGTTCATTGAGGAACTGCTAAACGTAATCTCGGAATGACATGGATTGGGATAGACATTCACAAAGGCAGAATGTTCAATATTAGTTACACTGGTATTAAGTCCGTCATACCATTGTATATTAACTACTTTCTTATCTTTTGTATCCATTTGCATTACAGCAAAGTAGTTAGGAATACCTTTCGCATACCATCTATATTGATAATTTATAGAATCTAAAACTTCATATAGGAACCAACGTCCGCCGGTATGTATATATACCGAATCTACGATTTTGTCATAATGTTTCTGCCTGATCACACTGTCTGTTCCATAGGGTGTTGTCATTACTCCAAAAGCATCAACAGAATCGCTATATGTAACATGCCCTATACCCCTCCCCGAATCAATAGGGGCATAGTTAATGGCGATTGTAGTGTCGCCCTTTGACATTCCGCTATCAGAAGTACCATAAGTGGCCGGGAGTGGAATTTGTTGAAAAAAAGGATGCAAGGTTATTTCGGCAGCATATCCATATAATCGTATGGCAAAGCCCATTTCTGAATAGGTGTTGGATGCTGAGTAATAATACGTATATCCTTCTGCATAAACCAAGCTATCTGCTAAATTAGAAGAGGGGAATGCACCATAATACGAAGTAGCAGAAGGAGCAGCATTTATATATATGTTATTTTGCGACCTTATAAGTTTACTGAAGTTCCAGGTTTGTGAAACATTGCTTGCACTTTGGGGAGGAAATTTATCTGCCGTGTCCACCGCCATAACCGATTTTGAACCAACAGTAGGCATGTCACTATAAGTAATGTGTATTTGAGCATTTACCCTGAAATCAAAAGAAACAGAGAAAAAAACAGTGCCGATTAAAAGAATGGAATACTTTTTCATTGTTAAAATTTTTCTAAATACAAAGATATACAGATTATCAGCTAATGGGACTATAAAATATATTATCTTTTATAAAATCGAATCTTATACTATAATAAAACTACTTAAAACTAAGTTAACCAAAAAATAACAAGGCTTCTGCAGGTTTCTATCGCATAAATAAAATACAGAATATCAGACATATGCACAGACAGAATAGGGAAATGTTTCTCGTTTTCGCTTTTTTTTTGGAAGGGCATCGCATTCTAAGTAAAAAAAACATACTTTTGTGAGGTCATTCGGTCAAATATCAATCAAATTAAAATAAGGGGCTATGAAAAGTAGTATTCACAGAACAACTAAAATGCAAACCGGGAAAATTTTTCTTTTGGGTTTCTTTATTACAATTGGGATTGGAATAAACCTACAGGCTCAAAATTTGACAAGCACCCAGAAAAAGGCCTATAAAGATAATTTTAAGGAAGGGACACTCCTGATGAGTGGAGATAATTTTGGAAGGGCAGATGAACGCCTATCGGATACTACACTCCAATATTTCCTGCGTTGCTACGCCATAGACAGTAATGCTAATGTTTCCTATATTATCGGTAAGTTATATGTTGCTACTGCCATGCATAAGGCTGCCGGATTACCTTATTTAGTAAAAGCTGTAAAAGATATCACGAAGAAATACTACGCGGATGACCCTTCAGAAAAACATGCCCCTCCAATGGCATATTACTGGCTTGCTCGCGCACAACTCGTAAATTATCAATTTGATAACGCTATTGCAAACCTTACCACCTTTAAGAAGATGCTTAAGCCGGGGGATGCCAGACCAAAAGATGTAGCATATTGGCTTGGCTGCTGCAATAGTGGCAAAGATTTAATGCAAAATCAGGTAGATTGCAGAGTAGTGAGCCTGGGTGATGGCGTAAATAGCACTTTTGATGATTACAGCCCTGTTATTACTGCTGATGAATCGCAATTATATTTTACTTCTAAACGCCCGATTACCGGAGATACCTCTCATAACCGCGAATCTATTTGGATGAGTTCTTCCATGATGAACAAATGGGGTACACCTCAAAATGAACCCTCACTCCTGAGTGCTATGGGTGGAAATTCTGCTACCGTATCCCTGTCCCCTGATGGACAAGCAATGGTAGTATATCAAAGTAGCAGTGTTGACAATGGAATGATATATGTTAGCAAGCTAAACGGCATGAACTGGTCGAGGCCTACGTTAATTGACACCGGCGCTGGTACCGGAGTTATTGATTCAAAGGGCTCCAAATACTTTACCCCAAGTGCCTGCATGTCACCGGATGGAAAAACCCTTTACTTCTCCAGCGATAGGCCGGGTGGTACAGGTGGATTAGATTTATATAGATCTGATATGGGAACTGATGGAAGCTGGGGCCCTGCTGTAAATCTAGGTGCCAGTATTAATACGAAATACAATGAAGATTGTCCCTTTGTTTCATTTGATGGTTCTCTTTTATTCTTCAGTTCCGAAGGACATAATAGTATGGGAGGATATGATGTATTTATGTGTAAA
This sequence comes from Bacteroidota bacterium, assembly GCA_013289165.1. Taxonomy (GTDB): domain Bacteria; phylum Bacteroidota; class Bacteroidia; order JABEUT01; family JABEUT01; genus JABEUT01. The sequence goes on from JABDAL010000032.1 coordinate 20,910, forward strand.
GCCGGACAAGGAGGTGATTGGGGAGATGCTCAAAACCTTGGCTACCCAATAAATACACCAGACGATGATAAGTATTTTGTTCTATCAGCCGATGGAAAAAGAGGATACTATAATACAGTACGCCTTGGTTCTATGGGAGAAAGGGATCTTTATAAAGTAACCTTCACCACCCCGCTCCCTGTTCAGTGTGTAGATGTGTTTGTAGCTTATGTAAAAACATCTGATGGAAGCCCTCTTCCTTCGGATGCAAGAGTTGCTTGTACCACCGGCGGCGTCACCACTACTTCTGACGTCAATTCTAAAACCGGCAAAATTTTATCAGTTCTCAAGACCAATCAACCCTATACTATTGTAGTTATTGCAAATGGTAAGCAAACCAATAGTTATACTTACACCCCTCCGAAAGATAGTGGCTATTGCACTATTTCACGTTCTTTCTATAACGGACCTATAGTATTAGGAGATCCGAGGGATATATTCAATGTTCCTAAACCTGCTCCGCCTACTCCTGTCGTTGCCGCTTCCAAATTTAGTGCTGAGCCATATTTTGTGAAGTACTTCGGATACAATTTAGATGCAGTAACTGATAAGGATCCTGACTTCAATACATTGGTTAGCAACATAACCAATGCTGCAAAGGACACTAAGATTATTGTAACTATAGAGTCTAGTGCATCTACTGTTCCTACCACCAAATTTGGTAACAATGAAAACCTGGCAAAGGCAAGAGCAGAAGCACTAAAGAAAACTATCAGCTCTAAAATTAAGGACATGGGCAATATCTCGTTTGAATTGAAACCAAGTGTAAACGGGCCTGAGTTTAATAATGATGCCCAAGATCATGCTAAGTACGAGAAGTTCCAGAATGTAAAGGCATATATAAGGGAGAATAATGCAAAACCTCTCTAAAAAACGGGTTGCTTTATTGTTAATCTGTTGCAGCTTATGCAGCATACCTGTTTTCGCTCAAAATAAAACCATGACAAAGAAAGTTCCGTCTTCCGGCGGGACTTCTCTGTCTGTAGACCAAAGCAAGATGCTTTGTAAGGCATGGCAAATTGATTCCATATCACAATTCGACTTGGTCACAAAACCATTAGCCAAGCAAGTGAATGATGCCGTTACTTTTTCGGCAGATGGTAGTGTATCCATCATACAAGACGGAGTTTCTTCAACCGGTACTTGGACCTACGCCTCCGGAGGGATAAACATCGCTACAAAAACAGGCAACAAATTGAGTTTCAAATTATCCACTCTTTCTGACAACCGTTTGATTTTAGAATACCAATATCCTGCCCCTGACCTTAGCAGGATCAAGTATATGTATTCTCCCAAGAAGTAATAGGGTTCCTCTTTATTTTTTCAACGTAGCCAGTAAATACTCCTTATTGAGCCTTGCAATATTGGCAACAGAGATATTTTTAGGGCATTCGGCTTCGCAGGCATTCGTATTGGTGCAGTGGCCAAAACCCTCTTCATCCATAGCATCCATCATATTTATTGCCCTCGTTTCTCTTTCCGGTTTACCTTGTGGAAGCAGGCTTAATTGTGCCACCTTAGCAGAAACAAAAAGCATAGCCGAACCATTTTTACAAGCTGCTACACAAGCGCCACAACCAATACAGGCGGCGGCATCGAAAGCTTCCTCTGCATCATGTTTAGGTATTGGAATTGAGTTTGCATCAGGGGCATTACCAGTATTTACTGAAACATAGCCCCCGGCACGCATAATCCTATCAAATGAGCTCCTGTCTACAACCAAGTCCTTAATAACCGGGAATGCTTTTGCTCTCCATGGTTCCACCGTAATAGTTTCACCATCATGAAAATGGCGCATATGTAACTGGCATGTGGTTGTTCCCTTTAGCGGGCCATGCGGCCTTCCATTAATATACATGCTGCACATTCCGCAAATACCTTCACGGCAATCATGGTCGAAGGCAATGGGCTCTTCCCCACTATTTATAAGTTTTTCATTCAATACATCAAACATTTCCAGAAACGACATATCCGTAGAAACATCGTTTACCTTATATGTTACAAATCCTCCCTTATCATTGGCATTTCTCTGCCTCCATACTTTTAATGTCAGGTTCATGCGTGGTATTATTTGCTTATGCAAAATTACATATTATTTGTTCGGAAGGCAGGATAACTTTTCGACGGAACCTATATTTACACTGCTTGCTCTATGATAGCGAGAAACGTATTGCTATTCCTCCATCCATAGTAGAGGTAGGGAAAGTAGACGAAATGAATGGGTTATTAATAACCTTATCAAAGAACAGCCGGAAAGATACCCGGGTATTAATATTATATTC
>JABDAL010000032.1:23240-24981 GCA_013289165.1 Bacteroidota bacterium
CCATTTGTTTTTGGAAGTCAAAGTGGATTGATTACATTGAGACAGCAACAGCCGGAAAGATACCGGGTATTAATATTATATTCCGCCTGCGTTTTGATAGAAATAATCTGCTGCCCTCCCGTAATCTGGTTTGACAGGTCAATTGCATTCCGAACAATGCTTTCATTATTTCGGAGTGAAAGGTCTGCTTTAAGTGTAATATCATTCTTAATGGCTTTCCCACCTATTTTGATAGGCAAAAGGACATTTTTAATTTTATATCCAAGCCCCAAAATATATTCTTCGGCATATATTTCTGTAATTTCTATGTCACTCATATCAAGTGCCGCCTGCCTTGTATCACGAATTTCAAAATTGGAAGAAATGTTATTCTTAAATGTTACAGCAATTTTTATCAGGGGTGAAAACTGGTCGGAAATGGCAACTGCCGGAATTTGCACCTTCGGAATAAAGTCCCCATTTAGGTCCAATGTAGTGGGAAGCCCATTATCATCTCCCACAAATGCAGGGTTATATGCGTACCCACCAATATTATAGGTCCCTGAGTAGGCATTACTTAATGTTATGGACGTAACATTCTTTTTAACCCATGGCCACAAATTAGCTATGGGCTTATATATATTATAGCTAAGGGTCCAATTGGGAAGCGGGATCGCCGGGAAGGGATTAAGGCTGACATTGCGCGCATCCTGTCCCGAATAGGCCGCAAGAAATGCAGGAATGGCTACATCTTGTGAATATATACTGTATCCATAATAATACCCTGTACCGGGATTAACAGTATGGCTTGCATAGGGATTAAGTTGGTTTTGCCGGCCAGAAATAATAAAGGCATTCCGTAAAAAAGTATTGAAGGGATTAGAAGGATTTGTAGACCCGAACCCACCGTTAGAAAATATGGTTCTGACAAACAAATAGGACATGCTAAAGTTCCCCGTCTCAGTGGGTGTATTCTGACCCAAATGGTACTTTCCATCAGGCCCTATAGTATCCGTCAAATAATAACTTGTATTCAAAGCATATGTCCTGCTCGCAGTTAAATCTATTTTCAAATCAGGAATTGGTTCGAGAGTAGCACGCACACTAAAGTTTTGAGAATTAATTGTTGAAACAGGGGTATAGTCAGTTACCAAATGAGCTACCATACTATCCTGTATCATCCTTTGTACAAACTGGTTATTCTCCGGCTGTTGCTGTCTCAATGTAATCAATCCACTTTGACTTCCAAAAACAAATGGCAAACCGGGCTGCCAGTTATTACTTGGGTCTGTCCCAATTATTCTTGAAACACCTGTATACCCAGGCAGGCTTGTACCTCTGTTATCGGAATATGTAATGGTTACTTCCTTTAATGAAGTAAAAATGTATGCCATATACTGTTCCGTATAGTACAAGCTACTATGTATTTGATTCGTATCCTCGTTTTTGGGAGGCGGACCCCTCACTTCCCTGGCAGGCCCACCTTTGTTATTTGCCGGAAGTATATTTTGCCGGGGATGGGGGTTATTTTTTTCTTTCATCATTTCCTTTAGAAAAGGAATTTTATTATATAGTGTGACCATATTAAAGCTTCCATTTATCCTTTCTGTATTAGAGTTTGTGATGGTGGCGCCTAGACTGTCATATCCGAAAGGGGCATGTACCCACTCATATTGGCCCGTATAATTGGCAGTAATGCTCATAAAATCGAGGAAGGGGATTTCTTTAAGAGGCACCTCGTAATTAAGCGATGCAGATTGCC
>JABDAL010000033.1 GCA_013289165.1 Bacteroidota bacterium
ATAGTAGTAGTTGGAGGAGGTCCTACAGGGGTTGAGGTTTCAGGTACACTGGCTGAAATGAAAAAGCATGTTTTACCCAAAGATTATCCTGAACTTGATTTCAATTATATGCAGGTTTCACTTATTGAAGCTTCAGGTAAAGTGTTAAGTATAATGTCTGAAGCTGCATCTACCAAAGCTGAACTATATCTAAAAAAGCTTGATGTGCATATACGAACCAATACAAGCGTAAAAGACTATGACGGTAAAACTATCTTGCTCTCCGATGGCACTACCTTGATTTCAAGAACATTGATATGGGCTGCTGGAGTTACCTGTAATAAACTGGAGGGTATTTCACCGGAATTACTTATTCGTAATAATAGAATTAAGGTTGACAGATATAACAGAATAGAAGGTGTAGGTAATGTTTTTGCCGTAGGCGATATAGCTTTTATGACGGAAGAAGCTTATCCGAATGGACACCCTCAAGTGGCGCAATCAGCTATTCAACAGGCAGAACGGCTTGCCAAAAACTTAAAGAACCTTAGCAATAATAAAGCACTTGTAAGCTTTCATTATAAAGACCTCGGCTCCCTCGCAACTATAGGAAAGAACCTTGCTGTAGCTGATTTACCCTTTGTGAAATTTCAGGGCTTTTTTGCTTGGCTGGTATGGATGTTTGTTCACCTTATGTCTATTGTCGGGATTAAAAACCGCATATTTATATTTATTAACTGGGCTTGGAGTTATATTACATACGATCAGTCTCTTAGGTTGATTCTACGTGCTAAAGATAAACCTCAGTAATTTCGAAGTGTCAGTTGATAGGCATGTCTGCCAGCCCATAAACCCATAATTCTTATTGCTGATGCCGGGGTAAAAGTTGGCGACAGGGTCCGTCTATATATATGCAATGTTGGATCTATACTGCTCAGCATGCCTCATACTATACTTAGCATTGATGCAAAGCTGGAGCAGCAATTCCCACATGCATAATAGATTTTTTATATTTGTGAATGCAATACGTTCAAGATGAAGCATGAATTTATTGGTAAACCAGTATTCATAGGTACATCTTTGTGGGAAATTACTATCCGGTTAGTTCCTGCCAATGAAACGGAAACTATAGCTATCCGAAACTTAGAGGTTAATAGAGCTACTGTAGCAGAAAGGGAATTAATCAATAACTATTTGCTTTTCGGAATAGCAGGGTGGTCGGTTCTTAGCATTAAAAGTCAGAATGCAGCTACCTTTAAATTAAAGGCAACTGAAGTTTGATTTGAGGTAACCTTTAACTATGTAAATGATGTAACTTTTTCCAATACTTCTATAATACCTAACGGAATTAATTGCCCCATCTTTGCGCTGTTAAATTAACAGTCAATAACAATTAAAAATAAACAAAATGGAAAGCACAGGTTCAAAGTCTGCTCAAAAGAGCAATCAAAAACAAAGTAATGGAAATAGAGAAAAATCAAAACCAAATGAAAAGCAAGGGTTACGTGATTTACTGGTAGATGAATTAAAACACATTTATTGGGGTGAAAAAGAGCTCACTAAAGCACTCCCAAAAATGATTGAAAACGCAACTGCGGAAGAATTAATTGATGCACTCACAGGTCACATGGAAGCAACCAAAGAACATGTTACCCGATTAGAGAAAGTCTTCTCTTCAATCAATGAGAAAGCGGAAGCTATAAAATGTGCAGCTATGGAAGGCTTGATTAAAGAAGCGGAAGGAATAATGGAAGAAACCGAAGAAGGAATGGTAAGGGATGCGGGCATTATTTCAGCAGGCCAAAAAGTGGAACATTATGAAATTGCAACCTATAGCAGCCTTTGCTCGTTTGCAAAGACTTTGGAAGAAGATACTGTAGCCTCTTTACTGCAAGAAACTCTAAATGAGGAAAAAGAAGCCGATGAAAAGCTTTCTGAAATTGCCGAATCAATGCAATTAGAAATGGCTGTTTAAGTCCTGATTAAAAAGAGAAATAATTCAAACTAACAAAAGGGACAAGAAAAAGAAAAGCAACCAGGAAGCAGACGTTAAGAATAAGAATAAAGGAACAAAAGGGACAAATCTTACTCTCGACAAGGCTCAAGGTAATCGTAGCAAACAACTTGAAGATAGGAAAAAAAAGTAATTTTTCGCCTATCAAACACGGAAAGCCTGAGAATATTCTCAGGCTTTTCTAATATTTCCAAAGGAATATCTTAGCTTTACAACTGACCTTTACTGTTTAGCCTAATTGAAAGGTGTGACTTATATAACTTATTCCTATGCTTATGTATGGTGTTCTACCAAATAAGGCCTCACCTTTGTAACTATAATTATTCAATAATCATTTTAAAAACTAAAACATGGAATCATCAAACAATCCCAGAAAAATAATTGGAGCATTATTATTGGGAGCTGCCGTGGGCGGAGCTTTAGGAATTCTATTTGCTCCTGACAAAGGTAGCAGAACACGAAAGAAAATTAGGGATAAAGGCGATGACCTTTCAGATACTATGCAAGAAAAATTGAATGACTTTTTTGAAGAAGTAAAAAAGGAAATTGAAACTGTTAAAGAAAAGGCCAATGATTTTATGAAAGACGGATCAGATAAAACTGATAACCATAAGGCAAACTAATTGCATTTAGAATTAATATTCTGGAGTGTACAACTTGATGATGCGGATAATTACATCTCGCTTGTAATTAATAAAACTAAATAAATGGAAACTGAGCCAAGTATAATAGAACCTCTTTTGGATAGAGCCGAAAGATATGGTAAAACGACTCTTGAATTAATAAAGCTAAAAGCTTTGGATAAATCAGCAGATATTACTTCCGGGCTGGTTTCCCGTTTATTCTTGGCAATTGTAGCCTCTATTTTTACAATTACTTTAAATATTGCGATAGCTCTTTGGCTTGGATCTTTACTTGGGGCAAGTTACTATGGATTTTTTATTGTTGCTTCATTCTATGGCCTTATATGTATTGTTTTATATTTTATCCATCCGATAATTAAAATTCGCATAAACAACCATATTATTGAGCAAATACTCAACTGATAAATCATGCAAAAAATAACAAATATAACGGGGTTAAAAAGTGCTATTCAACAATTAGAATATAAGAGCATAAATGAATTAGCTTTGTTAAAAAAGGAATTATTTAATACTTGCGAAAGCCTGAGACCTATTAATATTATTAAAAGTACACTTAAGGAATTCTATTCAGCCCCGGATTTGAAGGCAACTATCTTAAAGGCTGTTATTAGTATTACAACAGGATTTGTTGCCAGAAAAATATTCATTGGAAGAAGCCCCTCTATAACTACAAAATTATTAGGGTTTATTATGGAAAAATTAGCGTCTAAATAATAATTTAATGTCACGGGAAGCATATCCGATATAATAGTATAAATTAAAATGAAAAACATCAAACATTTCAAAATTAGCTTGTTTTTGGTAACTTTAATTACTGCGACTATGATAGTCCTCGTATCATGCAACAACTATGAAAATCCAGGAAATAATACGGGCAAAACAGGAGATGGTACCGGAACCGACAGCCTTCAAGCCAGAAAGAATGATACCGGAAGAGGCGCAAATAGACTTGACAAGCTCATTAATAAAAAAGGAGACAGTATAAACTAGTAATATATTCCTAACTTTGTATAACTATATTAAAAAAAATAGGACATGGAAACGATTCCTTCTAAACCGCAAGAACCTTCTACCCCTTTAGTCCCAATCAGGGTAAGAAATAGGTTCCTCACAGTTATCTGCATTCTTACTTTCCTTGGCAGCGGATGGGGTTTGATTAAGGCTGTTAGAACGTATGCTACAGCAGATTATGTTGCTAATATTGCCGGAGGAGCGATAAAAGGTGCCGAAAAACAAATAGACCAGCAAGGCAATACGCCTGACTTTGTAAAAAGTATAATGGGTTCACTTGCTGAGGACATGACCCCGGATTTTCTAAGAAAATTAGCTATTTTAGAATTTATATCCAACCTGCTTACCCTATCGGGGGCGATTCTAATGTGGAATCTAAAGAAAATAGGATTTTATCTTTATATAGTAGGGATTATTATTTTGGTGGGGGCGCCCTTAGCAATGGGTAAATTGGTGGGCGCCATTGGTGCAACCATTATCGGGTTTATCGGAGTTATTTTTATAGTGATGTATGGCGTAAATCTGAAATGCATGAATAAATCAAATGCGGTTTAGGACGATTTAGCAGCCATTTTGATTAGAGTGTTAAGATTTCCTCACGTAATCTTTTTCGAGTACTATGAGTATTGAAGCTAAACCTATAGTAACAAATATATGGTATTCTGGTCATGGTGGGGCATTATAAGTATCGCCCTGATAATAGTAGTATTAGGTAAAATTTTGCATGTGTGGCATAAAAGCAAATAGCTCTGCTATCGTAACCTGATGTCAAAGAAGAGCCTAAAATGATTTGATACCTCAACTTGTGAAGCGGGTGCATGAACTTTATGAAAAGTTAGGGCACGAAGAAGTCCAGGCTGTTGAAGAATTAGAGAAGAAAGAGCGGGAAAAAAAAGATGAACCCACTAAAAAAGCAATGGAGAAATGGGGCAACTAATTTCATTAATCATATTTATCACCATTTTATTCGGGATAATGGTAGTATTCCTATACAAAAGGAAATTACTGAAAAAGAGGTTGAGTCAAAAAATTCCGGAATTGTGGCGGGAAATCCTTGTAAAGAAAGTATTGTTTTATCAGCAATTATATGATCAAGACAAGCGCCTTTTTGAAAAACGTATTCAGCGATTTCTTGCTACAAAAAAAATTGAAGGTATAGATACTGAGATTGATGATTCTATCCGGTTATTTGTTGCTTCCAGTGCTGTTATTCCCACTTTTGCTTTTCCAGAATACAATTATCCCGGTGTGCATAGTGTGTTAATTTACCCCGGCAGTTTTGATGAGCAATTTCAAACTCAGCAATTTGAAGGCAGTAAAGAAAATATTATCGGCATAGTAGGCAACCGTTTTCAAAATGGAGTAGTAATATTATCTAAACCTGACCTTATAGCAGCTTTTGACGGATTGCCTCACAAATCAAACGTAGGTGTTCATGAGTTTGTACATTTGCTGGATAAAGAGGATGGAGTGATAGACGGGATTCCTGAACTACTGATGCAACACAAGTATGTGGGTCCTTGGCTGCACGAGATAAAAAAAGAGATGCGGAAAATTGAAACAGGAAAATCAGATATTAATCCCTATGCTCTTACTAATAACGCTGAATTTTTAGCAGTAGTAAGCGAGTATTTTTTTGACAGTCCCAAAAAATTTAAAACCAAGCATCCCGAACTTTACGAATTCCTTTCCACCATTTTCAATATAAAGAAAAATATATAAAATAAATCAACACAACAAAAATTATGGCATCACCAACTAAAAAATCAACCACTTTAGCTCTGGAACAACAAATAAAGCACATAGAGAAGGATATAAAGAGTCTCAAAGCGCAGTTATTGAAACCGCATTTACTTGCGAAATCACCGGAACAGGATTTGGAAATTAAAAGTAAGATAATTTATAAACAAAATGAGATGATAGAATTGCTGATAAGGCAATCAAAGAAGAATAGTAAGGGATAAAATTACGTTCCTTTGTCTCCTATTGTATAGATTAATAAATTTCAAGATGAAAAATTGCCTGTATCCCGGCTTTAAAACGTTATAGGATCAGATATAAAGATTACATATATCACAGACTTTTTAAGATGTGTGTTTACGAATAGTGCAAATAAAGAGGTAATGTAAAAAGAATCCATAATATCATTTGAATATATCACATAATAGTGTAATATATGTAATATTTCCCGGTAAATGTGTAATCATTTAAAAGATGAATACCTCCACTTTTGTATGGTTATTTCCATACAATCTATCATACCAGATACATGATTACAAACCGGCTTTCAAAAACTCTTACAACTGCATTAAATCTGCAAATGACAAAAGAAGCTCATGCCTCGCAAATATATTTATCCTATGGAGCATGGGCCGAAAGGCAGGGCTTCAGTGGTATCGCCAATTTTCTTTTCAGGCATTCTCAGGAAGAACGTAATCACATGATGAAGATGCTGGAGTATATTCTAAAAAGAGGGGCGGAAGCAGTTGTTACAGTCATTCCTGCTCCTCCCAAAAATCCGGAAAACATAAATACTTGTTTTGAAAAAGTATTTGAACACGAAGTAGATAATACAAAAGCCGTATATAAACTGGTAAAAATGAGTTTCGATGAAGAAGATTGGGCAACGTGGAACTTTATGCAATGGTTTGTAAAGGAGCAAATAGAGGAGGAAACTCTTGCTATGAGTTTATTGGACAAGGTAAAAATTGCCGGAAGTAAAAAGGAAAATAATACTGCGTTGTATTCATTAGATAGAGACCTTGAAAAAACACCTGATGAAGCTAAATCAGCGCAGGATGTAACAGTGGATAACCCGTAAATTTTCACTTGCCAGGTAATATTCTGTTTTATGCAGATGATGAAAATATTTATAAGCCCTATATAATAAAACAATAACATGAATACATTAAGAAACTTCCTAAATTATGGTCAGAGTTATTGGCTGGACAACCTCACGAGGAAAAAAATTATCAGTGGAGAATTAAAGCAACGAGTATCGGAACAAGGCTTACGTGGAGTTACGTCCAATCCCAGTATTTTTAATAATGCCATTGCTAATAGCAATGATTATGATGAACAAATTGCGGCATTAGCAAAAGAAGGCAAAACACCGGAACAAATTTATGATGCACTTACGGTGAAAGATGTGCAAGATGCCTGTGATATTCTGAATCCTGTATATGTTGAATCAAAAGGTACTGATGGTTTTGTTAGCTTAGAAGTATCACCTTATTTGGCCCGTGATGCCAATGGAACGATGCAAGAAGCACGTAGGTTATTCAAGGAGGTGGGGAGGCCTAACTGCATGATAAAAATACCCGGCACGTATGAATGTATCCCGGCGATTGAGCAAATGCTTTATGAAGGAATAAATATAAATATTACACTTATCTTTTCAATCGAAAGATATGTTGAAATTGCCCAAGCATATATTCGCGCTATTGCTCAAAGAATAGGGGAAGCTAAACCTGTAAACAGCCTTACTTCTGTGGCAAGTGTTTTCATTAGCCGGATTGATGTTCTCACCGATCAATTACTCAGCATACCGCTTGATATATGGCAGGAAAAGGAGAATAATCGTCCCGAGTCATTGGCGGGCAAGGCAGGTGTAGCTACTGCACGTTTAACATATCAACATTTTAAAGAAATTTTTAGTGGTGAGGGCTGGGAAAGTTTAGAAGATAAAGGCGCTCATCTGCAACGGCCTTTATGGGCAAGCACCAGCAATAAAGATCCATTGTATCCTGATCTTCGTTATGTAGAACCATTAATAGGAAGGGATACAATTAATACATTGCCCGACGAGACCATAGTTGCCTTAGCCGATCATGGAGTTTTAAAAAATGATACTATTGAAGAAGGGCTTGCAGAAGCAAAACAACTATTTACCAATTTTAAAAAAGTCGGAATTGATATTGATTTAGTAACTAGACAATTGGAAAACGAAGGCATCCAAAAATTCACCAATTCGTATAATAAACTGATAAGCAATCTTGCCGATAAAAGAATGAAGGCATTGGGCGTTGAAGCAGGCTCGCAGATAGTCAGTTGTGGCAAGCTGATGAAGGAAATAAATGCAGCTTATGTTTCTATGGACGAAAAGCAAATTGGAAGACTTCTTTTTGCGAAGGATCCGTACCTCTGGAAAACAGGCCCGGAACAAGTGAAGGAAATAAGTCACCGTTTAGGATGGTTGAATTTGCCTGATGATTTTACAAAAAATGCAGAACTATTAATTGCATTTACAGAAAAGATTAAAAAAGAAGGCTATACACATACAGTATTACTTGGCATGGGCGGAAGTAGCTTGTGTTCAGAAGTGGCTCGCGAAACATTCGGCACAGCCGAAGGATATCTGCAGTTGTTCGTATTGGATAACACAGACCCGGCAGCAATATTGGAATTAGAAAGAAAAATCAACATAGAAAAGACACTCTTTATAGTTGCCAGCAAATCCGGCAATACAGAAGAGACCTTAAGTTTCTTTCATTACTTTTACAATAAATTAGAAAAGAAGAATGCGCCTGGAAATAACTTCATAGCCATTACTGACAAGGGTACGCCATTAGTAAAAATAGCCAAAAAATATCAATTTAGAAAAGTATTTATCAATAACCCAGACCTCGGAGGACGTTATTCAGTTCTATCTGATTTTGGATTAGTACCTATGGCATTAATTGGTGTAGATATTAAAGCCTTATTGTCAAATGCTAAACAAATGGAAGGTAGTTGTAACGGAGTTCCTGTTGCAGCCAACCCTGGTATTAGCTTGGGAGTAGTTTTGGGCATTTGTGAACAACATGGGCGTGATAAAGTGACATTCGTTTTGTCTCCCTCTATAAGTTCTTTTGGTTATTGGGTAGAACAATTGTTAGCAGAAAGCACCGGAAAAGAGGGGCACGGACTAATTCCCGTAAATGGTGAATTGCTTGGTGCTCCTGAAGTATATGGAAATGATAGGATATTTATACACATGTATCTTCCTTCAGATAATAATGAAGCAGATATAGAAAAACTTGAAGTACTTGAAGGCGCAGGTCATCCCATAGTCAGAATAAAAGTGGCAAATAAAATTGCATTGGGTGGCGAATATTATAGATGGGAAATAGCAGCTGCTACTGCAGGGATAGTAATAGGTATTAATTCCTTTGATCAGCCCGATGTAGAAGAAAGTAAAAAGAATACAAGTCAATTGTTGGTCGGATGGATGAAAGATGGCGCATTCAAGAAATCGAATCCGCTTTTACATGTTGAAAATATTTCTATCTATGATGGAGAACAAACAAAAAAACTTACTTCAAACCATCATAAATCTGCTGGTGATTTCATCAACAGTTTTACTACGCAGGCAAAACCAGGTAATTATATTGCTTTGTTGCCCTACTTTCTGATGACAGATTATCGGACAAGTATTTTACAAAAATGGAGACAAAGAATGAGAGATGAGTTAAAAGAAGCCACCACGCTACTTAATGGTCCTCGTTATTTACACTCAACAGGGCAGTTACATAAAGGTGGCCCTGAGACAGGATTATACATTATATTGATAGGAGAGGAAGAAGAAGATTTACCAATCCCCAGCCAAAAGTTCGGGTTTGCTACTTTGCATCAGGCACAAGCGCTTGGTGATTTTCGTTCACTTATTGATAAAGGACGCAGGGTAATTCTTATTCAATTGGGGAAAGACATTGATGCGGCGCTTAATAAATTGCATCTATCCGTCAGAGGGCAACTAAATGGTCTATTTTACAAGAAAGAATATGAAAGGGAAAAAAATAACAACTCTGTTTCTTGATATAGGCGGAGTGTTGTTAACCAATGGATGGGGCCAAACGGCACGGAATAACACTGTTGCTTATTTCAAACTTGATAAGGATGAGGTGAACGAGCGACATCACCTGACATTTGATACCTATGAAGAAGGTAAACTAACACTTACTGATTATTTAAAACGGGTTATATTTTATGAAGAAAGGAAGTTCTCAGAAAATGATTTTACAAAGTTCATGTTCAACCAATCTCTTCCATATCCTGATACCATTGCATTTTTTAAAGAAATAAAAAGGAAATATAATCTCAAAGTAATTGCTGTTAGTAATGAAGGAAGAGAATTAAATGCATACCGGGTTAAAACATTTAAATTGAATGAACTATTTGATGCATTTGTTTCATCCTCTTATGTGCATCTCCGAAAACCCGATGTGGATATATTTCTTATGGCAGGTGACATTTCACAAACCATGCCTGAAAATTCTCTTTTTATTGATGATAGGCTCATGTTTGTTAAAGTAGCGCAATCGTTAGGCATTTGTGGAATACATTACCAGGGATTAGAAAAAGTAAAAACCCAATTGAAGGCATTTGGTCTTGCAGTTGAATAACAAACAATAAAATGATAGAGATAAAATATGAATATGGAATGATAGGGTTAGGCACAATGGGCCGTAACCTTGTTTTAAATATTAGCGATCATGGATACAGTGTGGCCGGATTCGATAAAGACACTTCACAAGTAGAACTTCTTAAAAAGGACAGTGCTGACAGAAAAGTGTTTGCAACATCAGCATTGAATGAATTTATAAAAGCCTTGAAAACTCCGAGAGTAATCATGCTGCTTGTGCCTGCCGGGAAAATTGTAGATGAAGTCATTAATGAGTTGAAACCCCTACTATCTGAGAACGATTTACTGATGGATTGCGGCAACTCGCACTTTACGGATACTAATACGCGGATAGAGCAATTAGAAAAATCATCCATTCATTTTATGGGAGTTGGTATTTCAGGTGGAGAGTCAGGTGCGCGTTTTGGCCCCAGCATTATGCCTGGAGGTACTAAGGAAGTTTATAAACGTGTTTCAGTTATGCTGGAGGATATCTCTGCAAAAGTTGATAAAAAGCCTTGTGCAACTTGGCTTGGACCGGGCTCCTCCGGGCACTATGTTAAAATGGTGCATAATGGTATTGAATACGGAATCATGCAACTTATATCAGAGGCTTACCACGTATTAAAGGTAGCAGGAAAGATGAATAATGATGAATTATACCATGTTTTTTCTAAATGGAATAAGGGAATGTTACAATCTTTTCTAATTGAAATTACGGCGGATATTTTTTCTCAGAAGGATGGAATGACAAATAACAGCCTTATTGATATGATTATAGATAGCGCTAAGCAGAATGGAACGGGTAGCTGGACTTCTGAAGATGCCATGAAATTGCAAGTGCCCCTTTCTGTTATAGACATGGCTGTTTCAATGCGCAATTTGTCGGCTTATAAAAAAGACCGTCAGGCTGCACAGCAAAAATTAGAAGGACCCGGATACAAATTTGAAGATGATAAGAATGAATTGGTCATTTTGCTGGAGCAGGCATTATATTTCTCTATATTAACGACATACGCTCAAGGCATGTCTCTGCTTCATGCTGCTTCTAAAGAATATAAATACAATTTGAATTTGGAAAATATAGCCAGTATTTGGAAGGGTGGCTGCATCGTACGTTCATCTATGTTAGATAACATATGTTCTGCATTCTCCAATCAGCCTGATTTGTCAAATATTCTAATGGATGAAAAGCTATCAATGAAATTAATGCAAGTTCAAATAGATACCCGTAAAATAATTCAAATTGGATTAGAAACAGGTATTCCGCTTCCGGGTATAATGACATCAATAGCTTACTACGATAGTTATCGGAGCGCATGGCTCCCTGCTAATCTGGTACAAGCACAACGTGATTATTTTGGAGCACATACCTATGAGCGTAATGACAGGGATGGAAAATTCCATACGTCATGGAATAAAGAGAGGAAATAATATGAAATCAACTGCAAAGACAAATCCCACGATTATTATTATTCTCGGAGCCACAGGTGATTTGGCCTGGAGGAAATTGCTCCCTGCTGTCTATAACCTCTATTTAGACAAGTGGATACCTGATGATTTTGCCATAATCGGAGTAGGTCGTGAAAAGATGGATGAAAAAGGATTTCAAAAGCATTTACACGAAGGAGTAGATAAAAATTCGCGAAGAGGAAAATCTAAAAAAAGTGAATGGGACAGTTTCTCAAAATGTCTTACTTATCAAATTGGCGAGTTTAATGCCAGTTCCACTTATTCAGGAATTGAAAAACAGATAAAAAGGCTGGAAAAAAAGTGGAAATTTATAGCTACCAAAATTTTCTACCTCGCTGTTCCGCCCAATTCATTTGAAGAAATTGCATTGAAGTTAGGTGCTTCAGGGCTCACTAAAGACAAATTACAAAGCCGTATCGTAATTGAAAAGCCTTTCGGGCATGACTTTGATAGCGCTAAACACCTGAATAACTTATTACATAGTATTTTCAATGAAAGTCAAATTTACCGTATCGACCATTATCTCGGTAAAGAGACTGTGCAAAATATTCTTGCCTTTCGTTTTGCCAATGCTATGTTTGAACCTACCTGGAACCGTAATTACATAGATAGTGTCCAAATAACAGTTTCTGAACAATTAGGCGTGGAGAATCGCGGGAATTACTATGAAACTGCTGGTGCACTTAGAGATATGATACAAAACCATTTACTTCAATTGTTTTGCCTGATTGCGATGGAGCCCCCTGTTTCTTTTGAAGCAGATGAAGTACGCAACCGCAAGGTTGATGTACTGAACGCCCTGCGGAAAATTCGCCCGGAAGAAGTTCATCAAAATGCTGTAAGGGGTCAATATGGTGCGGGGTGGATACAAGGGAAAAAGGTAATTGGATATCGCCAGGAACCGGATGTGAATAAAGATTCAACGAAAGAAACATTTGCTGCTGTAAAACTATTCATAGACAATTGGAGATGGCAAGGGGTTCCTTTTTATCTGCGCACCGGTAAACGTATGAACGAAACCATTTCCGTTATCACCATACAGTTCAAACCTATTCCTCATCAATCCTTTCCGGCAGAAGCAACCGGCAACTGGCAGCCGAACAGACTTATTTTGAATCTTCAACCGCACATGGGCATCCGTATACGTTTTCAGGCAAAACGTCCCGGGCTTAAAATGATCCTCTATCCGGTTGATATGCAATTTAACTATAACGAATCATATCATTCAGGAACCCCGGAAGCATATGAAACCTTGCTATTGGATATCATGGAAGGTGACTCTACGCTTTTTATGCGTGCCGACCAGGTTGAAGCTGCCTGGAAAGCGCTTATGCCAATTATCAATTCATGGGAAACTAATCCTTCTGTCAACTTCCCCAATTATGAAGCCGGTGTGCAGGGGCCTGAAGATTCAGAGGCGCTTATTGCAAAAGACGGACATAGTTGGATTATAATGCCAACAGAAAAAAATTGACAAAACCTCAAGAACATAATATAGAAGTTTTTCAGTCTATAGCGGCACTGAATAAAGCTGCTGCAGAATATATTATAGCAGTTTCAAACGAGGCCATTGTTGAAAGAGGCAAATTCACTATTGCACTTTCGGGAGGAGATACGCCTCAAAGATTATATGCACTGCTATCTGAAATGCCCTACAGTGAACAAATACATTGGAACAGGACTTTTATCTTTTGGGGCGACGAGCGCTGTGTTCCATTAAATGATAAAAGAAACAATGCTTATCAGGCAAAATCAATCCTGTTAGCTAAAACAGATATTCCATTAGTAAATATTCATTCTATTCCTGTTGATTTACCACCACTGGTAGCGGCAAGTACTTATGAAAAAGAACTGAAAGTTTTTTTTGGAAATGACCTGGTAAATTTTGATATTGTACTTCTGGGGCTTGGTGAAAACGGGCACACAGCGTCTCTATTCCCCGAAACAAAAGTAATTCATGAGCATGCGCAAGGTATAAGAGCAGTTTTTGTTGAAGATGAAAAAATGTTTCGGATTACCATGACTGCCCCATTAATTAACCATGCTAGGCATGTCCTATTTCTTATCACTGGAGAAAAAAAAGCCAAAATTTTAGGAAAGATATTTGATAGTGCTTCTCAGCATGATAAATATCCTGCACAGCTTATTAAGCCCATTCATGGAGATTTACTGTGGTTTGCCGATCAGGAAGCAGCCTCTCTCATTAAACAGTTCTAATATGACTTCGGCAGCTAATTATTTGTTTTTCTGGCAATTAATAGGATTTCAACATTATACTCCGCCCCGTCATCCATAAGCGTAATAGTTTTATCTTCCAGTAGCACTCCATCAACCGTAACAAGCATTTCATCGGATGACTGTTTTCGAATAAAAATAATATGATACATCGTTTTCCAATAACGATAATGTATTTTAAATGAATCCCATTCTTCAGGGACACAAGGTGCAAATTTTAATTTATTTCCCTGCTGCTGCATGCCGAGAAAAGATTCTATAATAAGTTGATACATCCAACCGGCGGAACCCATATACCATGTCCATCCCATGCATTTATATCAATATTTTCTTTTAGTTGCTGGGCTTCTTTCTTGTATTCATCGGCAAATGCTGTATCATTCTGTAAACGTGCAATTCCTTCGAACCGGGTAAGTATATCATAAAAGAAAAATGCCATCCACACACTTTCTCCTTTGCCTTCGTTACCTACTTTATCATACCCATCATTCCAGTCTCCTATGCCAATTAAAGGCAATCCATGTTGACCATAATTGAATCCATGTTTTATTGCCTGCACGCAATGCTGATAAAGTTTAGCTGATTTATTAGACTTTGCAGGTGTATCGTAATGCGATTCTTCACCTTGATTTAATTGTCGCCATTCTATAAAATTTACAGGCTCTTCCAGTATAGCAGAATCTCCCGTAGTTGTAATATAAATAGCGGTTACAAGCGGTAACCAAAGATAATCATCAGAACACTTTGTACGTACACCCTGCCCGACAGGTAGATGCCACCAATGCTGCACATCCCCCTCTTTAAATTGACGTGAGGTTGCAAGCAAAATTTGTTCACGCGCCAGATGGTGTACAACAGTATGAAGAAGCGATAATACATCCTACAACTGATCTCTGAAGCCAAAAGCACCGCCCGATTGATAATATCCACTGCGTCCCCATAAGCGGGAAGAGATTGTTTGGTAGGCGAGCCACCCATTGGTAATAATATTAGTGGCTGTATCCGGAGTTTCCACTTGTAGTGCTCCAATTATATGTTTCCAATATTCTTTTACTTTTTCCAAAGAATCATGTGCAGTCAAGCTTCCCCTGAATTGCCGGACAATTTCACTTGTATTGCTGAGACTTTTCCCCGCACCTTTAGAGTTATTCGTTTGGAAAAAGGCCTTCATATTGGATATGAGTTCATCTGCCCTAGGTATCAATTTCATTTTACTTTTTCTTTATTCTAATGCAGCATTAACAATTTCCTGCGCTTCATCAATAATTTTCTTTACATGCTCCTTTCCGGAAAAACTCTCTGCGTAAATTTTATAAATATCTTCCGTTCCTGAAGGGCGTGCTGCAAACCATCCATTTTCTGTTATCACCTTCACACCATTAAAGGATGCATTGTTTCCCGGTGCTAAAGTAAGAATGCTTTTTATTTTTTCTCCCGCTAAATCTTCATGTTTAATTTGAGAAGCTGAAAGTTTTTTCAATTTTTCTTTTTGTTCCGGTGTTGCTTTTGCTTCCATACGCTCATAAACAGGCTCACCCAGTTCTTTTGTAAGCTCATTATAAAGCACACCCGGATCCTTACCCATTTTTGCTGTCATCTCCGCCGATAGCAATGCCGGTATAAATCCGTCTTTATCAGTGGTCCAAACACTACCATCTAATCTTGAAAAAGATGCTCCGGCACTTTCTTCTCCTCCAAAGCAGAGTGATTTATCAAGCAGTCCTTCAACGAACCACTTAAAACCTACCGGTACTTCACAAAGTTTTGTCCCAAGTTTTGCGGCAATGCGGTCAATTAATTGGGTGCTGACAATAGTCTTGCCTATAGCTGCTGCTTTTGACCAGCCCGGACGATTTTGCAGGAGATAAGAAATAGCAACTGATAAATAATGATTGGGATTCAGGAGTCCTGCGCTTTTTGTAACAATTCCGTGCCGGTCATGATCTGTATCGCAGGCAAATGAAATATCAAAATGGTCCTTCATCTCAATCAATCGCTGCATGGCATAAGGGGAAGACGGATCCATACGTATTTGCCCGTCCCAGTCTACGGTCATAAAACTGAATGTAGGGTCAACAATTTTATTTACTACTGTTAAATCTAAATGATAACGTTCTGCAATGGGCTCCCAATAATGAACCCCTGCACCACCAAGCGGATCAACACCTATCCTCATTTTTGACTTTCGGATGGCATCCATGTCAATTATATTAACAAGGTCATTTACATACGTGTGTAAATAATCATGTCGATATGTAGTAGAAACATGAAGCGCTTTATCAAACGAAAGTCTTTTCACCTGTTGAAGTTTATTCTCCAGTAATTCGTTTGCTTTTGCTTCAATCCAATTGGTAACATTAGTTCCCGCAGGCCCGCCATTGGGAGGGTTGTATTTAAAACCTCCATCATCCGGAGGATTATGAGATGGGGTAATTACAATACCATCTGCCAACCCGGTTCTCCGTCCATAATTATATTGTAGAATAGCATAAGAAATAACGGGAGTTGGTGTATATTCATCTCCTTCTGCTATCATTACTTCTACTCCATTGGCTGCAAGCACTTCCATGGTGGTTGCAAAAGCAGGATCTGAAAGTGCATGCGTATCAAAGCCCAGATATAACGGGCCATCAAATTTTTGCGCTTTCCGGTATAAGCAAATAGCCTGTGTTATTGCAAGGATATGATTTTCATTAAAAGCATTTTCGAATGCAGAACCTCGATGACCGGAAGTTCCGAATGAAACACGTTGTGCAGGTATGGAGGGATCTGGTACTCCAGAATAATAGGCGGTTACAAGCCTGGGGACATTTACTAATATATTTTGTTCCGCAGGCTTTCCGGCATGAGGGCTTATTTCCATTAAGGTTTTAATTTTTCAAGTTCTGTAATTTTTGCGAGACGACGGGTATGTCTTTCAACATCTATAAATTTTGCTGCAAGAAAAATGGTAGTTAGTTCCCATGCAAGGATATTATTAATCACCCTCCCACCAAAACAAATCATATTCATGTCATCATCCTCTACTCCCTGGCGAGCTGAAAATTTTTCATGAATCAGACATGCCTTTATACCCGCCACTTTATTTGCCACAATAGATGCTCCAACACCACTGCCGCAAATGGCAATACCCCGGGCAATATTGCCACCAGCTATTGCATGTGCAAGTGGAATTACATAATCAGGGTAATCATCACCTGGTTTCTGCTCACTGTTGCCAAAGTCGGTTATGTTATACTCCAATTCAAGTAACATCTTTTTTAAATATTCTTTCAATTCAAAGCCTGCGTGATCTGCCGCAATTCCAATCCTTAATATCTTACCCATATTTATTCTTTTTTAATAAAGCTATTGCACGTTCACAAATATTTTCAACGGTGAATCCATATTCACGCATCATAATTTCTCCCGGAGCTGATGCCCCGAAAGTATCAATGCCAATTACCTCTCCTTTATCACCCACATACCTATGCCAGCCTTGAGATACTCCGGCTTCTACTGCTATTCTTGAGCTAACGGATGGAGGTAATACAGCATCATGGTAAATTTCAGTTTGTGCTTCAAATAGCTCCCAACTGGGCATTGAGACCAAGCGAACCGCAATATTCAGTTCACTTAATTTTTTCTGTGCCTCAACGATTAAACAGACTTCTGAACCGGTTGCTATCAAGATTAATTCCGGTTTGGTATCAGGTGCATCTAACAATATGTATGCGCCAAAACGGAGGCCATCAGTTGGAGCATATTTTTCACGATCAAGTATTGGTAATTCCTGGCGAGATAAAATTAAAGCCACCGGAGCTTTGCAAGACTCTATTGCCATTCGCCAAGCCATAGCAGTTTCATTCGCATCACCGGGACGGATGACAATCAGCCTAGGAATTGCCCGCAGACTTGCAAGATGTTCTATAGGTTGGTGCGTGGGACCATCTTCACCCATGGCAATGCTATCGTGCGTAAATACAAAAACTGTATTTAATTCCATTAATGCTGCAAGACGAATGGAAGGGCGCATGTAATCCGAAAAGGTCAAAAAAGTGGCACAGAATGGAATAATGCCGCCATGAGTAGCCATCCCATTTGAGATAGCAGCCATTCCGTGTTCACGAACGCCAAATTGTAAATTACGGCCGACATAACTCCAGCCACCGCCGGCAGAACCTTGCAGATCGCCAACAGCCATAGATGGGTTTTCAAAGTTTCCGGCATCTTTGAGTTCGGTATATGTAGATGTGTTTAAATCAGCGGAACCGCCAATAAAACCTGGGAGAAAAGGACTAAATGCCTGCATGATTTTTCCGGAAGCTACCCGTGTAGCAATACCTTTTTTATCAGCAGGAAATTCAGGGATAGCTGCATCCCAAGCGGATGGAAGGCTTCCCTCTATAAGACTATGAAGCTCAATAGCAAGCTCGGGGCATTCTATTTTATATGCTGAGAAACTTTTTGACCAATCTTCTTCCATTTGGGCTCCCCGTGTAATGGCCTTGCGGAAATGAAGCTCGGCTTCTTTAGGAATTAGAAAGTCTGGTTCTATGGGCCAATCAAGATTTTCTTTCGTCAGTTTTACTTCTTCTATTCCCAATGGAGAACCATGCGCTGAACATTTATCTTGCTTATTGGGTGAACCATACCCGATATGTGTCCGGACTAATATCAGTGACGGGCGTTCTGTTTCTGATTGGGCAGCACGGATAGCATTTTCAATAGCTTCCAAATCATTTCCATCTTCTATCGATACTGTATGCCATCCATACGCCTCAAATCGTTTCGCACGGTCTTCCGTAAAGGTTACCTGAGTTGCAGATGCAAGAGTAATATGGTTGCTATCGTACAGGTAAATTAATTTGCCAAGTTTTAAATGTCCCGCAAGTGGAGCAGCTTCAGCAGACACTCCCTCCAT
The DNA here is from genome assembly GCA_013289165.1 of Bacteroidota bacterium. Taxonomy (GTDB): domain Bacteria; phylum Bacteroidota; class Bacteroidia; order JABEUT01; family JABEUT01; genus JABEUT01. The sequence continues at coordinate 18,642 of JABDAL010000033.1, forward strand.
TAAGTCACCGTCACTTACTATTCCGTAGGTATAATGATTAATAATTTCATTCCCTGATTTATTATAATGCGCAGCAAGGTATGCCTCTGCTATTGCCATACCCACACCGTTGGCAAATCCTTGCCCCAGCGGACCTGTAGTAGTTTCAACACCAGGAGTTATTCCACGCTCTGGATGCCCGGGCGCTTTACTTCCCCATTGACGAAACTGTTTAATTTCCTCCAATGGTAAATCATAACCTGTGACATGCAGTAAACTATATAGTAACATTGAGCCATGACCTGCAGATAATACAAACCGATCTCGATTGAACCAATTGGGGTTTGCAGGATTGTGTTCAAGGAATTTTGTCCATAATACATAAGCCATTGGCGCAGCACCTAATGGTAAACCCGGATGCCCGCTGTTAGCTTTTTGCACAGCATCAACAGATAGGAACCGAATCGTATTGATACAAAGCTCATCCAATTTTCTCCGGATGGATTCTTCCGTTTCATTTCTTATTACTATCTTATTAAGTATGTCCATTTTACATCCTTTATTATTTGTATAAAGGAATACATTTTCGGATAGGTGAATGTTACATTACTTAGGTCAAAAGTTGCATAATTCACACATTTTAGATAGTCACTGCTTAATGCTTAAGGGATTATCAACAAATTCCTCGAATTAATTGGATAACTCGAGACAGACTCAACAATATGTAAAATATGTAACTTTTTTATAAAAGCATACAACCCTTTCCGACACATTAGAAGATATCTTTGTCACATTTATTATAGAATTAAAAGCAAGATAATTTATAAACAAAATGAGATGATAGAATTGCTGATAAAGCAATCAAGGAAGAATAGTAAGGGATAAAATTACGTTCCTTTGCCTCCTATACCTATACTAAGTTTATAACCTAATTACTCTTACTCATTCAATTCCCATTCGTCCGAAAAGCTTTAGTGTCCTTCGTGTGATATGATGACGTGATCAACTACTTCTATTTTCAGATTTTTTTAGCCTGCACTAATTCTCTGGTTACAGAGATATCCAACTTATTTGTATGTACGAAAGTATTGAGGAATTTGTTATGTGTTTATTTTTAGTTACTCCAAACCACTTCCTTAATATTCGGGTCTGCCTGAAGTTCATTTATAATACCTGTTACTTCCAGGGAATCGAGGCCCCTGAACTTAAAAGAGACACTACACTCACTGGCAGTCTTATTTAACGAACAATCTGATATTTCCAATTGGCTATTGTGAAATATCTTGTTCACTACCTCCATTAATTTAGCGCTGTCATAGATTACTACTTTTATACTTGTTTGTTTAAACCTGTCGAAGAATCTTTGCTCAATAGGTTTCAATCCCCAAAGTATAATTAGGGCTATCCCTGTGGTGACAGAGGCTGCAAAATACATTCCACCGCCGGTGGCCAAACCGATGGCGGCGACAGTCCATAACCCGGCCGCAGTTGTCAGGCCACGGATTACACCCTGCTTTAAGAATAATATAGTACCAGCTCCGATGAAACCGATTCCGCTTACCACCTGGGCTGCCACCCGTGATGGATCAAGTTCCACATTTTTTGTTCCTAAAATATCTGAGAACCCGAAAGCAGATACCATCATTATAAGAGACGCTCCAACACAAACCATCATATGAGTCCTCAGACCCGCGGCCCAATCTTTGTGCTCCCTTTCAATGCCAACCGCAGCCCCAAATAGAGCAGCTAATACTAACCGAATGATTGTTTCCTTCCAGTCAATCATGTTTCAAATATATGCCATTGGTAAGAATAAATCTCACACAGAGTTTTATTTGTGTGAATTTACAGTTAGGCTTCCTGCCTGAATGGTAGATATGGCTTGAAGTATGATCTCTTCGGATGTAATAAAAAGTATAACAAGTCAGACCATTAAAGACTATTTTTAGTAGCTTATAGTTAAAGGGGTGATTAATAGATTACTTTATAAAAGACATCTATAAATATAAAATCCCTTAAAAGGTTCGAAATTTGCCTGCTTCTGCCCGCAGGGGACTTATGCCAACCGCTCATTTCTCCACTACCACTTTCCCCTCTCAAATTAAATTACTGTTTTCATAAAGCACCCTATAAAAATAAACCCCTTCCGGAGGTATCTATGTAGTTGCGTACAAGCCATTTGGCAATATAACTTATTGTTCTCGTGTTCTTCCATATGGTCTATAAATATATGATACTCACTAAAATATTTTATGTAATATTGTTTCTATGAACCTGACGGAATTCTACGAGAAAGAATTATATGCGGATATATTACTATTAGATAGGAAAAGGAAATTAATTATTCCAGCTTCCATCCTCCTAAGGGGAATGTTTGTATTCTTCTTTCTTTTTATCTGGGGTATATTAACGGCAATACTTATCAGGCTTAAGCCTGATAACAGCAGCGATTTGTTTGTTCCCATATTTAGGATATTTCTTACTATCTTATTTTCAGGAATATTTACAATCATTTCTATTTTCAGCGCTAAACAATTAATTAAGAAATATCCCAAAAGGCTATCAACAAAATTAAACAAGCTACTTATTGGTTTTGGGATATTTTTTTTACTTATAGGTCTTGATTTATTCTGTGCCTTTTTTATTTCTCTCAGGGTTACTAACTTTAATGATCTACCTCTTTTAAAGATACTCAGCTTTCTTTTTGGTTTTGGTTTTGGAGGAGGGATCTTACTTTATAATTTATTTAAAATTGAAAATAAATTTAAGTTTGATTTCAAAAAACTAATTATAACCAAGATTATTGAATTCAAATTTCCAGGCAGTAGGTATGCGCCTGAAAAAGCTATTTCGGAGGTTATCTTCTATGAAAGCAAACTATTTTCCAGGTATCCATATATGCGATATAAAGGAAGTGACTTTGCCAGCATAATAAAAAATGGAGTTGAAATAGAGTTTTCTTATTTAGATGTGTCCACACAGCCTACCAATTACAATGCAGGGACATCGCGCTCTAATAATAACGGCCGAACCATTTTTGATGGGTTATTTATTAAAATGACTAACAATAAAACTAGCCCCGGTGAAGTAAGGATTTATAATTATAGCAAGGCCCTTATTGCAGCAGAAAAAATTGGCGCAACCATATTAGGTGTTTTTGGTCTGAACAGTACCAAGCTAATAAAAACTGGCAATGCTGATTTTGATAAGATGTTTCTAGTATATACAAATACGCCTGATACCTGGTTCACCTCACTTACAAATGATAAAATGAATATTCTCATGGGTATCTATGAAAGAACGAAAATAAAATTTTCATTATCTTTTGTAAATGGTATTGTATTTCTGGCAGTGAGTCAGCCAGGTAACGTTTTTGATCCTCTTATATTCAGTAGTATAATTGGTGTAGAAAAAATACAGAAATATATTAATTCACTTGAAGAGATATTCTCATATCATATTTTAGCAGAATAAGGAGCGTTTATTTAAATTCATTCCCATACTCATCATATTCTTTTGTAGACACTAACACATCATTAGTATATAGATATTCCCGCTTTAATTTTCCACTCTCATAATACTCTTTCTCTGTTCCACTCCGCTTCCTATCCTTGTATGGAGTCTCAGTTTTAATCTTCCCGCTATTGTAGTATTCTTTATAAATTCCATCAACAATTTCATTTCCGCTTTCATCGTAGACTTTTGTTGCTGATATGGTACCATCTTTGTATATTGTTTCACAAGCTAATATTCCATTATCATAATATTCCTTTTTAAGTCCATTTTTCTCATTAAAGGAATAAGTGGTTTCAGCTTTTAAAATACCATTCAAACCATATAGTTTTTCAATTCCATCTTTCTCATCATCAATATACTGGGTTTCACTCTTTATTTTCCCATTTTGATAATACTCCTTTACAATTCCATTCATTTTACCATTAGTATTAGGGTATCCCCCCTTTAATTTTCCATTTTCATAATAGTACGTTGAAGTTCCATTTAATGTGTCGCGAGTATAAGGGGTTTGATCCATTAGCTCTCCGTTCTCATAATATTCTTTTTCCCATCCGTCTTTCTTACCATTAACGTATGGACTTACACGTTCTAACTTTCCGTCTTCAAAATATTCTTTTACCTCTCCTATTATTGTATCGTTAGAATAAAGGACCTCAAGCCCAATTACTCCACCCTCATAATACCATTTCCTTACTCCATTTTGTTTCCCATTGGTGTAAGGGTTTTCACTTTTTATTTTCCCGGTTTCGTAGTATTCCTTTTCAATTCCCACTATTGTGTCATTTTTATAAGTGCTTTCATCCATTAATCTTCCACTCTCATAATACCGCCTGACTTCTCCATTCTTTACATTATTTGTGTAAGGAATCTCACGCCGCAATTTTGCATTGTCACGATAGTATTCTTTTGTTACTCCATTTATCTTGCCATCAATATAAAAATAGATACTACTTAACTTTCCATCATCAAAATATTCCTTCCGAATTCCATTAATTACACCATTTGTATAGGATGTTTCACTGAACAAATATAGCCTTAGATAGAGATCAGTGTCTGAGCTTCCTGCATAATCATATTCCTTCACGATACCTTGTGCCTTGCCTTGCTTATATATTGTTACACGAGGAGGTGCGTTTAAATCAGATGTAATTTGCCCGTTAAAATCAATATGCTCCACCCATTTACCTTCTTTTAATCCGTTTACAAACAGGTTTTTGGCACCAGCTATATTTGTAAGGTCGCTATCAAGTCCTGGTCGCTGACCAAAAGCGGCATTAATAGATAAAACAAATAATATTAATATAACAGAGCGCTCCACTAATAAGCCTTGTGAAGAATAAAATAGACTATTAAATTCTCTTGTCAAACTAGTGTATGATTTCAGTTCCGGTGGTATCATACATTTTTACCTCTCCCGGAAAGCCATTAATGTAAGTTATGTCAGCACTTACTTTTCCATTTTCAAAATATCGCTTTTCAGCCATTTCGTTTCCGTTCTTAAAAGTCCTTTCGGCACTTACTTTTCCGCCTGCATAATATAATTTTGCCACCCCGTCTATTTTACCTCCAGAATACGGATACTCACTCTTCAATTTCCCATTTTCATCATATTCTTTCGATAATCCGCTTATCTGTCCATTCGTATAAGTCCATTCATTTCTTATCACTCCACTTTTAAAATATTGCCTTACTGTACCAAACTTTTTACCCATTTTGTATATAGTAAGAGTGTAATATACTGCCTTGCTACTGTCGGAAATAGAATCATCATTAATATCTGAGTATTCAATCCATTTACCTTCCTTCCCGCTATCAGTCACTGAATTAATAGCATCAGCTTTGTTAGTGAAACCATTAGTGCTATATTTTACTTCATGCTTACATGCAAGTATAAAAAGGGAACCGGAAATTATGAGTAATGATGCAATTTGTTTTGTTTTCATAAGACATTGATTTCAGTTATTTATGTAATTCATTTTATTTCATTCCCATTTTCATCGTAGTTTTTTTCCACTCCATTGGGTTTACCATCG
>JABDAL010000034.1 GCA_013289165.1 Bacteroidota bacterium
ATTCTGTTTATTTTGATTCACATAAAAGAGGTGATTCCTTGGGGGCTATTTTTATTCCTTTAAGAAAAGCATTCAAAGGTTGCCTTGAACAAGGTGTTATGATGATGGCTAAAGGCGATAGTGCTGAATTCCTTATCAATGCCGATTCCTTATATCTGAAGTTTTTCCGTTATCCTGCTGATAAAGTGCCTCATTATATTACCAGCACTACCACCTTTACATTCGCTGTTAAACTGGTTGGTTTCCAAACCCAGCGTGAAATGATGGCACAACGCCAGGCTGATATACAAAAACGCAATGCTGCTTCACTTGTCCTCAAAGCACAGGAACCTCCCAATATTGCTGCTTACCTGCAAAAAAACAATTATACCAATGCAAAAGCTGACGAGGATAGCATTTTTACCTTGGAAGCAGTGAAAGGAAAAGGCAAGCCTATAAAAGAAGGCGATTCAGTATATGTAAGCTATACCGGTACACTTCTCAGTGGCACCGTTTTCGATCAATCAAACAAGGGCCCGGGCCATACTACCCTCAATATTCTGTATACCCAGAAAGCTCCTTTAATAAAAGGATGGGTACACTTATTGGGTAAAATGCGCCAGGGCGACAAAGTAAAAGTATTGATACCTTCTGCTATGGCTTATGGCTCGCAATCCGGAGGCGTTATTCAACCGTACTCCACCCTCGTATTTGATATGGAAATTGTTCAGGTGAAATCTAATAAATAATTTTTTTCCGTGAAATATAGCACAAAGTTATCCCTCCTGTTTGGGCTTGCTTTTTTAGCAGCATTAAATTGTGAAGCAGGAGGTAAGAAAGACGAATATAAGACTGACCCGGCAACAGGGGTAAGATATATTCTAATCAAGCATAATAAATCGGGCGCAAAACCCACTATGGGCGAAGTTGCTTTCATTACACTTGCCTATAAAAGAGATGATGATTCATTGATATTTGATTCTCATGCCGGAGGGCGGAGCGATTCGAATAGCATGATTCCTATTTCGCTTCAAAATAATTTCAGGGGTTCCCTCGAGCAGGGAATTACATTGATGAGCGTGGGCGACAGTGCCAGTTTTCTCATCAGCGCCGATTCTATTTATTTTAAAACGTTCAAGGCTAAGAGAATGCCTCCTTATATAAAACACGGTTCCAACCTTAAGTTTTATGTCAAGCTGGTACGCGTGGAAACCATTAAACAAATGGAAGACAACCAACGTATGGTAAAAGCACAGCGCGAGGCTGAGTTACAAAAGAGACAGAACGATGAAGCCCCTTCTATTAAAAAATACCTGGCAGATAATAACGTTACCACCAGGCCCATGATGATAGACAGCCTTTATGTACTGCAACGTAGCGGCACTCCGGGCATGGCTATAAATGACGGGGATTCTGTGGAAGTAAAGTATACCGGTATGTTTTTAAACGGCAATGTTTTCGAACAATCCGATAAAGGCGATGGCAGCAAGGGAACGATTAAATTATTATACAGGAGCAATGGTTCATTCATTCGTGGCTGGACCGAAGTGCTTGGTATGATGCACCAGGGCGAAAAAGTAAGGGTCTTATTCCCTTCTTCAGTTGCCTACGGTTCTAATGGGACAGGAAAAATCATCCAGCCCTACACTCCGTTGCTATTCGAAATAGAAGTAGTAAAAGTTACTTCTCCCAACTAATAAAAAAGGGTAAGCTGCTTACATCGCACCGCTCAACCGCGGTACCCTTGCTTTTTTCCAAATCTGGGGGAGTTATGCAGGAGCTGGCCGTATAAGGCTTACCCGGAACAAAGGTAGTTAAAATAGAATAGCCTTTTTGTTATTTATTTTAAAATTGATTCTTCCGGAAATCCTGTATTAGCCTTTGTTTAAACAGAACTGTCTCAGCACCAATAAGGTGGCAATAGTCTGAGATTTCTCACAAAAAAAAGCCCCCCGGAGATTTAACCGGGGGGACCCTCTTTAACCAACTGAAACACTCCTATTTCAATTGGGACTCTATGGAATAAGGCTTCTTTAATTGCTATACTAACTAAAGGCCTTTATAACAAATACGTAAATTCGAAATGAAACGTTGGGTAGAACTGAAAAAAAAATCCTCCTGCAATTTCTTCAGGAGGATTTTTTGGATTCACTTAGTATATACCTATGAAAACACCTCAACTCCCATTGAGGGAAAACTAAATGAATTCAATAAATAGACTATTTCAAACAAATAGGTTTAATCGCCGGGATAAAAAATCAGAAGCTATATGAAAGCAATATTCTTCCTCCCTTATCCCTTTCAAACAAACTATTTCCAAAATAATTATTGTCCTTCATATTAATCAATCCGTCATAAATAATGCCATATGCAGAGAATCTCGGGCTGAAAGTATATTTTACTAAAGCATGGGCAGAAGCATTGAACGAAGTATAACCTTTTTGCTCTATGCCCTTAGAATACTGCTGCACATTTTGCTCCACGCCCGGAAGATTATCATACTCCTGGTAAGTACTAGCAGCAGTTGAACTGCCAAGCAGGTAAAGTACAGAACCTCCTAAACCAATACTGATTTTGTGTCCTACATAGTATTCCAATTGAACCGGCACGCTTAAAAAGTATAAGCTTTTGGTGGTAATAACGGAATCATATAGTGTATAATTACTCGGAGAAGTAGAAACTGAATGCTGGTAATTATAAGTAACGGAGCTCATATTTTCATACGCGGTAAACTGGAGCCCTGTTTTCAGGAATAGTTTATGCCCCAAATAATGTGCATATCCTACACCAACCATTGGGTTTAAACCATGTCCCTGGGTAACCACGCCATATTGCCAGCCTGCTGTCCATTCCACACCTGCTTCAATAGAGAGTACATCTTTTTCACCTCTGAAAATGCGGGGCTCATCAGAAAAACGAGGAGGCAGCGTATTGCCTGTTATAGCAGTATCCAGCACTCTTACAGTGTTGCTTACAGAAGCATTTTGCAGGGCTACAGAAATATCGGGCACTTGGTCTATTTCTTTCAACGAAGCTATTCTGGGAGTAATATATTCCGAACCACCAAGTATGCCCACTTTGTAATTTTCCTGGGCTATCTGGCTTGCGCTTATTGGGCCTGCCTGGTTATTGCTTGCTATTATTACATGGGCACCGCTATTACTATGGTGCGCTTTGCTTACACGGCCAATTTGCCGGGCAGAATTTTTTGTAGACAGTGCCAGCGCAGTTGTATTATTCCGGGCAGAGAACGATTGGCTATGATTAACAGGGCTTGATTGGCTGCTCGAAACATCTGAATGGTTAGGAACAGATGCAGAAGACGAGGCAGAAGTTACCTGGTTTACAGCAGTTGCCTGGTTATCAATCGCAGCCAGCTTAGAATCATGTTGGGAAGAAGTTGCACTAACCGAATTGGATGTTCCACCTTGGTTGTTCGAGCCAAATATGCCATATCCGGCTAAAGCTCCGCCGCCGCAAAGCAAAAGGGTTACTGCAGCAATAAACCACACATTCCGTTTACGGCCCTGCCTCGATAGGTCTATCATGGCCCTCATACGGGTCCAGTCAGCTTGATTGAAGGGATGTTCCTTCTCCTCAAACTTGGAACGTAAAATATTGTAAAAGTCTTTTTCAGTACTCATCCTATGGCTATTTTATATAAGGTCGGATTAATTTGTAAAATCATTTTCTGTAATTTTTGTCTCGAAAAATTTAGGTGCCAGCGCGAAGTGCCTTCCGTAATGCCCAATACCTCCGCAATTTCTTTGTGCGAAAAACCATCAATAGCATACATGTTAAAAACCTTCTGGCTCACTGGCGGTAATTTCATAATTAACGTGTGGATTTGTTCCACATCCATTTTTACTAAAGCACTATTTACTTGTGTATCCTCTTCTATCTTTTCATAATCCTCCACATACTGCACGTGTTCTTTATGTACTTTCTTCTTTCTATACTCATCTATCAGCGTATTCACCATCACTTTATTCACCCACGCCTTGAAAGAAGTTTCTAACTGGTATTTTTCAAGATTGGTCAATATCTTAAAAAAGCCCATGTTAAGCATTTCCTTCGCTTCCTCACGGTTGTTCGTATACCTCAGGCATATTGACATGAGATAACTGTAACACAACCGATAAAGCTCGAACTCAGCCTTACCATCCTTGCGAATACAGGCAGTTATTATCTCTGTCTCAACCTTCATGTACTTTTCTGCCCTATACGCTCGCTTATACTTTGAAAACGAGCCCGGGACTCCAAATGTTGGGTACTAATATAGTAAATTTTCACGAAATATCCAACTGTACCTTCGTTATCAGGTGCTTTGCCACTTCGGGCGGACTAGGGGGGTGGGTAAAAAAATATGTCACGGGCTGCCGGTACCGAAAGGTACATTCGGACATGGTTATGTCACGGTGTAATATACTTGGAATAAATTGAAAACCAGTATTTCATGGCTTTTATGTCACGGTGTCTTAAATACCGTGACATATTATACTGTGCAATTTACCCTTCGCATTCATTATCGTAAAACTGACTAATCGTTTGTTAACCTGCTATTTACGGTCATTTTGCTTGCATTGCATTTGCTATATACTTGCTACACAAAAAGATATGTCACGGTATGCCAAAAATTATGTCACGGCGAAAAGCTACATTAAGTAGCTGGTTTTGTGAACCTAATATCTTTATATCACATTGCCCATCCGTGAAAAAGCGTGACATAAAACTTTTTCAATTTAATAGAATTTTATTGTTTTTTCGTGAAAAACCCTGCCCGACTATGTCATTCAGAGGCGGGCGTGACATAACGGAAATTGAAAACAGCAAAAAAATGACTGTTTTTTGAAAGCTATTTTACCGGGCTATAATAAATTTCCCCGAGTTCAAAATTTTGCCGGGAGAAGAAACCTGGTAGAAATATATCCCACTGCTAAATCCGCTAACATCTACCGTAGTCTGCCCGATAGAATTACGGATAGGATAAGAACCAACTGTATTACCTAAAACATCTATAAAATTTAAAGTGGCAGGAAGTTGGCTGATACCTGAGAAGTTTACAGTTACCAAATGGCTGGCAGGATTAGGGTAAAGGCTACATCCGGTAGAATGTATCGTGGGCGCTACGCCTAAAACACCGGTGCTATATTGCCAAAACTGGCTGGATGTAGCGTTAGAATCACTGGAGCCTGTACCAATATATCCATTTGAACCAATGGTAAAGGCAACTCCATTTGCCATTGCCCCTCCGCTATAATTTGCTATGGCTGTCCAGGTATCGGAACCCGGATCATATTGCCATCCCCCTGAAGTATATGCCTTGTTATTGGCACCCAGGCATACATAGCCATAGTTGCCTATCGAAAATGCAGATGCGCTATTAATAGGAATACCGGGGATATCGGCTATCCTCGTCCAGGTGTCAGTGGAAGGGGTGTATTCCCAAAAATCATTGCTGGCTGCATATACCGTATCTCCATCGTTGCCTGAGCCCACATATATTTTGCCATTCACAATAAAACCTGTTGCATTCACCCGCTGCCCTCCGGGAAAATCGCTGAGTTGTTTCCAAGTGTTACCGGGTATGGAATAAGCCCACCAATCAGATAAAAATGAGGAACCGACATCATTACCTGTTCCATAATAAATAGTAGAATCATCGGGGTCTGCCACAGCTACAGCAAAGTCTCTTCCCGAACCGGGAAATGCAGCAAGCTCATCCCACACATTCGAATCGGGATTATACCTCCATATATCATTATAAAAAGTTCCTCCGCAAACTGCACCTCTTGCTATTGATTTATGCAGAAAACAGAGGCTGATATATTCCCCGCCTAAAACATAGCCAAATCCATTCAGCGATACACCACTTGTACCAATCCGCTCTCCACCTGTAAACAGAGCCATTTCTCTCCATACATTAGTGCTGCTGTTCCATGCCCATACGTCATCAAAGTAAGCTCCCGTATCGGTTCCACAAAAAATGTACCCGGTGTTTCCTATCGAAAAGCCGCTTGCATAATTTCTTAATCCCCCACCAAAAGCAGCCTGTTTAAGCCAGGTGTTTTGGGCGGACAAATTGAAAACAGATACACTGAAAATAAAAAGTACAATGAATAATTTTCTCATAGGAACATAAATAAAACAAGCAAATGTATGAATATTTTGAATACCAAAGAGAATGACAAATACCCTATGGGTTCTTTGTCTGCAATACATAAATGTAGTGTTTCTTTTGCGAAAAATAGGTTGGATATTCAAACTGTTTTAGGGTTTTGCATCCATTTATTTCACTAAACGACAGCATATAGGTATTGTCATCTACACAACCCCATAATTTGTGTGTGTCTATTTCTTTTCCTGTTCCAATAAGCCAACCGTTCACTTCATACCCCGCATCAATCTTATGAATGGAGATATTCTGGTCCTTGGTAAGATAATCAACGGCCTGCCAGCGCACACGGTTCCACGATAGATAGTCGTGGGTTCCGCAAGCACTAAAATAAATCATATACACAATAAAAATAGTGCTGAACGCTATTGCCGGAACTCTTATGCGGGCTGCCGTTCCCACTTCAGTAAAAAAAAGCAGGCAAAACAGCGGGAACAGTGGCAATAAGTAACGGTCGAAGTGATCGCTAGGTGCCAGCAGCAGGAAAAAATAACCTGCTGAACAAATAGCAATAAATAATTTTTTGTGAGCATTGAGAGAAAAAGCCGGGAGCGGCAGCTTACTGTATTTGCCGGCCTTCACCAATAATCCCCCAATATTCATTGAAAACAAAATAACCCCGACATACCCAATAAAATATATAATTTTCATGGTAGTACCAGAGAAAGAATCTATATCATGGCCAGGGATATGATACAATAGTACATCCGATAAACATTTTGGGCCCAGGTATCCGTCATTTAATATATTAACGGTTGGAAATCCTCTATATAAAGAAATGAATAGTATACCAATAACTACCAAAACTACTATACCAGAAACCCGCAAAAAAGAATTTACGGTTTTGAAAGAGGGTATTTTAAAAAATAGTAGCAATGGAAAAAATAAAAGCCCGAAATAGAACAATGCATTCTGTGAACGCTTCACCACCTCCTTCGACCAATAAACAGGGTTGCTCGGAAAATCGAGTATCGAAGAGCTATGAGGATTCTCGGGGTATGAATTAATGTGTTTGAGCCATTTTAAACCAATTTCCAGGGCTATGCATGTAAGAACCGCCGGAATCAAATATTTGAGCCGGTTTGCCAAGCTCTTCTTCTGGATAATTATTTCACATACTCCAAAAGCGATTGGAATCAATACGCCAAATTGACGTATCAGGGCAGCGAAAATAGAAAACAAGGTAGCCCATATGAGAAATTTTAGCTGGGGGGCATTTATATATTTTACAAAGAAAAATATTGAAAAAAGCGTAGTAGCAACAAAAGGCACATCTGTCATGAAAGTATTCGACAGGCTGAAATAAAGCGGATTTATCATGAGTAACAGGGCAGCCAGGAATGATATTTTTCTATTTTTCGAAAAGTCATATACCAAAAAGTAAAATATAACTGCTCCTGCCAAACCCAACACTATGGTTGAAAAACGAAGAGCCGTAAATGAAAAACCTCTCCCGAGCAAACAAAATAATGTACCCCAAAACGCTTGTGCAATCAATACTGCTGAATACATATCTCCTATAAAATAAGGATGGTGATTAACAATCAGAGATACCGGTTTTGCATATACCCAATCATCATTCAGAGGAAATTCCCCAACGGGATTTACGATAAAAAGCATCACAACATAAATTATACCAAGAGCGCCAAGAAAAAAGTAGTGGTTCTCTAAGAACTTTGCAAGAAATGGAAAATTAGGTGCTACAGCAGGCTTTACATTTTTAGCAGGAGTGGCAACTTTAGAAACATTGGCCTTGTTTGTATGAGTTTTTGGATAACCTTTCTGCCCTTTGGAATTTTTCATACAACAAAAATAATAAGAATTGCTTACGAACTATGTATTGCGGGTTTCCGTATAAAAATCCCAATATTGCCCGGATAAATTCCTATTCTTTTGTTTAACAACCCCATCCCTTTTACAATTCCTGTAACAGTAGATTTCATTGGAATAGGAGCCATCCGTAACCAATAACTTAAAGGATACGTATTTTTTATATCGAACACTTTCACCACTTCAAATCCGGCTTTCTGGCTAATGCGTGAGAGCGTACTTTTATTAAATAAATAAATATGCTCCACATCGTATATAGGCGATTTCTCTCCAAATATTTTTGCTTGCAAGCCTTTTTCATTATGTACTATAAAGTAGGCAATACCTCCGGGTTTCAAGAGCTCAAATATTTTTTTCAGTACCTCCAGCGGATTAATCAAATGGTCTAGTGTTTGGAAGCATGAAATCATGTCGAATGAGTCACGTGCATAACCTGCATTTTCGAAAAAGCCTGTGAAAATGTAGTCTTTCAAATCTCCTGACTTAGCAACAGCGTCTTCGGATGGCTCCACACCAAACACTTCTTTAAATCCTGCCTTTTGCAATTCGCGCAGAAAAAAACCGCTTGCACAACCTATTTCCAGCGCACGGTCTTTTTGCCTGAACAATGTAGCATTCTGATACACATACTGGATATAGCTTTCAGCAATGCAGGTCAATTCATTATCATAGTTCTGTTTACTTTCCTTATATAAAACGGCAATTTGTTCCTGCGGCAATATGGGCGATGAAAAAACAGAGCTGCACTTTTGGCATTCGAGCATTTGATAATGATAATGCTCTGTCGTTCTCCTGGCAGAAAAAATATTGGCATTCAGGTTTTCAGGTAAAAAGTTTTGTTTGAATTTTACTTTCGTATACTCATTGGTACCGCATACCAGGCAGGTTGTATCAATAAAGCTGCTCATTTGATACTATTTAATAAGTTTTTTATTTCGGCAGGAGTATCTAATTTTTTGCCTCGATAGATAATTGATTTCCGTATAAACTTTGGACGCCCCTTAGTTTCCTCAAACACTTTTGACAAATACTCCCCCAACACAGAAATAGCAAGTAGTTGAATACCTCCAAAAAACAAAATTAAAACTATAACAGTGGCTATACCGTGAGGAATATCCGGGTGAAGGATTTTCAGTACTATCTGCACTACGATTGCTAAAAAAGAAATGCAGGTTAATATAAAACCCATATAACTTATTGTCTCCAAGGGTGCAAAGCTGAATGAGAAAATAGCTTTTTTTGCCCACCAAATATTTTTTCGGAGACTATTGGTTGTGGTTCCAAACATCCGTTCGGGTCTTACATAATCCACTCCCACCTGCCTGAATCCCACCCATGCGCGCAATCCTCTTAAAAATTGCTCTTTCTCGGGTAATTTAATAAGCTCATTCACCACTTTCCTGTCCATCAAAGAAAAGTCACCCGCATCTCGCGGAATCCGGATGTAAGCCATACGGCTGAATATTTTATAAAACAACTTGTAACTTAGGTTCATTATTTGCGAGGCTTCGCGCTTAGTCCTATTACCATACACTACATCATTTCCCTCCATCCATTTCGCATAAAATTGTGGAATAAGTTCAGGCGGGTCCTGCAAATCACCATCCATCAGCACTACGCCTTCACCGGTCGAAATTTCCATTCCGCTTATAAATGCCGACTGGGAACCAAAATTCCTGGAATGTGTAACTCCTATCACAGCCGGATCCTTCGCACATATTGAATGGATTACCTCTTCCGTATTATCGGGTGAGGAGTCGTTCACAAAAATTATTTCATAGGGAATTTTCAACTCTGCAAATACTTTTTTCAGGCGCTCATACATTATGGGGATAGCTTGTCCATCCTTATAGCAGGCAATTACGCAACTGATTTTATTTATCTTTTGTGGTTGGCGAAAAGCCGGTAAGACCACCCACTCGTAATTTTGTTCATCCTGCCACTTACTCGTTTCTCTTAACCCTTCCTCCAGTGATGTTTCAGGCTCCCAGCGAATAAGTTTTTTTGCTTTTTGATTATTACTGAATTGGGTTTTAATCTCCCATTTCTGTTCTATGGTCGCACTCCATTCAGGTCGAATATTTAAATGGAATATTTCCATAACCTTTTCAACCAACTCTCTGATAGTTGTCATTTTTCCTGTACCTATATTTATAGATTCACCATACAGGGCAGGATTCATATAGTATGCAGCATTTACGAATGCTGTTACACAATCGGCTATATAAATGAAATCGCGCTTAAAATCCGGATAATTAAGGAAAGGCAATTTGCCCTGTTTGGCATTTTCTAATAAGGATGGTACAAGCCTATCAGGGTCTTTCCAGGGACCATAAGCCGAATACAATCTTAAATTAACACAAGGCAAATGACGAATTTTGGCATAATACTTTAGCAAATAATCTGCTGATATTTTTGCTACAGAATAATGGCTGTTGGGTACTAATTCAGCAGCTTCTTCAGGTGCTTCACTATTCAATCCATATTCCAATGAATTGCCTGCATGCACATAAGCATGAATATGCCCGCATGCTTCAAGAATATTCAACGCGCCTATAATATTGGTATCATAGATATTATTGCTTACCTCTTGCGGCAAGTATGCACCATACGCAACTAAATTAAAAACAGTTTGGGGTTTATATTCTTCAAAAATTTGCTTCACCGCATCTTTAAAAAGAATATCACAGTATACAATATTTTCCGGGTGCGGGTTTAGTAATTTAAGCCTCCACGCCACTTTAGTCTCGTGGCTTATTCCATAGCAGTCGCTCCTATATTTCAAAATTGTTTGAAGCAGATTGGCCCCCTTAAATCCACTTGCCCCAAAAATAAATATGGGCCCTTTAAGCTGTTCTATTTTGTCGCCTAATGATGGTGGGGAATCATCCATTGAGCCATTCTTTTATAATACGTTGAATATTGCCTGCATCTAAGCCCGACTGAACCTGGTGATAACCTTGATTTCCGTATAACCCGTTGGGGTAATACATCGCACACAGGCTTTGGAATTTATCAAAATGAATATCTCTGTTCAGTAGATCCAGGGCAATATATTCCCCAAATCCCCCCCTTGCTACATGCTCCTCAACGACTAATAACTTTTTGGTTTTTCTGATACTAGAAATAAATTTATCATTCATCTTATCGAATGGAATTTTCACGGCAGAGAATAACGCAATTTTATTTTTGGAGTCTGTATTTTCGATTGCAGAGAGTACATTGTTGATTATCGGCCCCAACGCAATGACAGTCATTTCGGCATCTTCCGGGTCGAAAATAGTATGAATGCCTTGCATAGGTTCTTCTTGCATCACCGGACTATTCTTGCTCACCTCAAGGCGGAGATACGCAGGCATATTTTCTGCCAGGATTTTTTTTACTGACAGCTCCACTTCATCAGAAAATGCTGGGACATAACAGGTCATATCGGGCAGGCTGCTCATACAAGCTATATCTGAAAGGGCATGATGTGTACTCCCCATAATACCATAGCCATAGCCTCCGCCATTACCCACAATAAAAACCGGCAACTTATGAAAACATACATCTATCCGTATCTGTTCCAGGCAGCGGAAAGTGGTGAAGGGAGCAATACTGTAGCAAAACACTTTGTAACCCTTATGTGCCATACCGGCAGCAATACCAACCATAGTTTGTTCAGCGATACCTACATTAATAAAACGGGGGCCAAGTGTTTTTTGCAGGTTTTCCAAGGCATTAAAACCCAGGTCTCCTGTTAAAAAAACAATCTTGTCATCTTCAGTGCCAAGTTTTTCAATAATATTTGAAAACTCCTTTCTCAAAAAATATTTTTAAAAATCATTTTATTTTTTGATGGATACCCATGTAGTTAAACTGCTCCAGCCAGGGTTTGGTACGCATAAATATTTCAGCTTTTTCCTCTTTGCTTAATTCGTTCGCTGTCTGAATATTTACTTTTTCAGTAGGAACGCGAATGGTTCCCCAGGGATATACTTCTTTCAGTTCTTCACCATTCCAGCTCGGATAGGTAAGCGTTTTGCTATAGCTGATTCCGGCAGCTTTAAAAATACCTGATAGCGCTTTTTTGCTGTCATCAATAATGTCTTCATAGCGCACTATAAAACAATTGCCGGGATATTTTGCCTGGTAAATAGACATATAGTATTGACACAATACCCATCCTGAAATATAGTGGTGAAGGGATAGTGGTACTGCCCGTTTTTTTGTATCGGCATAGGCTGACCATGGATTGCGAATAATATGGAGCACAAATCCATTTTTTCCATAATCACTCACAATCTTATCACTGTCCACACCAATAATTGGACTGTATCCGACATAAGCCTTTTCCTTACCCGATTTATTGTAATTTTTCCATGCCATAAATGTAGCACGGAAGAAAGCTTCTGCTAAATTACCCCTTGTCATGGGTTTGTTCTTCATCACTTCTACGAAAAACTTTTTCCTGTCCTTATCACTCATGTTTAAATCTGCCGTGCGGAATTTGCTCACATAGGGCGTTTTAGATCTTACTTTCCCTTCTTCATCAATAATCAACTCATATGCTTCTTCCACCGAAACAGAATTGGGAAATATGGGCCACCGGTATTTTAAAGGGAACATGCTGGACAGAAAATCATTTACATACTTCGTGCCGGGTTGTGATTCGAACGGATAAACAAATAATTCAGGATGCCCGTCCAGGATACGGTGAGTAGTGTTTCCACCATTTTCGTACATGGCAGAAATCATAATAAACTTAAAGTCGGAATTTGCTTTCATATCTAGATTTATTTAATAATATAGTTAGAGAAAAAATTAGCCTCTTCTTTTGATGAACTGTTAACCTTTGTAAATAAAAACCCATCACAAACTTCAGCACTTATGGTCTCCAGCCCAAAAATCTGGTTGCCATAGGGCCACTCAATATTACCTATAATTTTTTTCGTAGTCATATCTATGGCATAAATGCCGCATTGTTGCTGCTTTTCTTTGATTCCGGGTGCATATGCCTTAAACTTTTGAATTACCCTGGAAACACCCACAAAAGCTACATTATCCTTAAAACACAGCCCCCTGGTCCACCCCGGAAGTTTTACAAAAGAAGTAAAGTTCTGCTTATCAATATACCCAAATTCGCCATACCCACTATTATTAATCCACAGTTTATCATTGTAAAACCTTGCCGAATGTGGCCGTGTGAGCCCTCTTGCAACTACTTTTTTCGTTTTTCCGGAGAAAATAACACCCTTTTTATCTACAGGAAATTTCAACTCTCCAGGCTTATATTTTCCGGGCTTTTCTGCCGATGCGGAAAAATAAGAACCCTCTATCGATTTCCCTGCTGCAATAGAATTTAACTGTATATGATTACTTGTATTTTGTTTAGCCGATAAGGGAGACCAGGCTAAGTCATCCGGTTTTGAAGAATTGAAATCAACCCGGATAATACCATTCTTCCCAACTGAATTTGCATACAAATTACCACCTATAAAGGCAAGGTCATGAAAATAATAGCCTCCTCCATAGTACTTAACTCGTGCAGGTATAAGGGTTGCTTTACTCTTTTTCTCCCCGGGGTTTGAAGCAAGAGCCAATTCAACAACCTGGTTAGGATTGCGTGTTGCTGCTATATAAACTTTATTAGTGTCATTTTTAACTGCAATGCCACTGGGATGGGGAAGATGCAGAAAAGATTGGCGTATTTTTTTATTTTTTACATTCAACGCAATTACCAGGTGTTCATATTCTCTTGTTACTAGAAGGGTAATATTCAGTTTCTCCAAAACAGAAAAAAAATCACCCTTAACAGTGTATTTAAGTAGCTCAGGAACAATGCCACTTGCATTATAGCTGCCACAGATCACCTCCGAAGGCTCCCGTAAAGCACTATTCTGAATAGCTAATAACTTATCAAAAGGCAGCCCGGGCTTCATAGCATTTTTCTCAGTTTAAATAAGCCTCTATACATTTTTAATGCAGACCTAAGCTTGGTTGTACTACTTCCGCTAATTCGTTTGGTAGATGTAATGAGTATTTCCACCAGCGGCACATTCTTGCGAAATAACTTTGCCATTATTTCTGCATCAATTAAATCACCTTCGGAGAATATATTGAGGTCAGCCAGATATTTTGCAGGAATAACCTTAGGTGTTCCGTTCACATCCCACAATGGAGTCCCAATAAGCAGGCGGTTTTCATAATTGTATAAAATGGACCCCATTTTTCGTAGAAGGCTTTCACGGATAACACGTGTTGTTTTAATTACTATGCCCTCGTTTGCCAATGCGCATTTAATTACCAGTGCTAAATCTTCTACCGACGTTCTGGCTGAATTGGTATAGCACACTATTTCTCCTTCTGCCTTTAACAATCCAAATTTTACTGCCCTTCCCCAGCCTCCTTTTTCGAGATTAAATGTTTTTACAGCAGAGTTTTTTTGTGAACAAGCCAAGGCTTTCTGATAGGAATCATCTTTCGAACCATTCACAATAAACAAGAGCTCCCATGATACTTTTAATTCATCGAGCTTAGACGTATATTGTTCAAACAAATAATCTATTTGCGAACCCTGGTTATATATGGGAAGTATTACAGATAGTTGTGGTTTCATCATTTTCTATTTGTCCAGTTCCAGAGAGCATTATCAAAATCGACATCCTTCTGCCACTGTACGGATTTATCAAGCCCTGCTTCCAAGGTTACCGTGGGTTCCCATTCCAACGCTTTTTTAATGTGAGTGATATTACCATACCAGTCCGGCATATCCCAGTCGCGGTTTGGCATAGAATTAAAATTGGGTTTTACTTCCAGGTTCAACTTTTTGCATGTTAGTTCAACCAGTTCTTTAATGGTAGTCTTCAGTCCGGTACCTACATTATACACTTCTCCGTAATGCTTTTGAGGCATCTTACTGGCAGCAGAAATAAATGCAGAGCAAACATCAGATACATAGATAAAATCTCTCGAAATATCAGGGTTTACAAGGTTCGGAAGTTTACCATCCCGTGCATGGGAAAGAAGTACCGGAATAAGGCGGTCAGGCTCTTCCCAGGGCCCAAATGCAGAATACAGGCGTAAATGAATAACAGGTAATTTTTCCACCTTACCATAATATTTCATCAGGTAATATGTGGCAACTTTCGATACAGAATAATGTGTGTTTGGCAAAAGGGCCTCTTCTTCTAATGGAGCTGCACTATTCAATCCGTACTCTGAACTGGAACCCGCATGAACATAGGCAGAGAATCCATATTTCTTCAATGTTTCAATAATGGTGGTGGTAGCATTGAAATTGGTTGCATAAATTTTATTGTATTCCTTTTGCTTGGAATAAGCACCATACGCAGCCAGGTTAAAAATAGTTTTGGGTTGGATTTCCTTAATGATATCTTCCACACGCCCATATTCTGTAATATCACAATTAACAAGATTAGAGAACGGAACTTTATCCGCAATCAACCTCCAGCAATTTATATAATCATGCGACGCACCGTACACATCATTACGATATAGCAAAAGAGATTTCAGCAGATTGATACCAATAAATCCGCCGGCACCAAAAATCAATATAGGCCCGTCAAGTGACTTTACTTTTTCTATTAATGCCGGGGAAAGTGTATAATAGTTCTCTTGCTTCATTTACGAATACTTTTCTGTAATTTCATCCAATGCCTGCTGGTGTAACTTATCTGACATGGGAAGATAGTGCCATTCCAATTTATTTTCCATAAAGGAAATTCCTTTCCCTTTTACCGTTTTTGCTACCAATACTTTTGGTTTACGATTAGCAGATTTTTTAAATGCGTCTATAGTACTTTGAATTTCGGCAATGTTGTGTCCATCAGCAACTACTGTTTCAAAGCCTATAGCTTGCCACTTAGCCACCTCGGTTGTATTCCCCATTACTTCATTTAGCTCACCGAATCCCTGCAAGCCGTTATTATCGACAATCACTATAAGGTTATTCAACTGGTGCTTTACGGCAAAATGGGCTGCTTCCCATGTAGTACCTTCATTAGTTTCTCCATCCGACATTAATACATATGCATATCCTCCATCATTCAAAAGCATGGAACTTAACGCAATTCCTGCGCCTATGGGAAATCCATGACCGAGTGAACCTGTCGCAAACGGTATACCTTTGTATTTTAAGGGGGCAGGATGTGCAGAAAGCGCAGTTCCATTTTTATAAAAGGTTTCCATCTCTTCATCGCTAATTTCGCCCAAATGGTTCAAACTAGCATATAAAGCAGAGGCTGCATGCCCCTTTGATAGTAGGAAAGTATCCTTCTCACCTTTTCTGCCAATCAGCACTGCTATCAAAATGTCAATGCAGCTTAAAGAACAGCCAATATGGCCAGCATTAGCTTTAAAATGCATCTCCAGGATTTTTTTCCTTAACTTGGATTGTATAGCAAGATGATTATCCAAAATTCTGGTTTACAGGGCTATTAAATACTACAAAAACTGCAAAGCTACAATTTACTCTCAAGTAAGCAATAAAGAGAGGTTTACATTCATCTTATTCTTTGCAATAAGTATACTCATTATCAAAACTACACGCTTACAAAAGGAAATTGAGTATCTGGTGGATGTTGTCTCCCAAGTCACAAAACTTTATACAGGTATATATCAAAGAGTGCTTCCTGGTTGCTGAATTTCTTATCGAATACTATTTTATCAGAAGTAAACGACTTTATATTATACAATGAAAAAATATACTGGCAATTCATTGATTTCAACGCATCATAATTAAGTGCCATATTATTTATTCCGGCAATCTTTCCTCCCGCTTCATTGGCATCGTATAACTCCGATGAGAAAGTATAGCACACATTAGCCCCACCCCGCTGGCTGGTAAAAAAGGTAACAAGCCGAGGGCTTTTATCTAATTCTCCTTGTATAATTTTTATAAACTGCCCGCGGTATGGCATCGGATAGAGATATTGATATCCGTCAAGTGTATAAAATCCATTGTACTGCGAAATGGCAGGAATAAGCCCTATATCACAAATCCGGTAGCTTTGTTTCGGTTTTCCAATATATGCATCTATCTCATTAAACATTCTCTCAGAAAAAAACTGGCGGTAGGTAAGATTCCCTAATTCTGTATTTTCTGAGTGGTCAAAATCATAATTAATTTTAAGGGTTGAAACTAATATAACCGGTACCAGGATAAATTTTAGCCATTTTAATTTTTGATCTGCCAGACCCATAGCAGAACCAAGCAAGGCATAGACCAGGAAAGGTAAGAAGCAATATATTCTTTTAAAACTGAATACATTAAAGAATCTGTATTTATCATATAAAAATTGTATGCCGTACCAATCCCAAACGGCAAACCCAAGGCTAACTATAAAAGCAAGTAAAAAGAATTTAATAGAAAATGAAATAGAAGGTTTGAATAGAAAATACGATACGATAATAAGTAGCAATGAAAGGCCAACTATATAAACCGGGTAATTGGATGAGCTTCCTTCTCCATTAAATAATGTTATCAGGGATTGTACAAAGATGCCTTTATAGTTTAACGAAGTTTTATAGTGTACAACCAACCTGTGAGGAACAATTTTGTGAAAAACGAAAGTATATACCATTTGGTATTCCGATATGGCAAGACAAGTAACTAATAAACCTATTGCAAGAAATAATGTTAAATTGAACTTATGGTTCCTTAGCAAATCCCATATAAAAAATATAAAGACCCCACCAACAATAAGAGGAAACATATTATGATAGCAATAAAATGCAAAAAATATAATTGCCAGGTAATGCTTCGCTTTACCTTTTCCCTGTTGAATCAGCAGCAAGATATTTAACAGAAAAGGCATACCTATTACAGCCATTCCCATGGTGGTATATACAGGGAGTATAGCAAATGCAAGAGCAACCAAAAGCGCTAATGATTTCTGAGCATTCTCCTTCAGCACATGGTTACGCAGGAAGAAGAACATCCCGAAAAAGCCAAGCAGGTGGACAATTATGTAATTAATGAGAAACGCATAAAAGTTCGGGAAAAGAAAAACAATCCACTGGTATATATTTAATCCTGAGGGGAGACATGCCCTCGGCAGCCCATTCATAATATTATTAACGGGTGTCATTGGATTGAAGGCAAAAATAGTGTGGCTTTTTGCCAGCACTATACGGTAAGCAAAATCCCCATCCAAACAATCTTCCACACGTACAACGGCATTTTCACCGTGATACAAAAGCGGGAAAAAATAATAAATGAATGTAGATATAATAAGTAAAATGGTAACGTACATTTCTAACCGGTTACCATTATTTCCTGCTTCCCGAAAAAAACCTTTTTTACCTGATTTTTCGGTAAATGAGTCTTCCTCTATCTGACCAGATGATTGGAGAGCTAAAACTGAAGAAAATTTACTTAATAGGGGAAGTATTCTTATTGTCACCGTTCATTAAATGAAGGGTGAAATATAGCAAGAAATTTAATTTAATTCCGCCATAGTTTTTATCCGGCTGCTCTTTCTCTCACCTATTTGCTGCCTCCACATGGCATAATAAAGACCTTTTTGCTCCAATAATTCATCATGTCTGCCCGATTCTATTATATGCCCTTTTTCAAGCACATAAATTTTATCGGCATGCATAATGGTAGAGAGCCTGTGCGCTATAAGTATGGTTATGTGATGGGTGTTTTGCGATACATCGCGTATAGTTTTACTTATTTCTTCTTCGGTAAGCGAATCTAATGCAGAAGTTGCTTCATCAAATACCAAAAGATTAGGTTTACGAAGTAATGCCCGTGCGATGGAAAGCCTTTGCTTCTCCCCGCCTGATACTTTTACCCCGCCTTCACCTATCATTGTATCTATCCCCTTATCTGCCCTTGCCAGCAGGTTCTGACAGGCAGCTTTATTCAATACCTCAACTATCTCTTTATCTGTCGCATCAGGTGCAACAAACAACAAGTTCTCTTTTATAGTGCCGGAGAAAAGCTGTGCATCTTGTGTCACTAAACCAATCTGTTCGCGCAATTTGTCAAGGTCAATATCCTTACCACTAACTCCATTGTACAGTATTTCTCCATTCAGCGGGGGATATAATCCAACCAACAGCTTTACCAGCGTAGTTTTCCCCGAACCTGAAGGCCCTACAAATGCTACCGTTTTCCCAAGCTCTGTTTTAAAAGAAATATTCTCAATGGCATAACCGGTAGCAGTTTGATGCTTAAAACTTACCCCATTAAATTCAAGCATATCAATTGCTTGTATTTGAAATGGCTTTTCAGGCTTATATTCCTTGGGGGTATTCAGTATCTTATGAAAATTATCCAATGATACTTGTGTTTCCCGGTACGTATTAATAATGTTTCCCAATTCCTGCAAGGGACCAAAAATAAAGAAGGAATATATCTGCAGGGCAAACATTTGCCCTATAGTGAGGCGGCTGCTAAAAATTAGATAAATGAGCATGAACAAAATAACATTTTGCAAAAAGTTTACAATTGTCCCCTGCACAAAACTTACACTACGTATATAGCGTACCTTTTTTAATTCAAGCCCCAATATTTTAATAGTAGTAGAATTAAGCCTGTTTATTTCCTGTTCGGCAAGCCCCAAGCTCTTTACCAGTTCAATATTGCGGAGAGATTCAGTAGTGGAGCCGGCAAGAGCAGTAGTTTCTGATACTATTCTTTTTTGAATAGTTTTAACTTTTTTGGTAAGGAATGAACTTACAAAACCCAATATAGGCACTATGGAAAAATAAACCGGGGCAATCAGCCAGTATATCTTCATTGCATAAACAAACACAAATACCACACCCACCAGCGTAGTAAATAGTACGCTTATAAATTGTAACACAAACTTTTGAATATCATCGCGCACTTTTTGCAGCATACCCAATGTTTCTCCGCTACGCTGGTCCTCAAAAACAGCGTATGGCAACTCAAGCGAATGCCGTATACCATCTGTATATATCTGCGCCCCTGCTTTTTGGGTAACCACATTGGTAAAATAATCCTGAAAATTTTTTGCAATGCGTGAAATCATAGCCACACCCATAGATATACCTATCCAGAAAAAAATGTAGTTATAAAATTGAGATTTTGTGAATGTGTCTTTGTGCGTAAGATAACTATCAACGATATGTTGAAATATCATCGGGTTAATCAGGGAAAACACCTGGTTGATAGTGGCTAACCCCAGTGCCAGCAAAACTAACCCTCTGTATTGTTTGAGATAAGAGTAGAGTAATTTCATGGGGAGTAAAAGAAAATAGACGTAAAATTACAAGAAATACTCTTTTAGGTACTCAGCATATGGGCGATATTTAAAAGCCCTTCATTAATATCTACTAAATGTTTATGCGTTTTCGAAAATGGAGTAAATACAATCTGGTTATTAATTAGTCCCGCCATTTCATTTTTTCTGCCGGCTATAAGCCCTTCAGTAGCTGCAACAGCCAACCTGCTTGCGAGTATGCGGTCAAAACAAGTAGGGTTTCCGCCCCTTTGCATATGGCCTATCACGGTTACACGGGATTCCAGGTAATGATATTTCTCATTTACCTGTTTGGCAATTTCATAGGCTCCCCCGGGATCATCACCCTCCGCCACTATAATTATAAAAGAAGTTTTATTCCTTTTTCTTCCCGCCTCAATTCGTTTTATTACATCATCAATACTCGATCTTGCCTCCGGGATAAGAATATCCTCGGCCCCCGCTGCCAAGCCACTATTAAGGGCTATGAAGCCTGCATCACGTCCCATTACCTCAATAAAAAAGAGCCGTTGATGTGAAGCTGCAGTGTCACGTATTTTATCTACCGCTTCAATAACTGTATTAAGGGCGGTATCATACCCTATCGTGTAATCTGTTCCATATAAATCATTGTCAATAGTGCCCGGAATCCCCATCGAATGAATGCCGCTGATTTCAGAAAAATCTTTTGCACCTTTAAATGTTCCATCGCCACCTATAAGCACCATCCCTTCAATGCCGGCTTCCTCTATCCTACTTTTCGCCTCAAGCATCCCCTCCTTTGTGCGGAAACCCTCGCTTCGTGCAGTTTTTAATATAGTTCCTCCCCTTTGTATAATATCACTCACTGAATGCGAATCCATAGGAATAAAATCTCCACGCATAAGGCCGTCATATCCTCTTCGTACACCCACAACTTCTAATCCATGAAAGATGGCAGTACGCACCACTGCCCTGATACCCGCATTCATACCGGGGGCATCTCCTCCGGAAGTTAACACAGCTATTTTTTTCATAAACAAATTATTTCTTCATGTTGAAAGTTTCGTAAAGGTACTCTACATCCTTTCAGGTACATCAATACCGAGGAGCCAGAAAGCATTTTTTATTACCTGCCCCACCTGTTGCGAAAGTGCAATACGGAAACTCCTCTGTTCTTGGTTTTCTTCTTTTAAAACCGGGTAATCATGGTAAAACTGGTTGTATTCTTTCACTATATCATAGGTATAATTAGCCACAAGTGCAGGATTATATCCATTTGCAGATTCCTTAACAATAGCAGGAAACTTAACTATTTTTCTCACTAAATCTTTCTCCTTACCCGACATATCAGTTACCCCAATACTTGCTTCAAAACCCATTTCTTTTGCTTTTCTTAAAAGGGAACAAATCCTGGCATAAGTATATTGAATAAAAGGGCCTGTATTACCTTCAAAGTCCACCGATTCACGCGGATTGAAAAGCATTTTCTTTTTAGGGTCGACTTTCAGAATAAAATATTTCAGTGCACCCATACCGATAGTCTTATATAATGCCTCCGCTTCTTCTGATTCAAAATTTTCAATCTTACCAAGCTCTTTGCTAATTTCACGGGCAGTATCGACCATCTCCTGCATCAAGTCATCAGCATCTACCACTGTCCCTTCTCGTGATTTCATTTTGCCTTCGGGTAATTCTACCATTCCATAAGAGAGATGATAGCAGCCATTCGCCCATGTATAACCCAGTTTTTTAAGAATTAAAAAGAGAACCTTAAAATGATATTCCTGCTCATTCGCCACCACATAAACCAACTTATCAAACTTAAAATCCTGTGACCTTAAGTAGGCTGTTCCCAAATCCTGTGTAATATAAACCGATGTTCCATCAGAACGCAATACCAACTTTTCATCTAATCCGTCGTGTGTTAAATCAACCCAAACAGAATGGTCCGTTCTACGATAAAATATCTCTTTCATTAAGCCATCATCTACTATTTCCTTGCCCATCAAATAAGTTTCCGATTCATAATACACCTTATCGAAATCTACTCCCATGGCTTTGTACGTCTGGTTAAACCCTTCATATACCCAGCTATTCATCATTTCCCAAAGTTGTATTACTTCAGAATCCCCACTTTCCCATAGCCTGAGCATTTCATGGGCTTCTTCCATTAAAAGAGATTTCTTATCGGCTTCTTCCTCCGATAGCCCCTGTCCAATCAATGTTTTTAATTCTTCCTTATATTTCTTATCAAACAATACATAGTATTTCCCAACAAAAAAATCTCCCTTCAAACCTGATGAGGCAGGCGTTTCATTCTCGCCCCACTTTTTCCACGCAAGCATGGATTTACATATGTGTATGCCCCTGTCATTAATCAGGTTTACCTTAATAACATTATTGCAGGCAGCTTTCACTATTCGCGAAATGGAAAAACCAATCAGGTTATTCCTCACATGCCCAAGATGTAAAGGCTTATTGGAATTTGGGCAGGAATACTCTATCATAACAGTAGGTGCTTCCTTAGCAGGTTGCACAAAACCATATTCCTTATCTGTTGAAATTAATTTTAGAAAATCAAGCCAGTAAGATTTGGTAATACTAATATTTAAAAAGCCTTTTATACTGTTAAACGCTTCAACTTCTTTCAGGTCATTTTTTATAAATGCCCCTATTTCATTAGCAGTTTCATCGGGTTTCTTTTTTGAATGAGCAACAAAAGGAAAAACAAGAATTGTAAAATCCCCTTCAAATTCCTTGCGGGTAGGCTGAATAACAATATCCGCCAATTCAATTGATTTAGTATACAACTCAGCTATCGCTTTTTGAGCCGATTCAGCCAATATTCTTTCTATATTCTGCATAAACGCAACCTACTTTTAATCATCCTCTATATACTCCGAACACTTTTCTCAATGTATCCGATATTTCACCCAGCGAAACATAATTTTCACAGGCATCCACAATAGCAGGCATAAGATTTATATCAGTCTTGGCATCTGCTTCCAGCTTAGATAAACATTCTTTTACCTTTTCATTATTACGCCCGGCCTTTACTTCCCCCAGCTTATCTATCTGCACCTGGCGTATGGAATCATCCACCCGCAAAAGGCCTTCCGGCATTTTTTCTTCTATGGCAAATTTATTCACGCCTACTATAATCTTCTCTTCTTTTTCAATCTTATCCTGGTATTCAAAAGCAGAAGCGGCAATTTCATTTTGTATATAATTCTTTTCGATTGCTTTTACGGCGCCTCCCATTTTTTCAATTTTATCCAGGTACTCCCAGGCTGCCTTTTCTACTTCGTTAGTAAGTGTCTCCACAAAATAGGAGCCCGCTAAAGGGTCTACCGACTGGGGAACTCCACTTTCATAGGCGATTATCTGTTGCGTACGAAGAGCTACTCGGGCTGCCTTTTCTGTAGGTAATGCAAGAGCCTCATCAAATCCATTGGTATGTAGTGATTGCGTGCCACCCATC
>JABDAL010000035.1 GCA_013289165.1 Bacteroidota bacterium
TACATAATAATGATAATCAAGATAATACAGCGGTAGGTTATGATGCTATTGCAAACAACACAGGTTCAGAAAATACTGCCGTCGGCAAGGGGGCGCTTACTTTCAATACAACGGGTAATAATAATACAGCCGTTGGCGTTCAGGCTGCCAATAGTAATAAAGGGGGAAATGAACCAGGTTCTGATAATACAGCTATAGGTTACCAGTCATTATTTTTGGTCACATTTGGCGGTTCCAATGTGGCAAGTGGTGAACAAGCCTTGTTTAATACCACAACAGGAGAATATAATGTAGCAAATGGTGTGTTAGCCCTGTCTAACATACAAAATGGTTTATTAAATGTCGGGATAGGATATAAGGTGGCCAATAATTCTGGTGGAGCTATTAGCGGTGTAACTGCAGTAGGAGCAGATGCATTATTTAATGATTTGGCAGACTCATTGACTGCTGTGGGCTATGGAGCATTATATCATAATGGAGGCGGCGCAAGAAACACTGGCGTGGGGTACGAGGTTCTTTTTAATAATACGACTGGTAATTTTAATACCGCCATGGGTCATTTAGCTATGAAAGGCGTACCTGCTGGAAGTGCAGGTTCAAATAATACAGCTATGGGATATGAAGCTTCTTACTTTTATACCGGCGGTGTATGCAATATAGCGGTAGGTAATAGGGCCCTTTTTTCTAATACGACTGGAAGCTGGAACACTGCAGTTGGTTATGAAGCAATGAATGGTATGACGGGAGCAAGTGGATCGGGTAATGCTGCTGTAGGGTATCAATCCTTATGGAGTAATACAACAGGTGCTTTTAATACTGCGGAAGGATACCGATCCTTGTATGGCAATCTAACCGGACAAAATAATGTAGCAGTTGGATACTATGCCTTATATACCAATAGTAGTGGTAGTTATAATACGGCAAGTGGGGAAGACGCCTTACATTTTAATACGGCTGGTTCATATAATACTGCTGATGGTAGTGAGGCACTATATTATAACGTAGCATATCGGAATACAGCTACCGGCTATCGGGCATTATATAATAATACGTCTGGTAATTTTAATACAGCAAACGGAAATAAGGCTTTGTATAATAATACCATTGCCTCATGGAACACTGCTTTGGGAGACAGTGCCTTGTTTACTAATACTACCGGGCTGCACAACACCGCTACGGGTGGTTCAGCCTTAGTCAACAATACTATAGGAAGTGCTAACACGGCCGATGGCTTCCAGGCATTGTTCCATAACCTGGCCAGTTTTAATACCGCCGTTGGCGACACAGCTTTGCATAATAATACCACAGGCATAAGTAACACCGCATGCGGTCATGCTGCCCTTGAAAACAATACAACTGCTTTCCAAAATACGGCTATGGGCGCGACTACGCTAGGGAAAAATACTACAGGGTTTAATAACACCGCTATTGGAGTAGCCGCACTGCAAACTAACTTAGTCGGGTATGGAAATACAGCATCAGGAGTGCTTGCCTTATATGGAAATCTGGCAAATCGTAATACGGCTGATGGCGATAGCGCCTTACGAAACAATACCACGGGTGTAGATAATACCGCTTCAGGGTCTTATGCATTATTAGCAAATACTAGCGCAAGCAGTAGTACTGCTGATGGACACGATGCCCTATTTAAAAATAGCGGGGATGGGAATACAGCAGTAGGGGACAGCGCTTTATATAGTAATAAAACAGGAATCTATAATACTGCTCTTGGATATCATGCAGATGTGACTTCTTCTGCACTTCAATATGCAACAGCCATTGGTGCGAATTCAAGTGTAGTTACCAATAACACAATTATCCTCGGCACAACATTTTCTAACGCACCCCCAACCAGGGTTGGGATTGGGTTGTCTGGTAGTACGCTTGGTCCCCAAAATTCATTAGAAATAAGTTATTATGGAAAGGGAGCAACTCAGGCGTGTTATACTGTTGTACCTGCTACTACTTTTACAGCAGCATGTACCGGTACGGTTGTAACTGGGGCAAGCGGCTTACGCTTCCGCGATCTTACAGATGCTTCTATTCCCTATAGTTACAAGTCGGGACATGGCTATTTAACATTAGATGACTCCGGCAATGTGGTTTATATGAAAGCGGGGGGAGGAATAGGTAGTTGTAATAGCAGCCCCACAACTTTTGGCTCAGGTGATAATGGATATGTGAATCTAACACCTAATCTTGCAAATTTTTATTTTTCCGGCACATCAATATCTGATCCTACTAAAACGGATGTTCTAATTGGATATAATTGCGGCCAAACTCCTAAAGCAAAGCTGGATGTACTGCAACAATCTTCTTCTCACACCGGTGGAAGCATGGGTCTTTATGTAGAAAATGATGACACAGGAACATGTGTTGGTAACCCTATTATAGGAATAAAATCGGTTGTTGCGGGAGCAAGTACAATTGACTATGAAAAAGTAGCGGGATGGTTCGAAGCTGATTCAAATCCAGACTGTTGCGGCTCTATTATACAATGTTCTATATTCGTTCCACATGGTGGAGGCACTGTAGCTTTGGGATTCCCCACCTTAAACTGTAGTGAATTTGGCCCGACTATCAATATAAATGGAAGCGGTTTGATTGCCGGGGTCGCCCTTACCTGCGACTCCACGTTGAAGAAGAATATCCAGCCCATAGGCAATACATTGGATAAAGTTGCCGAATTACGGCCTGTAAGTTTCGAGTGGAAAAACCGTATGGATACCCTAACCTCAGGTACCCACTATGGTTTTATTTCCCAAGAAGTTCGTTCCATTTTTCCTATTGCAACCCGGCAATTTAACGGACTTACTGTTTTATCATATAATGATATTATACCTTTATTAACATCCGCAATACAACAAGAAAAGCAAACCAATGACAGCCTTCGCAGTACACTTGACAGCTTACGCGCTGCATTTAAAAGCTTTCAAAATTGTTTGAACCAACTTTGTCCGAATGGTAATCCGCAGGCAGCTAAATTACCTAATCCTTATAATGATAAGGATAGCAGTCGGTCAGGCAGTAACGATATGCATGTTCAGGACGTAACCTTGTCTGGTTCCGCCAATACTCCTATTCTCTACCAAAATACTCCTAATCCTTTTAGCGTCGGGACAAAAATTAATTATTACCTGCCACAAGGTACTATGGGAGCTACCATTGTGTTTTATGATACATATGGTAATTTATTGAAAGAAGTACAACTCTCACAAACCGGGAATGGTAGTATAAATATTACCCCTGATAATCTCAATTCAGGTATCTATTCATACAGTCTCATTGTAAATAGTACCATAATAGACACCAAGCGAATGGTGTTGCAGAAATAAAAATAAGTTTTAACATAAAAAATACACATACTATGAAAACATTACAACATTTCCGTTTGAATATATCAGGGAAGATATTTCAAAAAATGTTCCTTTTCCTTCCCCTGATGCTATTTATATATTTCCCAAGTTCAGGCCAGACATATTTTCATGGGGGAATTTATTCGAATACAACTTGGACAACAGGTGGGAGCCCCTACATTTTAACCGATTCTGTAGTGGTTTTTCCTGGGGTTACTCTTACAATACAAGCAGGTGTAACAGTTAAATTTAATGACAATGTATGGATGGAAATAAGGCAAAGTAGCATTAGCGCTATAGGGACATCTTCTACTCCTATTATTTTCACTAGCAGTGATGGATCTCCTATTGCCGGGGCGTATGGAGGAATTGTGCTAAATGTTTCCAATACAGCATCTTTCGAATATTGTAACTTCTCTTACGGGCAACAAGGCATTACTGGCATCGCATACACCCAAACCATAAGTAATTGCAATTTCACTTCATGCTTAATAGGACTAGTAAGCCCCGCAAATATAACCTTGCCAAACTGCGATTTCACAGATGATAGTGTAGGTATCAGTGGCCCAAACAATATGATAATAAACAATTGCATTATTAGTGATAATGGTATCGGCGTCCAATCCATATCAGGATCAACTATTGAAAATTGTCAGATTGAAGAGAATTATACGGCTGGAATTACAATGGGGGGAGGAGATACGTTGAGAAATTGCCAAATTACCTATAATGGTATGGGATTAGTTGGAAACTCCGCCCCTTCTTTTATATACCTGAATAATATCTCAAATAATAATATTGGGGTGGATATGTTTAGTGATTCTCTCATATGCAATAGTATCTGTAACAATACAACCTACAACCTTGTGAGTGAAAACACCTTTAACTATAATAAGAGTGTTGCTAATAATTATTGGTGTACATCAGATTCAATGGTGATTGATAATAGTATTTATGACGGCTATAAAAACGTAACGTTAGGGATTGTATTTTTTAAACCCTTTTATACAGTGGCATGTACCGCATTACCCTGCGATCTTAGTGTAAGCACTTCAACAGATTCATCATCGATATGTTCCGGAGACAGTGTTCTTATTAGTGCAAATGTAACAGACGGCTCTTACAGTTACTCTACTCCCACATGGAATCCAGGGGGATATGGCGGAGTATCTGTTAAAGTAAAACCCACTTCAACAACTACCTATACTGTTTCTGTTAGTGACGCTGGGGAATGTAGTGCAACAGCAACTATCACTATAACAGTGAATCCTGTTCCAAGTGTCAGCTTTTCAGGTCTTCCTTCCTCCGAATGTAAAAATGGAAGTACTAAAACCCTCATAGGCAGCCCTTCAGGTGGAGTTTTCTCTGGAAGTGGGGTATCGGCCACTGGCACGTTTACGCCTGGAAATGTAGTACCAGACACTAATAATGTTACCTACCCTGATGTAATTACATATACCTATACTAATAGTTCAGGATGTACTGCTTCTGCGAGCTCCACTATCAATATCATTGGTCCTCCAAATCCTCCTTCAATTTGTTATGTTTCGGCCGATTCGTCAGTACACCATGTATTAGTTTTCTGGACTCGTGCCGGAATTAATACTCATTCTATCGACAGTTTTATTGTATACAGACAACTGACGACGGATAGTTTTACAAGAGTGAGCGGACTTCCATCTGCTGATTCTACCTTTATAGATGCTGGTACCAATCCCTCAATCTCCAGCTATATTTATGAATTACAGGTACGAGATACTTGTGGTCAATATAGCCCTTTGGGTCCCCCAAGTCAAACTATTCTTTTGCAATCAAACCTTGGGGTAGGAAGTGTTGTAAATTTATCCTGGAATCCTTATGCTGGCAATATTGTAAATTATTACAAAATATATAGAGATTCAGGAGTCTCGGCAACAAGCAAATGGTATCTTATAGATTCCGTTCCTGGAGCAATTAATGCTTTTACGGATATTCATCCACCCGGAACTCTTGGTCTTAAATATTTAGTTACAACTGCATGGACTCTTTCCTGCACTAAAAATACTTCCTATTCTCTCATGCCAAGAGGTCATAATCCTTCACAAGCTATATCCATCGATGGAATTACCTCTTCTAATCCGGTTACGGGTTCAGTTCAAGATTTGATATCTTCATTAATAGGAGTATATCCCAATCCTGTAAAGAATATATTATATCTTATTTTTAACGCACCTGTTCAAGGGAACGTCTTTTTATATGATGCAGTAGGTAAGGAAGTATACAATAACACAATTGAAGGTAACTTGGGAAATAAAATGGAAATTAATATATCTGCTTTACCTGGTGGGGTTTATATACTTAAAGTCAATTCAAATAGTAATACTGTAATTAAGAAAATAGTTAAAATGTAATGCATAATATACCTAAGTCTCTCACAAATTATATTTTTAGAAAAATAATAATTCTTTTTGGAATTCCATCGGGACGAATTAAAAATAATAATTCTCTAAAATAAACAGGGAGGGGATACAAATACAATACTAAACAGGTATATTGATATAAATAACCTATTTATATCAAATAGTTAACAGGGCATAACTTGGCTATTATAGCCAAGTTACGAACAATAAAAGTAAAACTAAATATTGGATAAATCCAAGCAGATTTTAATTAGGTAATAGTATAAAATCAACTAATTTTCAAATAGATCCACTACCCTTCTGCATTACATTTTAACTATTTTCTTAATTACAGTATTACTATTTGAATTGACTTTAAGTATGTACACCCCACCAGGTAAGGCAGATATATTAATTTCCATTTTATTTCCCAGGCTATGATTTGAACACCACGTAAAATTCATTTTTTAGTCGATACTAAAGTTACGAACCTTATAAATTCCTGCAAATCCTCTTGGTTAAGACCTTGCTTCCAAAGTTTAATTTTTTCGCCATTGTAATAAATTTCATCTCCATTAATATCAATTTTGCCTTGGTCTAATAAATACCTTTTGAGTGTAATACCGATCAAATTTTTAATCCTAACTTCATTTTCACTGTACTCTACCATAGGATTTACTAGAAACAGTGCGCCAAGTATTATTCCAATAATACCACTCACCAGATTTTTATTGTATCCTTGCATAATAGAGACGAACATAATAGCAACAGAAAAAGTCAAACAAATTATGGGTAACGTTTTTTTATATCTGATTTTCTTTTTCATGTTGCAATTATTGTATTAATTATTTTAAAATGAATTAGAGCAAATTTAAAAATCTAAAGAATATCCATAAACCTAATAATGTAAACATTACACCCGCAATAATTTGTCCATATCTTTTGGACTCGTCGTAACTCCAACTATATTTTGATTTCAATCCATCTACCATTGCCAATACTCCCGCACTGCCAATAAATACTGCTAAAAAAAATAAGGGCCATTCTAATTTTATAGAAAGTACTATGTTTAAAATAAGTAATGCCACGAAGCAATTTTGGATGCAAAAATAAACCAATTTTCAATATAAACAATATCGGAATATCTGTTTTCTCTTTAACATTAAAATCATTTGGAGAAAAATCACCATCCACCCCCATTTTGTCCAGTGCTTTGTCCAGTGCTTTGTCCAGTGCTTTGTCCAGTGCTTTGTCCGGTGTTTTGTCCGGGATCTCCATTAAGATAACATCTTTCATGATTACGCATTGTTGGCATACAGGAATTTGTTGCGGAACTATTAGAACCAGTTGAGTTTGAAGAATTACCTTTTGAAGAATTTGTGCTATTATGGGATAAATTATTTTTTGAATTCGTGCCACTTTTAGAACCAGTATTATTGTTTCCTGCCGGTTTAGCTGTTGTAGGTTGCTGTGCTTTGGGTTGTGCAGCAGTGTTACCACTAGGGTTTGTATTTTTATTACCACCCTGTTGAGTTTGTTTAGGTGCACCGCCCTGTTGAGCATTATTAGCTACACTTGCAGTATTAGGAACACCTGTATTGGGTGAGGCACTAGTTGTACTAGTTGTACCTTTTTGTTCTTGATCAGCAGCTATATCCATCATATTGGATGACATTGAGAGTGGTTGCTCAATCATTTGTTCAGTAAAAAATTTAGTGTACCCCTCCTCCATA
The DNA here is from genome assembly GCA_013289165.1 of Bacteroidota bacterium. Taxonomy (GTDB): domain Bacteria; phylum Bacteroidota; class Bacteroidia; order JABEUT01; family JABEUT01; genus JABEUT01. The sequence goes on from JABDAL010000035.1 coordinate 7,468, forward strand.
CCTTTCGTAGCAACAGTGCCTAATCTGTCTGATGCAATATCTATAAGTCCAGCGGTGGCATGAATTGCCGCCTTTTTGTATTGATGTTCATTTATATCCTTTGTAACTTTTATTGTTGTTGACGTAGCTGAAGCTGCCATTCCTGCATAGACAAGCGGTCCAGCAATCTCAAATTGGCCAAAACAACCTGCGACAAACGCTCCTGCATAACAACCTAAACTTGTCCAACTTAAACCATTTGCCCATTGGTCAGCTGTTGGTGCATCTGTCTTAGGGCTCATTTTAGCCAATTGATCCTCAACTAGACCATCTCTCATCCCTTCTTTCCCATCTAAATCTGTGAGATTAACAGGATTATCGGAAGCAAACTGGTATGGGGTCAACATTGGATACTCGCTTGCCATAGGATCAATAGATAAGAACCTTCCAACTCTCGTATCGAGCATTCTAGCACCATAATCATACAAGTCGTATGTTCCAAGCAATTCATCTGATTTTAATTTGCCATTATACCCATATCTGCCAAGTGCTGAATTAAAGAATCTACCTGGCAATAGCATACCATATGTATAGTAGTCTGTTGTTCTTAAAATATCGGCTTCATAGTGGTCAATCATTGTTCCAGCGATATTTGGCCTTGGTATCTTCCGATCAGAAATGATAGACAAAACATTGTTAAGGTTGTCACACAACTCATAGGTTTTTAGTCCAAGATACCTGCTAAATGTATCTATTACAGTAACAGGTAACGCTCCAACCAAGTTTACTGGCGTATTTTCTTCCCCAATCCTGCGATCCCCACTATATATGTCACGTTCTATAATACCATAACTTAAACTTGAACGAACAATTGATTTATTATATACCGCAATAATATGTCCAGCATTGTCATGTACATAATAAGTGCATATAGGCGTACCCGATGCGGGGATAAATTCTTTTGAGATCAAATTATGTTTTACTCCGTCATATTTAAAAACTAAGCTATCTCCATTACTTTTTTTGACCCTCCAAACCTTATTATAATTTGTCCAAATAATGGTATCAATTCCATGATTTTTATCTTTTGCTAATTCACCACTTGCATTATAACAATAATTATTCACTTTATTTATAGTTGAAAGATCAACATTAAAAGGCCCCTGATTTTTAAGATCGTAATCTATTGAAATCACATTTGCAGTATCATTGACATTATACAGCCTATTTTGAAGTGTTAATCCCCCTTGAATATTATAATGATAGGTGAGGGAATCAAATATTTCACCTGCAGAATCTGCTCTTTTTTGGGTAAGGATATTTCCGTTTTCATCATAAGTAAGCCAATTGTGATAAAGTCCATTATAAGTGCCCGCATAATTCCACTTATTATTTGTATCAAGATTTGTAAAAGCCCTTGTTTCATTAACCCTATTAATTTGATCGAAATTAAATGCGACACCTATAGGTAAAATAATTGGAATCTGAGAAGGGGTTAGATAAGAATATTCCTGGGGTTGCTGAAGAGTATTAACTCTCGCGCTTATGTCTCCATCGAATAAATTGTTTCTTGAGCGCATTAAGTCACTTGGAGAAGCATTATCCCCATAGTTTGCCTCAAATTTACTTACATTGTTGTTCCAAGTAGAATTATTAATCGCATTATAGTCGCCCGTAAAATACTTCAATGTATATCCGAAAGCATCCCGTGCAAAGTACCTATTCAAGTTTGTAACACTCTGGAATCCATCATGACCCATATCTCTATTGGAATCCAACAAATCACTATTCACACCTTTATTCCAACCTTGAAGTGTATAAGCATAATCAATTCCTTGCACCTGCTGGTCACCCAATTCAATTCTAGCCAAAGGGCCGTGGGCGTAATAAAAATAATTTGCATCATTATCCCACAATATACTGTCTTTGGAAGTAGATACAGATATTATCCTATTATCAGCATCGTAGGTATATCTATGATGATATTGGTCTAAGCTATCATTTTCATAATCACTCTGGTTAATATTATCACTAACTATGTCATATTGATAATCCAAACGCTTATATCTCTGACCAGATATACCTTGAATTGAATCATCTTGAATTATTGTAGCGACGTCGCCGTGTACATCATAGCTATAATACGTAGCACTATTAAATTTTGTAGAGTCTTTATGTAAAGTATCTGCCTGGGTAATTGCAGCTATTCGATTACGCAATTCCTCTTGGGTGAAAATATTTGTGGGTAAGATATCTTGAATATCGTAATAATTATGAGTAACTTCTGTCCTTGTACCTGAACCATCTCTAACCCAGTTTAGGAATTTTGTAGCCGAAATGACATTCGGATTATAGAAGCCCATTACTGTATCACCAAAGACAGAATTAAAATTTGTATCTCCAGCATTTTCAGTCTTTTGTCCAATTTCAATTAATCTATTCAATGGGTCATAAAGTGAATAACTGTAGGCTGGTCTTACGTAATTATGCTGTTTGGTATTTTGGCTAGCTACTAACCCTCCTAGCCTGTTATAGTAATGAAATTCTGAGTACACCCCCCCCCTCATCATCAATAAGCCTTGCATAAGGGAAGGGCGTAACGTTAGTGTAAACTGCTGCATTGTAGCTGCCGCCAATCATTCCGGTATATGGCCCGTTAAAGGCAATGCAATTTAAAAATTCGTATGTGGGGTGTATAATATTATAGTTATCTTGCATGGGCTTCGCTATCCAGGCATAGTTGGTTGGCACTGCCTGCTGTATATATATAGGCAACACCACCTTCAGCAATTCCCCTGCATGCGGGTTTCCGCTAACATCAAGGCTATCGCCCACCACGTAACCTGTAAGGTCGTCTCTAAAATAAATGTCATTCCATATAAAGTGGGCATAACGCGTCGTACTTCCAGTTACATCGGGGCTCACGTCGCTCCAAGTATTGGTACGGAGGCTATAATAGGCTATCTCTCCATTTGTTCCTGCAGCTATCAGGCTGTGGTCCCTAAATACATGTACTTTTTGTATACCAAACGCATAAGGAGATACGCTGGAGCCAAATATATGTTTCACCGTTCCGTCGGAGTTCATGGTAAAAAACCCTATGGCTGCATCGCCCACTAAACCTGCCGTAAACCCGGTATCGTGTATTTGGTTAAAAAATCCTATGTCGTTTACCTGGTAAGACAGGGTAGGGTTATAGGCAAAGGAGGTAAAATCTACAGTAGAGCTTACCGTATTATTAGGAAACACCTGTGCAAAAAAGAATCCAGTTCCGCATATAAGTGCATGCCCGGCAGCAGTGGTGCGCACACGGGTAAGGTTTGGTACGCCATAAGAATCCACCTCGGGTTCCACCACGTGCCAATTATTGCCAGCATTATCGGTTCTCTGTATCATCCCATAATCGCCTACCGCATAGCCGTGGTTTACGTCTACAAAGTCAACGGCGTTATATCCCGGAGGATAGAGGTTTTTCATTTGGAAACCGTTTATTCCTCCATACTGCCAGGCCACGGCATTTGTGCCTACTGCATAAGCCGTACCTGCAGAGTTTAAGTATACCCCGAGGAAGGTGGTTAATCCCCCGTTAACGGCAAGGGCTTCAGAAGAGAGCGAACCGGTATTGGAAATATAAACCACGGTACCTTTTGTCCCTGCCAGGTAAGCCGTTGTGCCACTTATAGATAAATCATATATGCTGTCTATGCCCGGCAGCTTTTGGGGTGTTATGGGACTAAATAGATATCCGCTCCCGCTGTATGTAAACGAGTATACCGAGTCAAAATTACCTGCAAATAAACCTTTGCCCGCGCTGGTAGGAGCGCCCACCGCATTGATGTTTTGCTTTACAGGTACCCATATTGTTTTGTACGTCATAACAGAGTAAGTGGTAACCGAAGAATAAAGCATGGTTCCATAATCTCCGGCGGCATATACAGGCACAGGGCTCGAAGTTATGTCTGTATTTACCTCTCTTAAACCGCGGGCGTGGGTGTTATTGCTTACATCTGTCCAGGTAACACTGCCTCCCGAGCCTATTACCCCGGTATAAATTTTCTCGTTGGCGCTGTCACTTCCGCTGATGAGGTTATTGCCGGAGTATGCGAGGGAGATAAGATGGGCCGGAGTGGCTCCGCTTGATGTTAAAACGCTTCCGGCGAGTTCGTTGCCCGAACCATTGGGTATAAAATAATCGAGGTGGCTGGTTGAGCCATCATAGCTATAAATGGTGTCTGCTCCATTGGTTGTTCCATGCTCGGTAAGAACTGAACTGGTGGTAACGCTAAAGGTAGGTGTAACATCTGAAAGAGACGGAGTAGCGCCCAGGGAATTCAGTAAGGTATGTATTTTGCCGCTGTTATCGAGTACGGCAGGCAGCATATATCCGTGATGAATTGCAAAGGAACAGTATACCGGGTCTCCTCCAGTGCTTAACGTTGTGGAATCCCATATAGCAGCGCTGTTTAAGCACTGGGTGGTATAAAATAACTTACCGGTTCCCGCCTCCCCGATTAAAATATAAACAGAATCAACCGGCGAGGGCATAGCCTGGGCAAACACGGAAGAAAAGCTCCAGGAATTTCCGGTAGGCCCGTTAACGGGTACCAATCCAAAATAGGGGCTTTCCAAGGATGCATTGGCAACAATACGGGTAACAGCTCCATGTACTCCCACAGCCACGCCTTTATAGCTTTTCGATGCGGAGTCGCGGTACATGCTCATGGCATTAAAGTATGTTCCTTTGGGGCTTAACCGCTTCCAGGTTTTTCCTCCATTCCATGTAATACAAAGCATTCCGTATCCTGTCGCACTGTCTAAAATGGAAATCCCCACACTGTCATTCCCGAAGAAAATATCTTTGAAGCCGGCCCTTATCCGGTTGGGAACAGCATACCAATGCCTGCCATAATCGGTGGTGTGCAGCAATATTCCGTCATCTCCCCCGGCGTATCCATGTGAATATTTACCGGGAATAAACGTTATCTTATTAATAGGCAGGGTGCTCAGGCTGCTTATCTTAGTCCAACTGGTAGCGGTGGCATTACCATAATACATTACCCCATAACCTGCACTGTCTCCAACAGCATAAAAAACATTATTATGGGCATCGTACGTAACGCTTCTCATAGAGTCAGAAGTGGCAACAGGCAGTGAAGGAGCAGAGTAAGAATTACTTGGAGTATATATGCCAAAGGATTGCCCATTACCCACTACGGCCAGGGTTCCATTGCTTGGGTTGTACGCTAATCCATGCAGGTTTTGTGAAACCCCATTGGCGAAAAGAGGCAAAATATCCCATGTATTTCCCCCATCCGAAGTATGCAAGAGTATTCCGTAATCAGCGGCGATATAACCATTAGAACTGCTCGTCATAACTATCCTGTTCAAATTAGCCCCGATATTCGTTGAGAATTTCTTCCAGGTATTTCCGCCGTCGAATGTCTTATAGAGACAACCTCTTCTCCCGGTTCCATTAGGTACATAGCCGCTTAAATATCCATTGGCTGCATCCACAAACTGAACGCCAGTTACCACTAAGTTAGGGTCAAGGCTGTCACACAGCGAATATTGGAACATCTGTATATTGTCAGCATCAGGCACAGCCTGCTTAGTAAGCTGGTTAAGGCTGTTATATAAATAGTCACTGCCAAGAACATGGTCTGTAAAAATAGTATGGCGGTTATTTGTCCGGTCCCTGAGAATAGACTGTTCCGTGGATGCAGTGTACGTTGAAATGGGCAGCAACTGGACTCCCTGTGGCGGGACGGTGCGGATAAGATTTCCACCCTGGTCATAATAATAAAGTGTGTAATGGAATTGCATATCCTTATACGAAGAAATTAAATTTTCTACCGGTTTAAGGCAGTGTGCCATATAAGCAGTTCTTATAACTGTATGCATGCTATCCATATACTGCCCGTATTCATATTTAGCATTGGCGGTATCGTTATCCCTTAACTGGTTTACACAGGGGTTACCACCTTTGGGGTGATAAATGGGTGATACGAGGGAATCAACTTGGGGGCTGCCGACACAGGGCGTGGTAAGTTCGTTCTTGCAGGAGAACCCTATATCCAGGTAGGATGTTAAATAAGAACCATACGTTATAGTTGTGTGTCCACCGGTCGGAGTGGCAACCACTATATTCTCACCGGTAACTACATTAAAACCCGGACCTACATAAGTTCCGTTTTCAATACTTTGTAACATGGTTATATATGGATAGACACAATAGCAGTAACCACTTTGAATGAAGTCAGAAGGAGGATAAATAACACTAACATAACGTAGTGCGGTGTCCGCTGATGCCTTTACGAATGCATTATACTTATCTACTGCTGTGATGTAAGAAATATATGCCGTATCACAAGATCCTGAGGAATCAGCAATAATCGCGTCACATGGCCCATAGGCATAAATGCTTTCAGGCGCTCCTATATTGCTGCTTATGGAAGGCGAAGGCGGCAGGTAGTTTGACAGATAAGTAAGATAAGATGAGAGGCAGTTGCAAAACCCGGCCCCTAAGAACACAGTAAAACCTGTATCAAGAGGCAGGCTATACCCATAAGTTGCCGCATAAGAAGAGGCATTGAAACTATCCACTTTTTGTACATATCTGTCATATTCCACCGTGCACAGGGAATCGTAGTCATTGCATGGGCCGTATTTTTCAATGGGCAAAGGCGGCGGAGGGCCAGAGCCAAGGATAGAATGAACTCCCGGAAAGTAAGTATTAAGATAGGATAGGTAGCTGGCGGCACAGCTACAGTTTCCGGCTGCGGCAAATTGTGCATAATTGGCATACGATATCTGCAATGTATCGTGATTAGAAACCGCCCAGGAGGATACATTATAACTTTTTACCAATGCCTGCCATTCATAAAAGAGGTATTCGCAGGCAGTATCAACCTGGCTCGGGTTACAGGACGAATAGTTTTCAATGGATTTGGGAGCCGGAGGATTAGTTCCCAAAATAGAATGGGGGCCGGGTAAATAGGTTATCAGGTAATTCAAATAAGTGGCAACACAATTACACATTCCGGCACCCTTGAATTGGGTATAATCGGCGTAGGGTAAATGTAGCCAATATCCCTTGGATACCGCCCATGTGGAGACATCAAAACTATCCACGGTATTAACCCACTGCTGGTAAAGAGCATAACAGCTGTTATCAGGTAATATGCTGTCGCAGGGTCCAAACTGTGTAATTGAAACAGGGGGACTGCTGGCGGAAACAATAAATCCATGAAGATAAGAAAGATATGGACTTACACAGCCGCATAAATCCGCAGCTTCAAACTGGGCAAATGAAGAAAAGAGCGGGAATAAGGTGTCATGGTGGGACATAGCCCATGAGGTTATATTAAAGCTATCTATGGTTACAAGCCACTTCCTATATTCTTTCATGCAGGTGGTATCAGAAGCGCAAGGCCCATAGTTGGCAATAGGAACAGGCGGTGAATGTGGCCAGGAAGCAGAATTTGAACCCAGATAGGCTGCCATATAATCTATATAACCTGACGCACAATTACACAACCCTGCAGCTTCAAATTGGGAGGCAGTAGTATAAATAAGGGGCATACCAACCCCGGTATTAGCTACGTATGGAGAAGCATTGAAGCTGTCAATCATAGCAACATAATATTCATACTGCTTTTTACACGTATCAGAAACACAAGGTCCGTAGCTGGCAATAAGCTGGGGGTAACTCATGGAGTAGGTCGATGTACTTGTCCCCAGGTATGCAGCTAGGTAATCAATATAACTTGCAGCGCAATTACATAATCCCGCAGCCTCAAATTGGGCAGCACTGGAGTAGGCAAGCGACATAGGCGCGAGGCCTGTATGGGTTAAGTATGAAGAGACATTGAAGCTATCGACCATGAGAATATATAAATCATATAACTTCTGGCATGTATCGGAAACACAGGGACCATATCTGTCAATAGTTACGGGCGGAGCAGTCGGGTAAGTGGTAGCCCAAACTGAATAGGGAGCTAAATAATCTATATAACTTGCCGCACAATTGCACAACCCGGCCGCCTCAAATTGGGCAGCGCTGGAATAAGTAAGCGGCATGGCGGCTACCCCCGTTAGGGTTCGATAGTGAGAAGTGTTGAAACTATCAACCATCGCAACCCAATAATCATACAATTTCTTACATGTATCGGGACCACAGGGGCCATAGTTAGCAATAGTAGGAGGTGGGTTTGGAGGAAAAGAGGTAGCAGTATAAGTAGCTAAAACTTCTATATAGCCCAGGGCGCAATTACATAATCCTGCGGATTCAAATTGGGTGACACTGGTGTAGGTAATTGCCAACGTATAGGAAGGATGGATGCTTATATAGGCAGAAGCATTATAATTATTTATCGCGGTAAGGTACTCATCATACATTTTCTTGCAGGTGTCAAAAGGTATTCCGCACGGTCCGTATTCATTGATATTAACCGGTCCGGGAGGGGGTGAACCTCCGCTCCAGTTGATGTATGTATTCAGGTAACCCAAGTATCCTTTTGCACAATTGCATAATCCCGCAGCTTCAAACTGGTTAAGGGTTGCATAAATAATCTGGAGAGTATCGTGAGTTGTCCGGGCGTAAAGAGAATTATCAAACTGTATTATTTTATATACCCATTTTTGGTACGAAGCCGCACAGGAAGTATCTCCTGTTATACTGTCGCATGGCCCATAGAAACTGATACTGGTTGGATCGGGTAAATTGGGTGGGGACGGATTTAAATAAGGATGTAAATAATTAAAATACTTTTTGGCACAGTTGCATAATCCGGCTGCTGAAAAATCAGTATAGGAAGTGTAGGGCAGGGTTAAATAAAAACTATGCAGGTGAGCGTAAGCAGAATGGTTGAAACTGTCCACTTCCATAACCCATTTATCATAAAGAGCATGACAGCCCGTATCAAGTGTTGCACTATCACAGTGTGGGTAAAAGTTTATATTGACCGGTTGAGTGGTATAAGTTGGTGTGGATGAGTATGGATGCGGGATAAATCCTTCCAGGTAACTGAGATAGTTTTGGGTGCAGTGACAAAGTCCTGCATAGTCAAAATCTGAAAAATTATGATACAACATGGTTAAATAATGTCCATGTGAAATGGCGTAGGGTGAACTGTTAAAACTATCTACCTCCTGGACCCATCTGTTGTAATGCGCAGGACAGGAAGTGTCATTGCCTGCCCCGCCCGAATAGTTAACCAGAGATGCGGTATTCTTACTGCATCCGCAATTTAGAAGCGGTATACAACTCGAACCTCTTATGGTATCTGCCATAAGAATGTATCCGGAGCCGTTAGGGACTTTAAAAACTCCAATGAAATAAAAATCGGTATAACTACCTTGAAAGAGGTTACCGTAACCTGTTAAATCCTCTACGGAGACAAGTTCCGAATAGGTTAGCCTTAAATCGGGGTGCCCTGTCACGGGGTTTATAGCATTGGCGCTATCTATGCGCGTGAGGTAAAATGGGCAACCCATAGAATCCTTATGCACATGTCCGCCTACCGTATCATTTATCCAATACGTAAATGTAAGGGTATCGTAGAACTTATTATGAACCGTGCCTGTGTCATTTTTACTGGAAGTGCTGTCAAGAATAGCAGGGAGGTAGCTTTGGAGTTCCGGTGTTATATCCGGGCTTTTCAAAAGGTTTATATCTCCTTTGAAAGGCTTTTTAGTAAGGATATTAGTAAGCAGTGTTTGCAACTGGCTGACATTTTGATAAGTCACACCCTGGCAAAGCAATGGAGTAGGCAGGGAAGCATTTCCTACATTAACCCCTCTGATTACTGCATTACTGTCATATATTATATCCCCATTTATTTTTACTATGGTATGGCCGCTGGCATCTGCTCCATTCATGGTAAAATTATTCTGGTAGGCGTTGTTTATACTGTCGAACATCTTAATGGTTGGCAAACTGGAATACGTAAAGGTTGCAGGATTATACGTATTAAAATAAATATTAATGGATACTCCCGGGTTAGTATTATCAAAAATCTTAAATTCATTGGGACTTACGTAGGTCCATCGCAGGTTACTGTTAGGCGGTCCTATTGAATTTACAATGGAAGGAGTCAGAAAAGAACTGTACGGGGAACTTTCTAAATTGAAACTGCTTGTTAGCAGGTTACCGGTATTTGCCAGTTCAGACATCAGGCTCTGTATATCTATGGCAAATTGATTGGGTTGGGATTGCAATGGGAAGGTACAGCCATGTATATCTACACAAGAGGAACCGGTGACCGGAACATACCTGAATGGTTGCAATGAGTCAGCCGGATTTTTTAGCTGTGCATATGCAGTAAAATAATCAAGGCCTCCGGAACTATAGCTATATGCGAGACCTGTAAACCCGGCTATTTGTTCCCAGTTTGTTATCCCGGAGCCTGTAACATTTAAGGACATGGTGCAGCTTATTGCGGCGGAAGGATCCAGTATGCTGGCTGTTAATATTCCTCCTGTAGTATCAAAAGGGGAAGCAGACCATATATAACCGGGTGCAGTTACGGCAGGATGTGGATTCATAGCCTCCCACAGGCCGTAAGTGAAGTATGGGTCACTGGTAAGGGTATCATATTCGGAAGTAAGTTTTCGCGAAGCTGCCACTGAACTAAGGAACTCCATCAAAGCCGCTGCCTGTGGGCACTGGCCCGTTTGTAAATAATACTGGTAGGCACAATTATTTTGCCCGGTGTCTGCAGGAGGGATGCTGTTTTGGCTTGAGAAGCGCATTTGCTTGTTGGCGTATGCAGTATAAGTAGTCTGAGAACATGGCTGGGAAGGATTCGAGAATTGGCTTGCAGCAAGTAAGGGATTCTGCCAGGGCAAGTTGGGAAAAGTCGAATATCCGATACATCCGTTATACCCGGAACATGTATTTAATGTATAATAATCCTCTACACTTTTTTGTATGATTTCCTTAGCAGAATGATAATAGCTGATAAAATACTCCCATTCCTTTTTGCGAATACTATCATTCACCCATGCCGGGGATGCTACAAAATTTTCTCCAAAATCAGTGTCAATTGCGTTAGGTATGACTGCATTACCATATAAAGTAGCGGTGCGTGCAGTTAAAGCCGCGTATGCAGGCATAGAAAGGTTGGCTCCGCCTACATTCTTATATTCTCCCAGGTAAGATTTCAATAAACTTAAAGGAGAAGTACCCCCATTGTCAGAGGTGAACGTTCCGTCTATAAAAAATGGGTCAGGCTCCGGATTTGACAGAGCAAAATAATTGGTTAACTTCGATAACGGGTTGGCATGAGCTGTGTAGGTGGATACTACAAAACCTGCGCTTGCCGCATCTGTGAAATCCTTCGTTTTTGACATGCGGTCATCAAAAGTTTCGCTTGTTGTTGTATCACCCGGCTGCACATTTTCATATTGCTGGCAGATTTTGTAATAGCAATATTCGGGATGGTAAAGAACCAGGGACTGAGCCCAGCTATCCTGCCATTCATTGCGAAAATCCTGGAAATTTAATAGGTTCTCAGGATGGGTATAATAAGTACTATTAGGTCCGTTAGTACTAAATATATTTACTCCAACTACGCTATCAAGCACCCGTGGAAGGAACCCGCTGGGGGTCTTAACAATAACTATAGTAGAGCGGTTACCATGCTCATCTATATAGTAAGGATAGGTGTGTCTGTTCAGAATTACTTCCGGATGCCGCCAGTTTCCGGTATGACTTACGTTTGCACTCAACACGTTATTTTGATTAAATACCGAAAGGGGAAATTGAGTCGGGTCGCATACTCCGGTATCGTTGAGGTATTGTCCGTATTGTCCGTCCGGGCTAACATCCCTTAGCATCTGGTCGTATTCCATATCGCACTCTGTTACCGGTTTGCAAGGTTGTTCGCACTGTTCGTAGAGAAAATCATATTCCTCTGCGCTTCCTTTACCTGATGCAACAAATGCATCCCTGCTCCCGAGCGATTGCACACATGCAGCACAATTTATGTGACAATTGCAGGTATCGGAAACATATTGCTTTTGAAAATAGGATGGCTTTTTTATGCAGGTGTTATTAAGAGAGTCCAGGTATGCCTGTTCATAGAAATGCAGAGCAGAAGTGTCCACAGTTAAAATCTTGCTAACCGTATAATTTCCCGGATTCAGATTAACAGTAAACTCCCTCGTATTGCTGTCAATTGGGTTGCCCGGACATGCAGCGCTGAATATAACCGTATCGTGAGTACGGCTAAGCGTAAAATGGCCTTCCATGGTATCCTTGGAATAAATAAGTGTCCCGCAATCATTCGCAATCTCAATTTGCAGGTCATAAATGCAACTCAGGCAGATATCGTTAAGGCAACCAACTCCCAATGTATCTACCTCCAGGAAATACTTGAATGAATAGGGACTTGTATAGGCAACACACAATTGGGTATTGAATACAATGGACGTACCTTCTACATTTACAGAGTTATTATCGCTATGTCCGTTAGCGTCCAGTCCCAGCATATCAACGGTCATATTCTGGTGGGCGGCGCTTTTAAGAGTATCGAGACAAAATTTGCCGTTGCTATCCACCGCCGGATACCCTGCAAGACAGGTTGCTATAGTCCTTCCTTCCTGATCTAAATAGGATATGCTCGACTGTCCGTTAGGGTCAACCACTACATTTTTCTTATAATGAGTCGCCCATCCTACCTCCTCTCCAAACATCCTGTCTAATTCTACCTGGTTTGGTTGCCCGTATATGTAATCCGTTTCATGGTGGCTTCCTAATTGAAATTGTGGGCCTACCCCTCCCTGAGCCCGTATCCTCCCAGTATTATCGGGAGTATATTGAACTTGAGAAAAGGGATATTTATGCGCATCCGGAACATAACTCTGCCATCCCAACTGCCTTGGATTGGATGGAGAATAATAATTGGCAGCCCCTGAACCGGTATTCATTTCTTTAGTCCCGATAGTGCATGAATCAGTTGGATTATCTAGGTCAAAATCCAATCTTGTATATGGATGGAGGCTATCGTCAATATTAAACTTCGGGTAATAGTGGATGACAGGTTGGTGTCCTGAACCGCAGGAAGGAAACTGTACAGGAACCGGCAAAACAGTCACGGCAGGGCGTCCCTGGTAATCGTAAATAGTTTGACCAACCAGCACATTACTGTCCGAATTCATCTTTGTAACGGCTTCGCGGCTTCTCAAGCTACCGTCATAATAGGTAATCACTTCCTTTTTCTTTCCTTCTTCCGCAAATGTTGAATTGTACTGCCAATCTTTCCGATCAGATTCATGGGCATGCCAAACATGATAATATGTTCCGGCCGATACAGCAGTATTGACACTGTTACTATCGGCAAGGCTCCAAACCCCGGTTTCATAAATGGCAGGATGATACATATCATTACCTACCCCTCTTACCCTGTAAATAAGGTATCCATGTTCATATGCATTGGTTATTGTGTAGCTGGTAGCCGAAGTTGTAATCCTGGTGCTGTTAAACCGGAAATTATAACTAAGATGGCTGGGCGTTAAATAAACACCGGGTGTTTTGGTGTAATCATTAACAAAGGTCCATTCCAAATCGTATTGCTCGGCTCCCACAATAGGAGTCCAGCCAACCATAATTTCATCGGTAGTATCATTGCAATCAACATCCAGGGTATCCGCTGGGCTGACTGTAATAGGAGTGGAAGCATTAGTGGTAAAATTATAATACCTTACTAATTGTATATCCGCATCAAGATAAACATTGGCAGGAAGTGTTTCGCCGGCGGATGATACTCCATTCACCGTGATGGTATCAATCTTAACCGTTACGGTGTAAGCATCCTTAAGGAGGAATGCGGCTTTATCTAAATAGGTTGTATAAGTGAAAGGTGAATACCGGACATGGAGAGTTTTATATACTGTAGGCAAAGGACTGCCTGCGCTATTCCATTGCAATATTTTCAAATTAACCACACATAGCATTGAATCCGGATAGTACGTCAGATTATTATGATCGATACCCAATGTAATAATATCATCAACGCTATAATCTCTGAAAGCTCCTGTTGCAGGCGAAACCGCAACAGTTGTTGCAGCGCAGGCTGATGCTTCCGGAATAGTGGGGCAACTGTTTAACCCTGCCTCTATCCGCTGGTGAAAAGACAGTACCCCTGCCTTCAATCCTGAATCAAAGAACCATAAAAAGCAGGACAAAATCCATATTTTAATAGTCGTTCTCATGAGTACTATTCTTTTAGATTTCTTGTTTTCACCCTTTCGTCAAGTAATTTATATTTACCCTTGTATGATGCAGTCAGGCAGTATTCCCTGCCTTTTCTAAAAACATAATTATTTATATCAAAAGCTTTCTGTGTGTCGTCAATACTTGTTTTCCACTTGTCAAATGTCATTTCCAACCTTGGTTTGCCACTTCTATTGTTTACCTTAACTTCATTCCGGTAATACATAACTATTTTCTCCACCAGACTATCTTTTATTGTCATAGTATAGAATGAAAGCGGATAGGGGTCTTTAAATTCCAGGCGGTAGTAAGTCTGATTACCTGTATGAGCAATTCTAATTTTGCTGCACACTTTCATAAAATAGTTGTATACCGTATCGGACAAAACATCATTGATTGATTCCAGGGGGTCGGCTACCACCAGCACTTTTTTGGCTGTATCTATTACCAGTCTGCATGTGCCATTCTGAATCGTATGTATTCCCAATAAATAATTGTGGAATTTTTGACCAGCTCTCTTAATATACCCCGTGTTTTTTTCATGAAATAACTCTGTAGTATAATCCGGATAGGAAGCATCCGTTATGGTTGCCTGGTACTGGCTCAGGCTCTGCATATATTTTGAAATCTTATGTAAGTGTTCTGACATAGTGTTTTTATCAATTTCTTTCCACTGCATGGTCTGTGCATTCATGCAGGCCGTGCCTGAAAGAGTAATAATAAAAAGCGCTATTTTCTTTTCCCGATGTGCATGTTACTTACGGCCCATTTTATCCGCAGGGGATGATAATAGACGGATGGCA
>JABDAL010000036.1 GCA_013289165.1 Bacteroidota bacterium
TGATTCAGTTTGTGATATAAAGAAGCAATAAAAAATTTTATTTTTAAAAGTGATACGTTCAATTCCCAGCTCTGATGCAATAAGGCGAAGCCTTACCACATTCGTTAATTCCTGGACGGAATCAGGCAGCTTGCCGAAACGGTCTGTCAGTTCAGCTTCAAATCGGGTCATTTCGGTTTCATCTTTTGCTTCGTTTAGTTCACGGTATAACCGTAAACGTTCTTCCGAACTGTCTACATAATCGTCGGGCAGCAAAGCCTCTGCATCAGTTTCTACCTGGCAGTCTTTTACAAATTTTTTGGTAACGGCTTCCTGCGTTTTTATACCCATTGCAGCCAATGCAGGGCCCCCGATTTCTTCTTTGAGTTCTTCGATGGCTTCGTTCAATATTTTGTGATAGGTATCAATACCCATATCATTGACGAACCCACTTTGTTCGCCTCCCAATAAATCTCCTGCCCCGCGTATATCAAGGTCGCGCATGGCAATATTAAATCCGCTGCCGAGGTCGGAGAATTGTTCAATAGCATCAAGGCGGTTGTGGGCATCGCGGGTAAGTGTTTCAAAAGCGGGAACAACCAAATAGCAAAAAGCTTTTTTATTGGAACGTCCCACACGTCCCCTTAATTGGTGCAGATCGCTTAATCCAAACAGTTGTGCATCATGAATGATAATGGTATTCAGGTTGGGTATATCCAGGCCTGATTCTACAATAGCAGTAGATACCAACACATCAATTTGCCCTTCAATAAACTGCATCATCACTTCTTCCAATTCATGTCCCTTAAGCTGGCCGTGGGCAATTCCTACTCTCACTTTTGGGCAAAGCCTTTTTACAAGAATCGCCATATCTTGTATGGAATGAACACGGTTATGGATAACAAACACCTGTCCGCCCCGTGCTACTTCGTGGCCTATCGCCTCCTGGAACACTTCCTCAGAATAAGCAGATACCTCCGTATGCACCGGGTAGCGATTGGGTGGTGCAGTGTTGATAACGGATAAATCGCGTATGCCAATTAGCGAAAACTGCAAAGTACGGGGTATAGGCGTAGCGGTAAGGGTGAGTATGTCAACGGTAGAACGTAGTGTTTTTAATTTTTCTTTTACACCTACTCCAAATTTTTGTTCTTCGTCCACAATTAAAAGTCCGAGGTCTTTAAATTTTAATTCCTTATTCACCAATTGGTGTGTCCCAATGAGGATGTCAATTTTTCCTTCTGCCAGATCTTTTAGAATCTTTGTTCTTGCTTTGGCAGAGCGGAAGCGATTAATGTAATCTACGGTGCAGGGAAATTCTTTTAAGCGTTCACTGAACGTTTTGTAATGCTGCAAAGCAAGTATGGTAGTTGGAACCAATACAGCCACTTGCTTACTATCGCTTACAGCCTTGAAAGCTGCACGAATGGCAATTTCTGTTTTTCCGAATCCTACATCGCCACAAATGAGCCTGTCCATAGGGTGCGGAGACTCCATATCTTTCTTTACATCTTTTGTGGCTTTCTCCTGGTCGGGTGTGTCCTCATATATAAAAGATGCTTCCAGTTCATTTTGCAAATAAGTATCGGGATGAAATGCAAAACCTTCGCGGGATTTGCGCTCTGCGTAAATTTTTACCAAATCGAATGCAAGCTCTTTTATCCGGCGTTTTGTTTTTTGCTTAAGTGCTTTCCAGTTTGCTGAGCCGAGTTTATCCAACGTAGGCTGGTGCCCTTCCCTGCTCGAATAGCGGCTTATGCGGTGAAGCGAATGTATGCTTACATAAAGCAGGTCATTGTCCTTATACATTATTCTCACCACTTCCTGCATGTTCCCGTTCACCTCAATTTTATCAAGCCCCGCAAAACGCCCCACACCATGGTCAATATGGGTTACATAGTCGCCGGGCTTTAGGTCCTGCAATTCTTTCAGGGTAAGTGCTTCCTTCGATTTGTAAAATGTATCTTTTACACGAAAGCGATGGTAGCGCCCAAATATTTCGTGGTCAGTATAAAATGCCTGCTTGGTATTGTGGCTTGAAAAGCCTTGGTAAATGGGTAAGAAAACAGGAAATAAAACTTTTTCCAAATCAAAATCATATTCCTGTTTTAATTGCGCGTCTGAAAATATTTCTTTCAAACGCTGCACCTGTTGTTCTGTATCGGTGAAAATATAATTGCGGTATCCTTTCTTTATATTTTCTTGTATCTCATCAAAAAACAGGCTAAAATTTTTTGCAAATGTTTTTTGAGGAGTGCATGGAAAAGTAAATTTGTCCGTAACAGTTGTAGGCGGTAAACCCCAAACCACTTTTGGAAAGTTTTTACATTCTTCGTAAAATTCTGAAGGAGATACTAAATGATGTATGCTATCATCCTCGGCTTGCTGCTTGTAAGCCTCGTCCAGTGCGGAAATAGTAAGGGGATAGTCTTTAATCCAAATATAGGTTTTGTCATTCTCTTTCAGGTATGCCAAAAAACTTTGGTTCGATTCCTCACTTAACTCCTCGCGTAAATTGGGAGTAATTTCAATTTTTTTCAGTTCTTTAAGCGAAAGCTGTGTGGATGCATCGAACAAGCGCATGGATTCAATTTCATCTCCCGAAAACTCCAGCCGGAAGGGATGTTCGTCAGAAAAAGAAAAGACATCTAATATCCCACCTCTTCTCGAATACTGACCCGGGTCAGTTACAAAATCGGTACGCTGGAAATTATATTGGGCAAGGAGTTCGGTAATAAAATCCATGGAGAGGGCAGCACCAATCGTTATTTCAAAAGTATTTTCTGCAATAGTTTTGCTGCTGGCAACCTTTTCGCATAAGGCAGCAGCCGGGGCAACAAATATCTGCCCCTTCGATTTGCGGATAATATTTAGAATTTCAGTTTTCTTTAATAGCCCGGCTCTCCCTGAGTTTTTTGTTCTTTCGGCAGGTGATATGGCAGGATAGTATAAGATATCCCTATCCGGCAGCAAGTTTTCCAGGTCGTTTGAAAAGTAAATGGATTCTTCTGTTTCGGGCAGAATAAAAAGATGATTGCCTTTTAAAGAGCTTATTATGGAAGAAGCAATAAATGCAGGGGCACTCCCGGCCAGTTTTTCCGGGAAAATACAACAGGAGGGACTTTCTTTGAGCGTTTTCTTTAAGAATTCAATTTTTTCATCCCGCCCGAATGAAAGCAGTATGTCTGAGGTCATAAATTCTCAGCTAGTAGCCAATGGCTATTAGCTATTTAATATTCGTCTTCGTTAAATAAAAAATCTTCTTTGGTAGGGTAATCGGGCCAAATTTCTTCAATGTTCTCATATATTTCTTCTTCATCCTCCATTTCCTGCAAGTTTTCAACAACTTCAATAGGGGCTCCGGAACGGATGGCATAGTCTATAAGTTCACTTTTAGTGGCTGGCCAAGGTGCGTCTTCCAAATATGATGCAAGTTCTAATGTCCAGTACATAGTTTCCTTTTTTTAAAATTTCCGCAAAAGTAAAATTTTCAGACAATACTGATGTGTT
Source organism: Bacteroidota bacterium (assembly GCA_013289165.1). Lineage (GTDB taxonomy): Bacteria > Bacteroidota > Bacteroidia > JABEUT01 > JABEUT01 > JABEUT01. The sequence goes on from JABDAL010000036.1 coordinate 3,490, forward strand.
TTCAAAATTAATTTACGGAATATTATAAACAATCTGACGTATAAGGGTGGCAATATCCTTTAAAAAATCTAAAAGTCAACCTTCTATTGCAACTTAATATTGTCAATAAGCCGTATTTTTCCGGCAAAAGAGGCAATACAGGCAATAATGGGGGTATCGGGAGAAATAGGAGTCTTTAATGGCTGTAATGTTTCAAAATGGGCTATTTCAAAATAATCTAGCTTCAAAATGGGCTCCCGGGCAAATTCAGTTTCAACAAAAGTCATTAATTCGGTTATATTATTTCCTGTCCACATTTCTTTTACTTTAAAAAGTGAGCGAGAGAGAAGCGTAGCTGCCTGGCGTTCTTCAGCAGAGAGCAAGCGGTTCCGCGAGCTCATGGCTAATCCGTCTGTATCACGGCTAATGGGGCATTCCCTTATAAGAATGGGCAGGTGATGTTCCTTTACAAAGTATTTAACGAGAGTTAACTGCTGGAAATCCTTATTGCCGAAATAGGCCTTATGGGGGTTTACATAAGTAAACAATTTGTTTACTATCGTTATCATTCCTGCAAAGTGCCCCGGGCGCGACTGTCCCTCCATCACTTTATCTAACACGCCAAAATCTTCGTTCAGAAGAGAATAGTCATTATTCGGGTACATCTCCTCTACAGATGGGATGAAAAGTATGTCGCAGCCGGCTTCCTCAAGCATTTTCTGGTCGCTTTCCAGGGGGCGGGGATAACGCTTTAAGTCAGCAGGGTCGTTAAACTGGGTGGGGTTTACAAAAATGCTGCAAACAGTAACGTCATTCTCATTTATAGAAAGACTAACCAATGAAATATGTCCCTTATGCAAAGCGCCCATAGTGGGTACAAAGCCTATACTTTTGCCACTGTTTCTGGAAGGCAAAAGCAGGTTTTCAATCTCAATTCTGGTCGCGGCTATTTTCACAAAGGGGACAGCAGGTGAGCCGCAAAAGTAAGATTTTATAAGTCAGTTGTGGCGATAACCTTAAGTTCTGTCCGGCGATTGAGTTGGCGGCCTGTATCGGTCAAGTTGGTCGCAATGGGTATAGTAGCTCCATATCCTTTATATATGATACGGCTAGCGCTTATGCCATGTGCCTCCAAGTATAAGGCAACCGAGCGGGCACGTGCTTCAGATAACTGCTTGTTATAATCCGGTGAGCCTTTACCATCGGTGTGTCCTGATAATTCAATTTTAAGACAAGGGTAGTCCATAAGTAGCTTAACAGCTCTGTTTAATTCACGGATAGATGCCGGACGTTCGGTGGCTTTATCAAAGTCGAAGAAAACATTTCGCAATACGGTATGACTTCCTACATCAAGTGGTTGCAGGGCTATGTCTTTTTCTACAATGGCATATTTTGCTGTGTCAACTAAATCGAAGTTGGCAGAATAAAAAAGGTATCCGTCCGCTTCCACTGAAATGCCATAATTAGAACCTGATGGTATATATATCAGGTATCTTCCGGTGGTGTTGTTTACATGAATGCTGTCCACAAGGCTTCCCTTTTTATTATCGGCCAGTTCCAGGGTTGCTTCCAGGGGATTGTGCGTCATAGTATCTGTAATGATACCTGTCAGCAGGAGGCCGTGGTCATAATGAGGAAGTGGTGCCGTTGGTTTTATAGCAGGTAAGAGAATAAGGCTGTCATTTTTCACAAGTTGTTCATCGGGGTTGAACGTAATTTTGTACAAGTCATATCCTCCATATCCTTCATCCTTGCGTATAGAAGTATAGTAGCCATATTTGCCATCAGCAGAAAGCACAAAGAAAACGTCATCATCGGGGCCATTAATAGGATATCCTAAATTTTCAGGGGCAGACCAGTACCCCGTGTCACTAACAGATTTGAAAATATCATACCCACCCATTGAATTGTGTCCTTTGGAGCTAAAGTAAAGTGTTTTTCCATCCGGGGTAAGATACAATCCCTGTTCATCGTAGGCGGTATTAATATTGGGTCCCAGGTTCACCGGGTCCTGCCAGCTGCCCTTAGCATCTTTCACGGCTTTGTAAATATCTTTGCCGCCAAATCCTCCCGGTTTCTCACTTACATAATAAAGTGTCTTCCCGTCGGGGCTAAAGCAAATGGTAGTTTCCTGGAAGGGTGTATTTATTACTTTGCCTATCTTATCGGTCATTTGGTCTGCCTTAATCCAGCCCTGGCCCTTTAAATACTGGCTTTGAAGAAGGTCGCCTGCATCAATAGCTCCCCGGTATATATAGAGTGTCAGTCCATCATTAGATAATCCGGCTGTGGCAGTATTCAGCGAAGTATTTATATTGGGTCCCATATTGGTGCCCGGGCCCCATTCCCCATTTTTGTAAGTAGAAATGTAAATGTTTTCCTTGTACTGTCCGTTATCGTCATCTATTTTGCCGCCTATGCTGGTAGGCCTTTTGGACGTATATACAATTTGCGTTTGGTCAGCAGAAAGGAAGCAACTGTATTCGGGAAATGAACTATTAATTTTGGGCCCCAGGTTTTCAATTTTTACATGAACGGGGTGCTTCACTATTACTTCCCCATAATTACATTCTTTTATTCTCTTGCTGGCTTCTGCAAACTTAGCACTGTCTTTCGATTGATTAAGTGTTTGAAGATATAAGGCATATTCTTGTTTGGCTTTTTCCCATTGCATCATCAGGTGATAAGCTCTTCCAATCTGGTAATGTATATCAGGAGCAACATTCGGGTTCAATTTGAGGGCTTTTTCAAGATAAGGCAAGGCACCGGTTTTAACCTTTGAATTATGCGACAGCAGGGAAACACCTATTAAATAATTCAGGTTATCGTTGTTGGGGTTGAATTTCTCTGCAACAAGGAAAGCATGGATAGCCCTGTGTTCCCATTCATCTCCTAACTTGTAATATACCATACCTGCGTCGAGGGTATCTTTTATAAGCTTAAATTTTTTGACGCTATCCAAAAAATATTTCTTCTCAAAAGGTACATTTTCCTGTGCCTGGGCCGCAAGAGAAAACAAAAGAAAAAATAAGAATAGGGCTTTTTTCATCAAGCACTCAGATTGATTATCATTCGGGGGAGATATTATTTACCAGGCAAATAGTTGATAGTTTTTCATCAGGGAGTTAACCTTTTCCTTCACGCCCTTTATTTTTTGCTCATTGCTGTTATTCATCAATGCTTCATCAATCAGTTCAACTATCAAAGGAATTTCTTTTTCCGTAATGCCCCTGGTGGTAATGGCAGGAGTGCCAATTCTTATTCCGGAAGTAATCATGGGTGACTTATCGTCAAACGGAACCATATTTTTATTTACTGTAATATCGGCTGCTACCAGCGTGTTTTCTGCCAATTTGCCGGTAATGTTCTTAGAGCGGAGGTCTATCAGCATACAGTGGTTGTCGGTGCCTCCTGATACAATGTTGTAGCCTTTTTCCATAAAGCACTTTGCCATTAACCGTGCATTGGCAATTATTTGTTTGCTATATGTTTCGAAACTGTCGGCCAGGTCTTCACCAAATGATATTGCCTTGCCGGCTATCACATGCTCCAGCGGGCCGCCCTGTGTGCCGGGAAATACAGCAGAATCAAGCACAGATGACATCATGCGGATTTCCCCTTTGGGGGTAGTTAATCCAAAAGGATTAGGGAAATCTTTACCCATCATAATCATGCCGCCTCTCGGTCCCCGCAATGTCTTATGAGTAGTGGTAGTAATTATATGGCAATAAGGCAATGGGTCGGTAAGAAGTTTTTTAGCAATTAAACCTGCCGGGTGAGCAATATCTGCCATCAGCAGAGCGCCACAAGCATCGGCAGCCTCGCGCAGTTTTTTATAGTTCCAATCTCTTGAATAGGCAGATGCTCCACAAATAATAAGTTTGGGTTTTTCCCTTAATGCAATTTCAGTAATGGTATCATAATTTACCAGCCCGGTTTCCTGTTCTACCCCATAAAAAGAAGGTTGGTAAAGTTTGCCTGAAAAGCTGACCGGGGAGCCATGTGTCAGGTGGCCGCCATGGGAAAGGTTAAATCCTAAAATTTTATCGCTGGGTTTTAATACTCCAAGCATCACCGATGCATTAGCTTGTGCGCCCGAATGCGGTTGAACATTTACCCATTCTGCACCAAATAATTGCTTGGCACGGTCAATAGCAGTTTGTTCCACTTTATCAACTACTTCACAGCCCCCATAGTAACGTTTTCCGGGCAAGCCTTCGGCATATTTGTTGGTAAGCACAGAGCCCATAGCATTCATTACATTCTGACTTACAAAATTTTCAGATGCAATAAGCTCCAGGCCACGCATTTGTCTTTCGCGCTCTTCTTCAATAAATTGAAAAATCAAATCCTCTGCCATAAAATGATATAGTTAATAATCAACAAATTTAAAATATGTGTTTAACAGGCGGGGCGCAAAGATAGGTGTTTAATAAACGCCTTCTTATTGAATATGAGGTTTGTATTAGGGCTTATGTATAAACGACTGACTATAAATTTATTACAAACAAAATAAAACAATCCTGAAGGAAAATGTACGGAATAATCTCCGGAGATTAGCTTTATTATTGGGGTTCTTTCCATGGCTTGGGTTGAATTAATTTTTGCAAAAGTATTTTTATATCATATTGTGCCTTATGATATTTATCAATCTTTCAAGTGATATCTTTCATCAAAATTTGCCTTCAAATCCGGAACAGTATTTTTTAAAAAATAAATAACTTGAAAATGTTATTTTTGAGCCATTCGAATTATGCATAAAAAGTATAACGCCGCGCTGGGATTTATTTTCGTTACTCTGTTGGTTGATATAACCGGCTGGGGTATCATTATTCCTGTAACCCCTAAACTAATTACCCAGTTGATTCATGGCAGCCTGAGTGATGCTGCCACCTATGGGGGATGGTTGAATGCCTTGTTTGCCATTATGCAGTTTCTTTTTTCCCCCGTACTGGGTGGCTTGAGCGACAGGTATGGGAGGCGGCCCGTATTACTTATTTCTCTCTTCGGCTTTGGTATTGATTATTTGGTTTTAGCCAATGCCCCTACCATTTTGTGGTTATTTATAGTTCGTATATTTTCCGGTATTGCCGGAGCCAGTTTCACTACTGCGAGCGCCTACATTGCAGATATAAGCCCTCCTGAAAAGAGGGCTCAAAACTTTGGTATGATCGGGGTAGCATTTGGGTTGGGCTTTATGATAGGTCCGGCTATTGGAGGTATATTAGGACAATATGGGGTGCGCGTACCTTTTTATTTCTGTGCAGGGTTAAGCCTGTTGAATGTCTTGTATGGATATTTTGTAGTGCCTGAATCGCTTTCCATAGAACACCGTCGCAATTTCGACTGGAAAAGGGCTAATCCCATAGGTACGCTTATGCAACTTCGCAAATATCCTGTAGTGCTGGGCATGGCAGGCTCCATAGTGTGTATTTACCTTGCTGCTCATGCTACCCAGTCTACCTGGGTATATTACACTATGTTCAAATTCAAGTGGAACGAAGCTATGGTAGGATGGTCGCTTGCCTTTGTTGGGCTTATGATAGGTATTGTGCAGGGAGGATTGATACGGGTAATTAATCCCAGGCTCGGCAACAAAAACTCCGTTTATGTAGGCTTTATGTTATATGTTATTGGGTTCACTCTGTTTGCATTTGCATCCAGCACCTGGATGATGTTTGTCTTTATAGTTCCCTATTGCCTTGGCGGAATTACAGGCCCTGCTTTGCAGGGTATAATGACCGGGCAGGTGCCCGCTAACGCACAAGGTGAACTACAGGGTGGGCTTACCAGCTTAATGAGCCTGACTTCCATTGCTGGCCCGGTATTGATGACTAGTCTCTTTTCGTATTATACCCAGCCGGGACATCCTTATTTTCCCGGGGCGCCTTTTATGATGGCAGCTATCCTGGTATTTATTGGAACGTTATTGGCATTCCGTTCCTTATCAAAGCCTGTACCGGAAAAGGTTTCATAAGTTCTACCAGCTTCCGCCTGCGCCGCCGCCGCCGCCGCTTCCACCACCGAATCCTCCAAAACCGCCGCCTCCACCTCCTCCAAATCCGCCACTTCCGCCTCCAAAACCGCCTAAGCCTCCACCCCAAAAAAATATGCCGGGGCCTCCAATAGTCATGCCGCCTCTTCCTCCGCCTCGCCTTGAAAATAGTAATACAACCAGCAATATAATGAGGGCAAAAACGAGCCCAGTAGCTTTACTTCCATTGTTCCCCTTTTTAGCATACTCGCTGCTGTTGTATTCGCCTTTTGCAAGGCCCATTATTACGTCAGTGGCTTTATTCAGCCCGGCATAATAATCTCCATGCTTAAAGTCGGGGATTATTTCCCGTTGCACAATTTCCTCACAGGTAGCATCGGGTATGGCTCCCTCCAACCCGTAACCGGGCGATATAAATACCTTTCGCGGACTAGTGGGCTTAACCAGGATAACAAGGCCGTTATCAAGTTTCTTTTGTCCTATTCCCCATGTTTTCAAAATATCGGCACAAAATTCTGCCGGCTCATTGCCATAAAGGGAATCAATAATTACGATGGTAATTTGGTTCGATGTATTATTAGCGAAAGCATCTAATTTAGTTTCCAGCGCATCCATCTCATCCGGCGATAAAAGCTTTGATGAGGATAAATTATTTACCAGCTTGGGTGGATCGGGGCGCTTGGGAATACCCTCCAGTGGAGATGCTTGCACACTTATCACAGATGTCAGCCACAAGCCGATAGCTAACAGCCAATGTTTATTTACCATACGAGATATCATCAGATAATTGGTTTTTGTCGTTTTTATGATGCGGAAAATATAGTTTCAGCATTTCACCTGTCATTTCAATCCCCTCACAAATTCCTTCCGTGAATCTGCTTTGTTTAAATTGTGAAATAACATGCTCCTTCACAGTTTCCCAAAAATTATCGGCCACTTTTTTATGAATGCCCTCATCTCCCACTATGGCAAACTTTTTGTGGTTAACAGCAAGGTAAAATAAAATAGCATTGTGGTGTTTTGTTTTGTGCATGTGCAACCTGTGAAATATATGTACAGCCCGCTCATATGGGTCGCCTTCACAATTACCTTCCACATGCAGCCGGATTTCACCCGAAGTTTGGTGTTCCAAGTGCTTAATTGCAGCATGAATCTGCTGTTTTTGTTCATCGCTGAAAAAATCGGTTATGTTCATGATACTTAGTGTGTATAAAACTTAAGTGTATGCTCTTGTAATATGGGGAGAATCCATCCAACACGGAACCCGCTTAACATTTCATATTTATAATTGGGATCTTTAGCTCTAAGTTCAAAATCATAGCGGAGGCTTTTCGAAAATGCTTCTGTAAATTCAAATCCTGCAAAAAAGGCAAGGAATAATTTTTTGCTCATATATTGGTATCCTATAAATTCAGTAGCACAAATGCCTGCGGTAAGATGGTCGTATCCGTTCAGGTAATCTCCGTCTAGCTGGGGAGTGTTGTCGTTAACTTCTATATCCACATGGTGCTGTATATATCCTGCGCTAAAGGTAGTAAGTATGCCCGAATTAAGGTTTCTTGAAACAGGAAATAGTTTCCCAATAGTAAGTTGTATATCAAATCCCCTTTCAAAATAGGAGATGCCGGGGTAATTGCCATCATCAGCAATCAGGTTGCCACTGGTAGTGGAAATGCTGTCCAATATTCCGGCATTACTTAATATATTACCGAAAAGAAAGGCAAAGGATGCTCCATATATCCAGTTCTTTTTCGTTTTATAATATGCTCCGCCCTGAATGTTGGAGTTGAATCCAAAAATCTGGGTCAGGTTACCTCCCGGCAGTTGCCCGGCATAGGAAAGTTCCACCAAAAACCCCGACGCTGCCGAATCTTTATGCTGTGCTATACTTTTAAAAGAAAATAAAAGCAAAAAGGATACCAGGAAAAGCTGGACTTGTTTTCGCATCAGCGTTTATGAATTTGTTCCGGGCATGCTGTCAGGCTGGTTTTTTGACATGGAGTCAAAAAGGCCTTTATTGCTCAATGCCATCAATTGCCGGAATGTTTTTTGCATACCATCGGTAGAACCATCCAGGAATATCACATTGCCTTTTCCCACCTCGGCAAAATTTTTAATCGATTCCGTCCACATAGAAAACATGATGACGGACATATCCGCATTGATGGTTTCCATTTGTTTGGCAGCTTCTAATATACCACGGGCTACCTCCTGGCGGAACAAAGCTACCCCTTGCCCCCTCAATTGTGCTGCCTGGCGCTCTGCTTCAGCGGCTATTTTAATAGCGTTTCCTTCTGCTTCGGCTGTTTTTGTTTTGGTGATGAGTAAAGCCTGCCCTTCATTTTCAGCGGCAGCTTTCAGGTTGTTTGATGCCACCACTTTTGCCATTGATTTGATAATAACTTCATCAAAGGTAATATCATTTAATTGCATATCTATCAGGTGATATCCCCAGGAGGCAAGAGTAGGATCAAGCTGCTCCTTGACATGCACCACAATTTCGCTTCTCAATCCCAAAATTTCTGACTGTTTCAAATTGGCTACATAACTCCGTATAGCCCCTTCGATGGTGCGGGTTAGTGCCTGCATCAAATTCCGGTCGTCAATAAATTTGAACGCGACATTCATGATGGTGGCTTCCTGCTGGTCCATCACCGCAAACAAAAGCATGGCTTTAAAGTTTACATTAGCCTGGTCTTGTGTTATAGCCTGAAACTCCAACTCTACCGACTTGTTTTGTATAGATATGCGCCTGTAAATAGATTCAATAATGGGTAATTTCATGTTTAGGCCCGGGCGAAGCAGGCGCTTATATTTACCAAAAACGGTTATCACGGCTATGTACCCTTGCTGAACAGTTACAAAACTGGAAAACAGGATAAATACTATAATGACAAGAAATACGATAAGTCCGATGCTGCTGCTTTCCATAATGGGGGATTGAAGTTTATTTATGCAATAATAGCCAATTTTTGCTAACTGAGCATTAACAATACAGGGGCAGATAAATTACAAATTAATATCTTCGCACCCAAAGCGATAAAAATATGACTACCATAACTCGCAAAATTCAAATGGTTGACCTTGCAGGTCAATATAATAAGATAAAAACTGAAATTGATAATGCCATTGCAAGCGTTATCCATTCCACAGCTTTTATTAATGGTCCGGAGGTCAAAGCTTTCCAGGCTGAACTTGAAAAATACCTCGGTGTAAAGCATGTAATACCTTGCGCCAATGGAACCGATGCCCTCCAAATTGCCATGATGGCATTGGGATTGAAACCCGGTGATGAGGTTATAACTGCCAATTTCACTTTTGTAGCTACGGCTGAAGTTATAGGATTATTAGGCCTTACCCCTGTTTTAGTAGATGTATATCCCGGCACTTATACCCTCAATATTGATGCAGTGAAAAAAGCCATTACTCCTAAAACAAAGGCTATTGTTCCGGTGCATTTGTTTGGGCAATGTGCCGAGATGGAAGAATTAATGAAACTGGCCAAGGAGCACAATTTATATGTGATTGAAGATAATGCCCAAGCCATTGGCGCGGATTATAAATATTCAAACGGTACTTTTACAAAGGCAGGAACATTAGGACATTTCGGTACTACCTCCTTTTTTCCTTCCAAAAATTTAGGCGGTTATGGAGATGGAGGTGCATTTTTTACCAATGATGATGCACTGGCTAAAAAAGCGCGATCTATTACCAACCACGGCTCAACCGTACAATATTACCACGATGATATTGGAGTAAATTCAAGGTTAGATAGTATACAGGCCGCTATATTGAGGGTCAAGCTCCGCTACCTGGATGAGTATTGCGCAGCCCGCCAAAAAGCAGCAGCTTTTTATGATAAGGCATTTGCGAACCATCCCAAGATAAAAACACCGGAAAGAAGCAAACAGTCTACGCATGTGTTCCATCAATATACCCTGGTATTTAATAATGTTGACCGTAACAAACTGAGGGAGCATTTGACAACTAAGGGTATTCCGGCAATGATTTATTATCCTGTGCCTTTGCACCTGCAAAAGGCCTACCGCGACCCACGCTACAAAGAAGGTGATTTCCCGGTTACAGAAGCGCTGTGTGCATCGGTATTATCTCTCCCTATTCATACAGAACTGGATGATGAAACACAAAAGTTCATTACAGATTCTGTATTGGAATTTGTAAAGTAGAGTCATGTTACTTATTACTGACGCAATATGTGAAATACTTCTCCGTTTAATAAAAATACTTATTGAAATAAAATGAATAAAAAACTTATTTATATAAGTCTATCTAGTTTTTTTATTATCACTTCAGCTGATGCTAGTTCTTTAAAGGCTCGCAAGGATTCAGGGGTGTATGTTTCTTTGAATGCCGGAAGTTGCATTCCACTGGGATATTTCAAATCGCCAACTTATTTGGATATGGGTGGGTATGCCCTGAATGGCTACGGTGCCAATATAGAACTGGAGCATCCCTTAAAACCCGGTTGGCTGGGATTGGCATTTGAAACAGGATACTATGACAATCCGTTTAGTTTACAGGCATACAAAGAGGTTATAAACCCCTATCTTTCCCCTTACAGTTATATCTATTATAGTGCAACTCCTTATAAAGAAATACCTACTCTTGGAGGGATATTTTTTGAGAAAACTTTTAAAAGAGTTACAATGGAATTTAAATGTGAGGCAGGCGTTGATTATATTACCTTTCCGAATGTGAATTCTTTTCAAGTTGAGATTACTACATTCCCTCTGCTGAGTAATATCCCGGGTGCTGCAGTTTTTATGGGTCAAATGCAATCATCTACACTCTATGTGTATTCTTTGGAGACTTCTATACGATATACTTTATCAAAACATTTTGATTTAAGGGGGAGTGCCAGTTATTTTAATAATTTCTTAAGCCACCCTGATCTGAATGTGGAACCAACATCATACAGGCTTGGTTATATTACGCTTTCGCAATTACATATAGCTATGGGACTGGCCTATCACATCTGAGGCTGGTAAGAAACAGTGTGAAATTTCGGATACGTCCGGTTAAAACTTATTAATTAGGACAATTATCCGATGGCTTTAGTCCTTCCGAGTCCCTCGTCAATGTAGCTTTTCCGTTAGGGAAAGTAACTACGAGGATAGTATCGTAATCATCCCCCGGCCACTTGGTATTATATTCTACTCCCAACGAATGCAAGATGCCCCTGAGGGCATTATGTTCCCATGCCACCAGTACAATACCCTGCTTCTTCATAATGTCAGTAGCTATTCCGGCAGAATCGGTTTCCTCATATTTGCTGTCGATATCAATATTATACTGAGATGCAAGTGGAATAACCGTTTCAAACATCCTCGCATGGCCTGTTTTTTCTGCCAGCTTTAAAGCAGGTACATATATATAATTGGGTATACCAAATTTTTGCTTGATTAAAGCCGGGAGCATAAGGGAACGGTTCAGCCCCTTGCAGGTAAGGTTTCCCCCTTTTTCAGGTTTTTCCCCATGCCGGATAAATACTATTTTCAACTCCCCATTTTGCTGGGCAGTTTGTGCATAGCTTAGGTAAGTACCCATTAGCACAAGGAGGGCACACGTAAGATATTTTTTCATGTATGGGTGTGTAGGTTTTACGCTGTTCCAGTTTTGCGTAGCGTTTGTTTCTGTGCCGGAGGGGCATTACGTGGCTTGGGTGCCGCTTGCTTTTGTTGGTGCTTTTGTGGTTTTGGAGGAGCATTTTCCGAAGCTGGCAGGGCAACTTTATCCTCGCCTTCGGCAGCAGGCTCTTCCTCCATATCAAGCAGGTTATTCTTTTGAAGAATATTATACCACATCACTATTTTACGTACATCGGAGTTGTGTACCCTTTCCTTATCAAAATCGGGAAGCACTTCGCCAAAATACGTTAGCAAATCAGCATCCGAAGATTTGTGGTCTATGGCAGGGCCTTTATTTTCTTTTTCAGCTATCTTCTTAAATACATCTGCCAGCGGAACATCCTTATCTTGACAATAGACACTTATAGCCTCCAACGTATGCACTTTTTGGGTTGCATATACAGGCATCCGTTTCTTATCTTCTAATGATTCAACGATAACGCTGTTTTTTGCTTGGGCAACGGTTTTGTACAAACCACTCATTCCCGATACAGCAATAATTTCACTTAATTTCATTCCTGTTAATTTTATGCAAATATAGTGTACCTCTTATAATTATACTACGAGAATTTATTATTTAGACGTTATTCTATCCTAAACTTGTCGGCATCCATCGCAACCGGAAACTCCTTGCGGTAGTTTTCCAGTTCCCTGTATGATAATTGGATGGTTTCAACGGCTTCTTCGTTGGGTTGGGTATTTCTTAAGGTTTCTCCTTTATGAGTAAGAACTACCGAATAGCCGCTAAAATCCACACCGGTTCCATCCTTACCTATACGGTTTACCCCAATCACATATGCTTGGTTCTCTATAGCACGGGCAATAAGCAACTGCCTCCAGGCATAGCTCCTTCTTTCGGGCCAGTTGGCAACATAAATCAGGCAATCGTAAGTCCCTTCAGTTGTTTGGCGGCTCCAAACCGGAAATCGTAAATCATAACATACCAGTGGGCAAATCTTCCATCCTGCAAGCTCAATAATTAATTTGGTTTCTCCTGCAGTGTAAGTTTGATTTTCTTCCGCCATACGAAACAGGTGCCTCTTATTATAGATTTGATATTGCCCATTGGGCTGCATCCAAATAAGGCGGTTATAATATTTAGTATCATCTTTAATAACTACGCTGCCTGTAATTACACAATTTTTTTGTGCAGACATATTGGCGAGCCACTCGGTTGTTTTGCCATTTACAGGCTCTGCCAACTTAGATGCATTCATGGTAAAGCCCGTACTGAACATTTCCGGCAGCACAATCAAATCAGTAGAAGAGGATTCTATTTTTTCAAGCTTTTTGGAAAAATGAGAGAGATTGGCATCCACATCTTCCCATGCAAGCGAAGTTTGGACTATGGTTACGTTAAGGTCTTTTGTCATTTTATAGTACAAAGTTTTTCTGCAGCCTGCTCAAGGGTTTCATTGGTTTTTGCAAAACAAAACCGTAAGAATTTATTATCTAACTGTTCATGATAGAAAACCGATACCGGAACGCTTGCTACCCCTATTTCTTTGGTAAGCCGGATGGCATAATCAGTGTCTTTTTCCTTGCTGATGGCGCTATAGTCAAGCAACTGGAAATAGGAGCCTGATGCAGGAATAAATTTAAACCGGGAGCCTTTTATAAGATGAATGAAATAATCTCGCTTTTGTTGGTAGAAATCAGCAAGGCCAAGGTATTCATCTTTATTTTCCATATACTCGGCAAGGGCATATTGCAAAGGAGTATTTACTGTGAAAACAATAAACTGGTGCACCCTTCGGAATTCTTTCATCAGTTTTTCGGGCGCTAATACATATCCCATTTTCCAACCGGTGGCATGGTAGGTTTTTCCAAATGAAAACACTACAAAGCTACGCTCTGCCAGTCCCGGAAAGCGGCAAACACTCTGGTGTTTCAACCCGTCAAAAATAATATGCTCATACACCTCATCGCTCAATACAAGTATATCCGTTCCCTTAGTGATGTTGTCCAACTGCTTCATGTCCTTCTCTGTCATAACAGCCCCGGTGGGATTTTGGGGGGTATTAATCATAATCATGCGCGTGCGGTGCGATACTTTCTTCTTCACTTCTTCCCAGTCAATGCTATATGTAGGAGCTTTAAGCTGCACGTAAATAGGTATCCCGCCTGAAAGTTCTATGGCAGGAACATAGCAATCGTAGGCGGGTTCAATTATAATCACTTCATCTCCTTCATGAACTACGGCAGTAATAGCAGCATAAATGGCTTCGGTGCCCCCGGCAGTAATATTTATTTCTTTTTCAGGATTATATGTTGCTCCATACAGGTCTTGCATTTTGGCTGCAATAATTTCCCTCAGGGGCATAATTCCCTGCATGGGTGCATATTGATTAAAGCCTTTTTTCATGTACTCATTTACCAGGCTTACCAGTTTGGGGGAGCATTCGAAATTTGGGAAACCCTGCGAAAGGTTGATGGCTTTATATTCATTTGCCAAGGCAGACATCACCGTAAAAATAGTAGTGCCTGCCTGGGGCAGCTTGCTTCGAAGCATTCCGTTAAATTCGGGCATAAACGTATCTGTATAATTCCGAACAAATATAAAGAATGAAGGGAAACAAGGGATACACTGTATAAGAATAGAACACGGATGAATCGGATTAGAAGGACCTTACACAATATTTATATAGAAAGTGCGTTATATTTGTCTAAAATTCAACACGTATGAAATACTATTCACTCATCCTTCTTGTTGCGGTGGCATTAAACTGCCAGGGGCAGGATACAACAAAAAAATTAAGCAGGAGTTCTGTTTCACTTGCTGCCGGGGCAAATGTAACGTATCCAACAGGTTCCTATCTGCCGGGTGGCCCCTGGGGAGGAGTACCACTTGGTAGTACAGCAGAATGGGGTTCATTGTCATACAGCTATTTGTTGTTGAATAGCAGCCATGTATCTTTCGGAATAAAAGCCGGAATTGGATATGCCCAATATAAATACATGGGCAAGTTTGCAATTGAAGTTACTTATGGGCCTCCCATATTATTGCAACAAATAAATGAAGACGAAATATCGTGCGGTGTATTTACAAATATAAAAATATCAAAAAGGATCGGATGGTATAATGAACTTGATATTGTTGAAAGCTGGGAAGCAAGCACTAGATCTAGTAACATGTATGGTGTAAATAATGATGTATTGTCAAATTTACCGTATGGCAATTATGCTAATTTATTTCTAATGTATCAAACGGGTATATCAGTCAGTGTAACCAGGCATATTTCCCTTACTCCCTTAATATCGTTTCCCCTGCTGAATGTTTCGGCCCTTCGTTACCAGTTCTTGCAGTCATTTAATGAGGCACTCCCATCATTAAATGACTATAGTAGTTTTAGAACGGGATTAATGCTCAAGTATAATTTTTAGGAAATACCGGCATTATTTTTGTTTTGTATTCTCCTCCGCCTGTTCTACTTTGGCAAAAAACTTAGCGGGGTCATTTTTATCATCGGTAAGTTCACTTCCGAGGAAATAACCAATTGGCTTTGTTTGGGGGCGACTGTCTAACAGTAATTTTAAAATAGCGGTAAGCGGTATACTTAATGCCATGCCCGGTATGCCCCATAATTCACTGCCAATAAGTAATACCACGATAGCAACAAAAGGATTTATACTCACTTTCGAGCCTACTATTCTTGGTGTAATAAAGTTCGACTCAAAAAACTGGACAGATATCATGATAGCTACTACCCCTACCGCAGGCAGGAGGCTATCCTTCGTAAGCAGGCAATAAACAACGGGAAGCGATGCCCCAATGGAGATTCCTATATAGGGTATTACCGTTAACATGCCCGCAAAAAAAGCAAAGAAAATAGCATGCGGGATTCCTATAATTAACAGGCCTATGCTGTTTAATGTCCCGATAATAAGAATAACGGTAAACAGCCCCACCAAATAATTCTGAACAAGCTTTTGCACATGGCTAATGAGGGAAGTAGCCTCTTCATGTTTTTCGGTACGCAATAGGGCAAAAGCAAAAGTGCGGAACGAATTATTGTAAAGCAAAAAGCAAAATATATATATAATAATAAGAAGTAAGTTTCCCATGAAACTGGTAGTGGTTGAAATAGCCCCTGATGCCAGGTTGCCGCCTATTCCTATGAGTTTTTCCTTTCCTTCGGCAAGATAGGTGCCGACAGTGGCACTATCCATATTTAGATGTGAGGATAGATAATTTTGGAGAGTTGCAAATTTTGCATCGATGGTCCCGCTCCGGCTGCTGATATCTGCTATGAGCATTTTAAGTTGTGAGCTCACTATAACCGCAATAACCACAATTAAAACTACTACTACCAGCATAGTGATAACAACCGATAATACATTGGGGACTTTCCATTTGATAAGTCTTTTGTATACGGGGAATAATAAAAGTGATAACAACGCTGCTATTATAGCCGGGAGTAAAAGCTCCTTGGCATAAATGAGAATGATGGTGCCAAACACCAGTCCTACCAGCAGGCAGGCAATTTTAATAGGTAGGGGCAGCTTAGGCATGAGTTGAAATAATATTAGTCAAAAACAAAGATATAAATTTGACAGGGTAGGGGCATAAAATTTAGACTAATGTCTTTCCTGTCATCTCCAAAGGCTGTTCAATGCCCATGAGTTTTAAAACCGTAGGTGCAATATCTGCCAGGCGTCCATCTGACACATGTGTAACATCTTTATCCACCACAATGCAGGGAACAGGGTTAGTAGTATGGGCCGTGTTCGGTGAGCCGTCAGCGTTTATAGCATAATCTGCATTGCCGTGGTCAGCAATAATAATGAAAGAATACCCCGTTGATAATCCCGCCTCCACTACTTTTTGCAAACAGGTGTCTATCGTCTCCACTGCTTTTACAATGGCGCTGTAAACGCCTGTATGGCCTACCATATCAGGGTTTGCAAAGTTCAGGCAAACAAAATCAGTTTCTCCTTTTTTCAGTTCTGTAACAATGGCATCGGTAATGCCCAAGGCACTCATTTCAGGCTGAAGGTCATACGTGGCAACTTTAGCAGATGGAATCAGGATTCGTTTTTCTCCCGGGAAAATATCTTCCCTTCCTCCCGAAAAGAAAAAAGTAACATGTGGATATTTCTCCGTTTCTGCAATGCGTATCTGCGTTTTTCCCTTTAAGGACAATACTTCCCCTAGGGTCATCTTTAAATCATCTTTGTGATAAAGTACTTCTATGCCTTTAAATTTTTCATCGTAAGTGGTCATGGTTACAAAATGCAACGGAATAGTTTTCATTCCCTGCTCCGGCATATTCTGCTGGGTAAGCACTTGTGTAATTTCCCTGCAACGGTCAGTCCTGAAATTAAAACAAATAACTACATCTCCTTCCTGTATTCTCGGCAATATGTCTCCCTTAGAATCGGTGATAGAAATAGGTTTTATAAATTCATCCGTCACTCCGTTAGCATACGATTTTTCAATTCCTTTTTCTGCATTTTCATTTTTTTCTCCTATGCCGTTTACCAGTAAATCATACGCCAGTTTCACCCTTTCCCAGCGTTTGTCCCTGTCCATGGCATAATAGCGCCCCACTACAGAGGCAATCTTCGCAGTACCTTTGGCAATATATTTTTCCAATTGTTCAATGAATCCTTTTCCGCTATGCGGGTCGCAGTCGCGCCCGTCGGTGAAGGCATGGATAAAAACATTTTTGCAATTATTAGCAGTTGCTATATCACACAAAGCTTCAAGGTGAGAGATATGGGAATGCACTCCGCCATCAGACACCAGCCCCATCAGGTGAACAGCTTTGTTATGTTCATTCGTATACCGGAGCGATTTTAACAGCACTTCATTTTTTTGTAATATACCTTCCCGTATATCTTTCGTTATCCGCACTAAATCCTGGTATACTATTCTGCCAGCACCAATGTTGATATGCCCCACTTCCGAGTTCCCCATTTGCCCGTCAGGCAGGCCCACATTTTCGCCCGACGTATTTAATTTGGAATGGGCATATTTTTTATAGAGGCTGTCCACAAAGGGCGTGCGTGAGTTTGCTATGGCATCTGATTTTGAGCCGTCTCCCAGACCCCACCCGTCCAGTATAATTAAAGCTACTTTTTTACCGTTGTTCATTTGTTTTTTCAATTGGAAAAGAGATGTCAAAAATACTTCCTTTTGGCTTGTTATCGCTTACTTCTATGTTACCATTATGTACGCGCACAAAATAATCTACCAGGAACAATCCGAGCCCGGTGCCCTTATATCCCTGTGTGCTGTCAGAACGATAAAATTTTTGAAACACTTGTTTTTTCTCTTTTGCAGGAATGCCCATGCCCTGGTCTTTCACCGAAAGATGCACTGCATTTTTTCGTGTACTAAGAGACACTTCCACAGGTTTATCGGCAGGTGAATATAAAAAAGCGTTTTCCATTAGGTTGGTAACAATAGAGTTGAGTGCAAAGGGGTCTATATTCAGAAACACCTCTTTTTGTACATCTGTAACAACGTTTCGTTGTGGATATGCTCTCTGTATTTGTGCAATAATTTCTTTCAGTTTTTCAGAAAGATTCATGTATTCCCTGTGTGTGGAAAACTCACCGCTGTCAATACGGGCTGCCATCAATATTTTTTCAATCAGCACATCCAGTCGTTCAGTGTCATCAATAGCATTTGCCAAAGCATTTTGTTGTTGCTCTGTTGTCAGGCTGCGTTTTTGCAGGGTTTCCAATTGGAGGCGCATAGAGGCTACTGGCGATTTAAACTCATGGGTGACAGAATGCAAAAAAGTATTTTGTTTTTCTATTAGCTCTGTTTCTTTCCGGAAGGAACGCCGAACCATCAATACTCCTAATGAAAGGATACCGAGAAACACACTTCCCTCGCCTGCTATCATGTACCACTTTTTGACCATTTCCTTTTGCAGTACATCCTGCTTGGCCTTACTATCTTCAGGGCTTGAGTAAGCAGATATGAGCTCCATTTTTTGGTTATATATTTCCTCGCTCTGCTCAACCATTAAATAGGACCACCAAAAAAACTGGATGGCTACATAAATAACCAACGCATAAAAAATAAATAAAGGGCCCGAACGTACTTTGCTTTCTGCCACAGCTTAATTTTTTGTATTACAAAGGTAATGAAATGCCCCAAGTCCCTCTTTTAATTGGATTTATGGGGTTTTTAAAAACAAATCAAATGGTTTTCTATTATATTTGTGATTCTAAAAGCGGAAGTAGC
>JABDAL010000037.1 GCA_013289165.1 Bacteroidota bacterium
CTGCTGAAACAGCAGAAGAATTAAAAACCACCGGCGCGGCAAAAGCCAAGCGCTTTGAACTGGTATCCGTCATGTTTACCGATATTAAAAATTTCACCAAAGTGAGCGAAGCCATGAGCCCGGAAGATTTGGTAAATGAAATTAATTATTGTTATAGTCAATTTGACAAAATAGTTTCTGATAACGGCGTAGAAAAAATTAAGACCATCGGGGATGGCTATATGGCTGCCGGAGGACTGCCAATAGAAAATTACACAAACCCCGTTGATACGGTTAATGCTGCCTGCGGCATAATACGATTTATGGAAGAAGAAACCCAGAGAAGAAAAAAGGAAAATAAACCTTACTTTGAAATACGAATCGGGATTCATACCGGGCCTGTGGTGGCAGGAGTAGTAGGGTTGAATAAGTTTGCTTATGATATTTGGGGCGATACTGTAAATACTGCATCGAGAATGGAATCGAGCGGCGAAGCAGGCAAAGTGAATATTTCAGGCTCTACATACGAATTGGTAAAGGATAAATTTACTTGCACTTACCGAGGCAAAATACAAGCCAAAAATAAAGGAGAAATAGATATGTATTTTGTAGAGATCTGATAGAAATGGTTGTGAATTATACCTGGAAAAAAATACGAATAAATTGAAAAGAAGTTTTTTTTTATTTTTCCTTCTCAGCTTTTCTTTTGGAATTCCTTGTCTTGCCCAAAAACAGGAACAATCCCACATTGATTCCCTGCTTGCCAAACTTGCGATGCAGTATAAGTTTGATAAAAAACACGTAACAGATAGCCTGCAATATGCTGCTCAAAACCAGATAAAAGATATTAATTTGTAAAACCAGAAAACATTTATTATGCTTAGCTTTCTGGGACTGGCATTGATTCTATTATTTTCATTTTTTGCCTATCGCAACTATGCCCGCCAGCGTAAATTAAATGCAGCGTTGCAAACTGAACGGAGCAAAGCAATAGGGCAAAAAGTACGTGCAGAGCGCAGCGAGGCTTTCAAACAACAGTTTTTAGCTAATATGAGCCATGAAATACGTACCCCCATGAATGCTGTTAGTAGTATAACCGATATTCTTCTCAATAAAGAACCCCGACCTGACCAGGTTGGTTATTTAGAGGCAATCAGTAAGTCTTCAGCTACCTTACTGTACATTATCAATGATATTTTAGATTTATCGAAAATAGAAGCTGGGAAAATAGACCTGGAAGT
Source organism: Bacteroidota bacterium (assembly GCA_013289165.1). GTDB lineage: Bacteria > Bacteroidota > Bacteroidia > JABEUT01 > JABEUT01 > JABEUT01. The sequence goes on from JABDAL010000037.1 coordinate 1,221, forward strand.
AATTGATTTTTCTCTCTCCGATATATTGAACCAGGTAAAAGATGCCCTTGCTTACAAAGCAGAAGAAAAAGGATTGTCGTTACTGATAGATAAACCGGATACTGTTCCGGATGTTGTAGTGGGAGACCCTTACCGTTTAACCCAGATACTGGTGAACCTTGGTGGAAATGCCGTTAAATTTACAGAAAGAGGAAGCGTGGAATTAAAAGTGGAAAATGGAGAATTGAAAATGAAAGACAATACCGTTGAGGTAAAATTTTCTATAATTGATACAGGCATTGGTATTCCGCAAGATAAGCTACAAACGCTGTTTGAAAACTTTACACAAGTAAATAGTTCCGATACCCGCAAGTACGGAGGCACCGGGCTTGGCCTTTCCATTTCCAAAAAGTTGATAGAGTTGCACGGAGGTAGTATCAGTGTATATAGTGTGGAAGGCAGGGGAAGCACCTTTTCATTTAGAATTAGTTATCCTGTAAGTTCTGTTCAAAATTTGCAACAAAGAATAATGCAGAAAGAAAAAATGGATGGCAGTATATTAGATGGATTACGGATATTGATTGTAGATGATAATGAATATAACCGGTTGGTGGCAGAAGAATCCTTAAATTTAAAAGCAAAGGTTGCTATTAGCACGGCAGTGAACGGACAGGAAGCCATTAATATGCTAAAGGAAAATGAATATGATGTTATATTAATGGACATACAAATGCCAGGCATAGATGGCTACGAAGCTACCCGATATATAAGGGATAGTATGAGAAGCAAAGTGCCGATTATAGCGCTAACAGCAAGTGTATTACGAACAGATTTAGATAAGTGCCGTGATGCGGGCATGAATTCATATATACCCAAGCCCTTTAAAGCCTGGCAATTAATATCCACTATTGCAGATGTAACAGGCAGGAAAACAGTGGCCGCAATTCCTAAACCGGAAAGTTTGAAAAAATACATAAGAAATGCTGAAAATATTGCTGTGACGGATATGACTTATTTGGGTAAGTTTTGTGAAGATGATGGTGTAAGGATGAAAAAATACATCACGATGTATATAGAAGCAGTTCCCGGTTTTAAAGAAACGATAAAAGAAGGAATACAGAATAAAGATGTGGAGAATATTGCATTGCATATTCATTCATTCAAACCAAAATGGATGATGATGGGAATGAATACTACAAGAGATTTAGCTGTGCATATAGATGCCTTATGTAAAGCTAACAATAGCAGTGTTTATCAACAGCTGGAACGGCTGATGGTTCAAATTGATAAATCGGTAGACGAATTAAAAGATAAATATTAACTTTGCAATAAACATTAATAAAAGCAAGATTTATGCCAGGCAAGCTTTCAAAAAACATATTTGTAATTGATGACGAAGAAATGTACTCAACCGCTCTTGAAGAGTATATAACAAGAAAATCAAGACATACTGTTAAGCTATTTAAAACCGGGGAAGAGTGCCTGGATGAATTGTATAAAACCATTCCGGATGTAATTATTTTAGATTATAATCTTAGCACAGTGGTAAAGGATGCCGCCAATGGAATGGCAATACTGGAGGCTATTAAGAAAATAGATAATAACATAAGGGTTATTATGCTGTCGAGCCAGGAATCTTATGCCACAGCTATGAATACTATCAAGGTAGGCGCTGAAGACTACATTATAAAAGACGAGAACTCCTTCGACAGGGTGCTCGTAATGTGTAATGAATAATAAAAATGAAAATACGTTGCATAGGTTTTCAAATCGTGTTGACAATTACATTAAATATCGTCCCCACTATCCTGATCAAATAATCAAGTTTTTAACCGACCAGGGCTTTTTATCCAACCAAAGTGTAGTGGCTGACATAGGTTCAGGAACAGGGATATTATCGGAGTTGTTTTTAAAAAATGCGAATAAGGTTTTTGCTGTAGAGCCTAACAAAGAAATGCGTGAAGGTGCAGAAAAAGTTTTTGCGAACAATAAAAACTTTATTAGCGTTGATGCCACGGCTGAAACAACAACCTTGCCAGATAAAAATATTGATATAATTATTGCAGGGCAGGCTTTTCACTGGTTTGATCAAGAAAAAAGTAAAATAGAATTTAAACGTATTCTAAAGGTAACCGGAGTTGTTGTACTCATATGGAATGACAGAAGGGTTGACTCCACTCCATTTCTTATAGAATACGAAAATCTGCTTAAAAAATACGGAACAGATTATTTAAAAGTTAACCACAAAAACATTGGTATCGAACAATTGAATGATTTTTTCGGAAACAGATGCAATGTTACATCCTTTAATAATCATCAACATTTCGATTTCGAAGGATTAAAAGGACGCTTACTGTCCTCCTCCTATGTGCCAACAGAAGAGCAATCTAGCTTTAGCTCAATGATGAGTTCATTAAAAGACATCTTTGATAAACACAACTCAAATGGTAAAGTAACTGTTGAATATGATACTAAAGTTTACTTCGGAAAATTGAAATAACAGGTATAATTATGAAAGAATTAATAGTTCGGAAAATGAAAAGTTTTGAAAATTTAGTTGATGCTTAGAATTTCTTCTGCACGCTTAAGTGCATCATCTATTTGCGTTAATACATTTTCTTTACCTATTTTTTTCAGTAGCCCTGATTTCTCGAACTCCTTATATACTTCTGGTTGAATGCCAGAAATGACAAATCTCGTTCCTCTCTTCTCTGCTTCTTTAAATACAAGTTCAAGCGTATGTAAGCCTGTGGCATCAATTACAGGAACATAGCGCATCCGGATAATAAGCACTTTGGGGCTTGTTTCTACAAACCTCATGGAATCTTTAAATTTATATGCTGCCCCAAAAAAGAAGGGGCCATTGATTTCAAACACCTCAACCCCTTTCGGAACATTATATTTTTGTATCGCCTTGGGGTCGTCTCCTTCTCCGGTATCATTCAATTCCTTAGTTATAACTCCAATATTGCTTATCTGTGTCATGCGTCGCATAAACAGGAAAGCCGCAAGTACCATTCCAACTTCAATGGCGACTGTTAAATCAATTAGAACAGTAAGAAAAAAAGTAGCAAGTAAAACAGCTGCATCACTTCTTGATGATTTCAATATAGATACGAATGAGTGCCATTCACTCATATTATATGCAACAACAACCAATATCCCTGCCAAACAAGAAAGGGGTATAAGGGTTGCCCATTTGCCAATCAGCACCATAATAACCAACAGGGTAAGTGCATGTATCATACCCGCTATTGGAGTACGTCCACCGTTCTTTACATTAGTCGCAGTACGTGCAATTGCCCCAGTAGCAGGTATTCCTCCGAAAATGGGGGATATTATATTTGCTACACCTTGAGCCACTAGTTCCATATTTGATTTATGGTTCCCTCCAATCATACCATCAGCAACAACGGCTGACAACAATGATTCGATTGCTCCCAATATGGCGATAGTGAATGCAGGTTGTATCAAATGCTTGATGATGGATAAATCAATATGTCCGATATGTGGTGAGGGCAAAGAAGAAGGTATGGCACCAAAACGTGTTCCTATAGTTTCTACCGGCAACTTAAAGAAATAAGTTGCCGCAGTTGCTAATAATATAGCTACCAAGGAACCTGGAATATGATGAGTTATTTTTGAGAACCAAACTGCAATAGTTATTGTAGATAATGATATTATCACAGCGTACCAGTTAATAAAATCAAGGTGCTTGAAATACTCCGCCCACTTATCTATAAAGTCTGCAGGTACGACACCCATATTAATTCCCAAGAAGTCTTTTATCTCCGAAGAGAAGATAATAAGTGCAATGCCACTGGTAAAACCTACAATAAGCGGATACGGAATAAATTTTATAACGGAACCAAGACGGGCAAAGCCCATTACCAATAACATAAACCCTGCTATGATGGTTGCAATAGTCAGTCCGTCAACACCATATTTCTGAACTATCCCATAAACAATAACAATGAATGCTCCCGTAGGGCCACCAATTTGCACACGACTACCACCAAGTGCAGAAATAATAAACCCTGCTACAATTGCCGTGTAGAGTCCCTTTTCGGGAGATACCCCTGATGCAATAGCAAAGGCAATAGCCAATGGCAGTGCAACTATCCCGACAATGATGCCCGCAATAACATCAGAAGCAAATTGCTTTCTATTATAACCTTTGAGAGTAACGAAAAGTTTAGGTATAAACATAGCAGCTATCCTTTCAGGCTCTTAATAATATAAACAGTATACAAATTTTGGAGATACGTACCCGGGGCGGGACTTGAACCCGCACATTCGCAATGAATACAGGATTTTAAGTCCTGCGTGTCTACCAATTCCACCACCCGGGCAAAGGCAGCCCGTAGTTCTAGTAGCTAGGCGGGCAACGAGCGGAAGACGGGTCTCGAACCCGCGACCTCAACCTTGGCAAGGTTGCGCTCTACCAACTGAGCTACTTCCGCATTGAATTTAGTATAAAATGAACTTTTTGGGGGTGCAAATATAAAAGAAACTCTTTATATGGGCGATTATTCTATTATCAACCCGTCGCGCATAGTGATTTTGCGGTCTGCCATAAGGGCCAGTTCCTCATTGTGTGTGGCTATTACAAAGGTTTGTGAAAGAGTATCCCTTAAATGAAAAAAAAGTTTGTGAAGCTCCCTTGCATTCACCGAATCGAGGTTACCGGAGGGTTCATCGGCAAATACTACCGAAGGGTCATTAATTAGTGCCCTTGCCACTGCCACTCGTTGTTGCTCCCCTCCCGACAGCTCCGAAGGCTTATGGCTGAGCCTGTCTTTTAAACCGAGCAGCTCAAGTAATTCACCGGCCTTTTTACGGACTGTGGCAGCAGGAGTTTTAGCAATGAAGCCGGGCATACAGACATTCTCAATCGCTGTAAATTCTGGTAGAAGGTAGTGAAACTGAAAAACAAAACCTATATTGCTATTACGGAAGCGCGATAATTCACGGTCCCTAAGTGTATGTATAGGAGTATTATTTATTTCAATGCTGCCCTGGTCAGCCCGGTCAAGGGTGCCCAAAATATGTAGAAGGGTTGTTTTACCCGCCCCTGAAGTACCCACGATAGATACCACTTCCGCCTTCTTCACTTCTAAGTCTATGCCCTTTAAAACATGCAGCTTATCAAATGACTTATGGATGCCTTTTGCTACTATCATGCAACAAACGTACTCAAAATTGAGAATTTGGTTGTATTAATACAACCAATGACCGATTTTACAAAATGGTATAAATTTATACTCAATACTTATAAAACTCCGCCCAGGTTTTTCGCAAATAATTTCTGAACTCTTCTTCTTTGGGGTTTTTGCCGGGCTCATATAGAATGGTTCCACGAAGCTCTTCGGGTAAAAAATCCTGCATTACAAAATTGCCTTCGTAAGAGTGGGCATACATATAGTCTTTGCCGTAATTGAGTTCTTCCATCAGTTTGGTGGGTGCATTACGCAAATGCAAGGGTACTGGTAAATGAGCAGTTTTAGCCGCTGTTTCCCTTGCAGCGCCAATAGAAGCCACAGCACTGTTACTTTTAGGTGAGCAGGCAAGATAAATAACAGCCTGGGCCAATACAATCTGTGCTTCCGGCATACCGATAGAATTAACAGCCTTGAAACAGTTATTCGCCATCAAAAGGGCATTGGGATTAGCGTTCCCAATATCTTCCGAGGCAAGGATTACCATTCTGCGTGCAATAAAAAGTATATCCTCTCCCCCATTCAGCATACGGGCAAGCCAATATATGGCACCATTTGGATCGCTGCCCCGTACCGATTTTATAAAAGCTGAAATAACATCGTAATGCTGCTCTCCTTTTTTATCGTATACTGGCACCACCTGCTGGGCAATATTCATCACGGCCTCATCGGTAACTTCCACATGCTTGCCGCTAACAGCCATCACCACTGCTTCCAACAGGTTGAGAAGCTTGCGTGCATCTCCCCCCGAAAGACGCATCAATACCTGCGTTTCCTTTAACTGAATATCCTTTTCTTTTAAGATACTGTCATTTTTAATGGCTCTTTCAAGCAGTTTCATCAACTCTTCTTTTCCTAATGATTTCAACACATACACCTGGCTGCGTGATAGCAATGCAGAAATCACTTCAAACGAAGGGTTCTCGGTGGTTGCACCCATCAATATAATACTGCCCTTCTCTACTGCTCCCAAAAGGGCATCCTGCTGTGACTTGCTGAAACGGTGTATTTCATCAATAAAAACAATAGGTGTGGCTGCAAAAAGTCCCGCATTTTCTGTTTTTTCAATAATCTCACGTATATCCTTCACACCGGATGCAATTGCGCTCAACTGGTAGAATTGCTTATTGAGGGAATTGGCAATAATCCGCGCTAATGTAGTCTTACCCACACCCGGAGGGCCCCAAAGTATAATAGATGGCAAGTTCCCCGAAGCTATCAGCTTGCGCAGCACCCCGTCTTTACCTACCAAATGCTCCTGCCCCACATACTCATCAAGAGTACGAGGGCGCATGCGTTCAGCTAAAGGGGCATTGGTGTTCATTTAGAAGAATTTTCTCCGGAGCCAAAAAATCAAACTTAGTAAAATACTTACCAATAGCATACTGGTAATGGGAATAAATACTTTAAAATTTTCCCTCTCGATTCTAATATCACCGGGAAGATGCCCAAACCACTGGAAATACTTTTGACTGAATCCAAAAATTATTCCTGCAAGAATTAAAACTACTCCTGTGCCTATCAGCATTTTGGCAATTGGTGGCATCACACAACCTTAAACTGTCAAATATACAGCCAAATGCTTAACAAATTTTAACAGCCCTGTGGTCTTGCCTTGCAGCGACGTAGTTTAAATTTGTCGTCACAAAAAAACTGAATTATGGCAGACATCAAAGAACTTAATGAACGGATTCAAAAGGAAAGTGCCTTTGTAGACCTGATGAACCTTGAAATGGAAAAGGTAATCGTTGGGCAAAAGTATTTATTGGAAAGGCTTTTAGTGGGATTATTATCGAACGGGCATATTTTGCTGGAAGGTGTTCCCGGGCTGGCAAAAACACTGGCTATTAAAACCCTTGCCTCTACTATTGACGGAAGCTTTAGCAGGGTTCAGTTTACTCCTGATTTATTGCCTGCCGACTTAGTCGGTACGCTCATATATAACCAGCGTAAAGAGGAATTTACTGTTCGCAAAGGGCCATTGTTTGCCAACTTTGTGCTGGCCGATGAAATAAACCGTGCCCCTGCCAAAGTTCAAAGTGCTTTACTGGAGGCCATGCAGGAAAGACAGGTAACTATTGGCGACACTACTTACCCCCTCCCTGAGCCCTTTTTAGTGCTTGCCACCCAAAACCCTATCGAACAGGAAGGAACCTATATGTTGCCCGAAGCACAAGTGGACAGGTTTATGCTAAAAGTGGTCATCACCTATCCTCAAAAAGCCGATGAACAAAAGATTATCCGTCAAAATCTGTCGGCAGAATTTCCAACGGCTCAGCAGGTGATTAAACCCGGCGATATTATTAAGGCCCGAAACCTGGTGAAAGAGGTGTATATGGATGGAAAAATTGAAAACTATATTTTAGATATTGTATTTGCTACCCGCTCGCCGAAAGACTACGGCTTAGGGAAATTTGCCCCGCTCATTGGTTATGGAGGTTCTCCCCGTGCCAGCATCAGCATGGCATTTGCTGCTAAAGCCTATGCATTTATTAAGCGCAGGGGCTATGTAATTCCGGAAGATGTGCGTGCCATATGCCCGGATGTATTGAGGCACCGTATTGGGCTTACCTACGAAGCAGAAGCAGAAAATATTTCTTCGGAACATATTATTACTGAAATACTGAATACTGTTGAAGTGCCATAACCATAATCAGGAACCAAGGAATTAGGAATTTGCGATGGACACAACGGAGCTGCTTAAAAAAGTCAGGAGAATAGAAATAAAAACGCGGGGTATTACCCAGTCTCTTTTTTCAGGGGAATATCACAGCGCTTTTAAGGGAAGGGGCATGTCTTTCAGCGAGGTGAGGGAATACCAGATGGGCGATGATATCCGCAGTATTGACTGGAATGTGACTGCCCGCTTCAATCATCCTTATGTGAAGGTTTTTGAGGAGGAAAGGGAACTGACAGTTATATTGCTGGTGGATGTAAGCGGCTCGGAAAGTTTTGGTACCCGCAAACAATTAAAAGAGGACATGATTACGGAGTTGTGTGCTGTACTTGCCTTTTCAGGCATGCAAAACAATGATAAAATCGGGGTAATATTCTTTACCGATATTATTGAAAAATTTATTCCGCCCAAAAAAGGAAAATCGCACATTTTACGCATTATACGGGAATTACTTGAGTTTAAACCTCAGAGTCGTAAAACAGATATCTCACAGGCATTGAAGTATCTTACCAATGCTATTAAAAAGAAGAGCATTGCCTTTGTGATTTCCGACTTTATGGACGGGGATTTTACTGAGGCTATGAAAATCGCTTCACGCAAACATGATCTGATAGCTCTACGGATATACGACAAAAGAGAAAGAGAACTGCCTAATGTGGGTTTATTAAAAACGGTAGACCCTGAGTCCGGAAAGATTGCATGGCTGGATACTTCAAATAAAAAAGTGCGGAATGCTTATGGAGAAGCTATACGCGAGAAAGAAAACATACTGGCCGGTATTTTCAGGCGCACGGGGGTTGATACTGTAAGTATTGCAACAGATGAGTCGTATATGGCTCCCCTGTCTAATTTATTTCAAAGGAGGAGCAAATGATAGTACGTAAAATAGTTCACATCCTCTACTTTTTTGCATCCTTCCTTTTCCCGGGATTGGCTCTCTATGCCCAACAGGCAGATGTTACCAGCAGGCTTGATAGTACTTCTATACTGATAGGGAACCAGGCACACATACGTCTTGCCGCTACTTACGATTCAAAGTACGGCATACCTAAAATACAATGGCCAACACTGAAGGATACACTTGTACCCAAAATAGAAATAATAAGCAAATCAAAAATTAGTACCATAATTCCAGATAGCTCCCGCCCCGCTATACAACAGCAAATACAGGATATCACCATCTCTTGTTTTGATTCCGGATATTATGCCATATCCCCTTTCCAGTTTATTGTAAACGGAGATACTGCCCATCCGCTATTAACACAGTCCATGATGTTGCAGGTTTTAACAGTACCGGTAGATACCTCAAAAGCATTTAAAGATATCAAAGCACCTATACAAGTACCATTCACCATACTGGAGATATTGCCATACTTAGGTCTCGGAGCCTTAGCATTGGCAATAATAGGAGTTATTTTGTATTATGTTATCCGCAGATTGAGAAAGCAGAAACCCGTTATTATTGAAGAACCTAAAGAAATTATCCCACCCCATATAAAAGCATTACAGGAACTGGAGAAACTAGCCTTGCAAAAGCTATGGCAGGAAGGCAAAATAAAAGAATATTATACGGGTATCACCGATATTTTGAGGACTTATATACAGGAACGTTATGGCGTTGGCGCACCTGAAATGACTACGGATGAAATTATGCTCGCCCTTAAGCGAAAAGATATAAACGAGATGATGAAAGGCAAGCTGAGGGATATTTTAGTATTAGCAGACTTGGTAAAATTCGCTAAAGAACATCCTATACCAAGCGAACACGAATATTGTTTTAGTTCTTCTATTGACTTTATAAATGAGACGAAAGAACAGGCTCCCGAAGCTTCCCGACTAACCCAACCTGAACAACAAAACCCGGTTACTGCATGAACTATTTTAATAACATACAGTTTGCGAATCTCTGGGTGTTTTGGTTTTTACTGATAATCCCGGTGCTTATAGCCTTTTATATTTGGAAACACAATTGGATTTCTTCCAAAGTCCTTATGCCCTCTCCGTTCAATTCGACAACCGCACCATCTGTTTCTTATAAAACTATTCTTCACCATATATTCTTTGGGGTGAGAATGATTGTAATTGCCCTGCTCATTGTTATTATAGCACGGCCACAGTCTACCATAAGCTGGAAAAATGTTACCAAGGAAGGAATTGATATTGTAATTGCACTGGACATTTCCAGCAGTATGTTGTCGAAAGATTTTACGCCTAACCGTATTGAAGCAGCTAAAAAAGTAGCGGAAAAATTTATTGATTCCCGTCCCGAAGACAAAATAGGGCTTGTTATATTCAGTCGTGAAGCTCTTACGGAATCTCCCCTTACAACTGCCCATTCAGTTATTAAAAACTTATTCGATGATATTCGCATTGACCGCCCCAGTTTGAGGCCTCTTGATGATGGAACCGCCATTGGAGACGGGCTTGCTACAGCTGTTAACCGCCTGAATGGAGATAATAATAAAAGTAAAGTCGTAATCCTTCTGACGGATGGTGTAAACAACACAGGCTCTGTTGCTCCGCAAACGGCTGCAGAAATAGCTAAAGTTTTTGGCATACGGGTTTATACCATAGGTGTTGGTACTATGGGGAAAGCCTATGGCCCTTCCAATGTTATCGGGGACCAGTTTACTTACGACTACCAGCCTGTAGAAATAGATGAAAAGCTGCTGAATACTATTGCTACTACAACTAGGGGAAAGTATTTCCGTGCGACAGATAATGAGAGCCTTCAAAAAATATATGGCGAGATTGATAAAATGGAAAAATCAAAATTTGAGGTGAAAAGTTTTACCGAACGCCCGGAAGAATTTTTGCCATTAGCTGAACTTGCCGCATTTTTATTGTTACTTGATTTAGTTTTTAGAAATACCCTTTTACGTACCATACCCTGATATGCTTGATTTCGCACATAAGCAATTTTTTTATGCACTGCTGCTGCTACCTGCGTTAGTGGCTATTTATTTCTTTTCACTCTATCTTAGAAAAAAAGCAATTGAAAGGTTTGGCGAAACAGATTTATTTAAAAGGCTCGCAGGTGACAGTTCCTTGGCAAAAAAAAACTTGAAATTTATACTTGCTTTGATTGCCTTCGGATTTTTGCTTATAGCACTGATTGATCCGGAAACAGGCTCTAATCTTGAAAATATAAATACTACCGGTTCTGATATAGTAATTGCAATGGATGTTTCCAATAGCATGAATGCGCAGGATATAGTCCCCAGCCGTTTAGAACGCGCCAAAGAAGCCATTGAGCAGCTCATTGATAAATTGCAAGGAGACCGTATTGGAATTGTAATTTTTGCAGGGCAGTCACTGGTACAGCTTCCCATAACTACTGATTACAATGCGGCTAAAATGTTCCTCAGTGAAATTAAAAGTGATTTGGTACCTGTGCAGGGAACAGCCATTGGTGAGGCCTTAGCGAGGTCGGCAACTCTTTTGACGGATGAAGGAGACAGTACCTTTTCAAAAAGAAGTAAATCTATTATTCTCATTACCGATGGCGAGAATTTTGAAGACGATGCTGTTGCTGCAGCACGTGAAGCTGCCAGCCGGGGTATTGTGATACATACCATCGGAATTGGCTCGGCAAATGGGTCGCCTATACCTGTTATGGCAAACGGCAAAATGACCGGCTACAAAAAAGATAAAGATGGAAATACGGTTGTTACAAAACTAAATATGGACCTTCTGCAGCAAATAGCTATGAATGCCGGTGGAATATGTATCCAGGCAACATCTTCTGATGTAGGGCTTAACAGGGTGACGGACCAAATTTCAAAAATGAAGAAAAGCAAAGTTGCCATCAAAAGATACAGGGATTATAATGAGCATTTCCTGTCATTTGCTTTTGTTGCACTGCTGTTGCTTGTTATTGACACCTTTGTAACAGAGAAAAAAACAAAATGGTACCAGCAATTGAATTTATTTGGAAAAACCAATGAAAAGTAGAGTTTTAACATACGGATTATTGCTTGCCTGCTTTCTTACTTGCACTATTCCAGACTTTGGACAAGGCAATTTGCACTTGCGTAACGGGAATAAAGCCTATGAAAAAAATGATTATAAAAAGGCGTCGGACGAATACGAGAAAGCATTAAAAGATAAATCCACTACTTTGAAAGCAAAATTTAATATGGGTGATGCCTATTACAGGCAGGGTGATTATGACCAAGCTATTGATCAGTACAAAAGTGCACTCTCCCTTACGAAAGATAAAGTGCTCTCCGCTCATGCCTACCATAACATTGGCAATTCTTACCTGGCACAAAAGAAATATAATGAGAGTGTGCAGTCTTACAAAGATGCACTGCGGGCCGACTGCAAAGATGATGATACGCGCTACAACCTGGCTTATGCTGAAGCAAAGGACAAACAGCAAAAACAAGATAAGGATAAAAACAAGCAAAACCAGCAACAACAACAGAAGCAACAACCTCAACAAGCCCAGCCCCAACAACAGCAACAGGATATTAACAAACAAAATGCCCAACGGATACTGGATGCTCTTGATAATGACGAAAAGAATAACCGCAAACCTCCAGTAGCGGCAGGAAATAAGCAGATTGAAAAAAACTGGTAAAATGCGTCACCTGAAAACATATCTGTTTTTTATTGCTATTGCCTGTGGGGGGTGTTTTTATTCCTTGAAGGCTCAAACACTTACTGCACGGGCTTCATCGAACCAGGTTGGGGTTGGGCAGGAGTTTCAGATAGATTATACCCTGAATGCAAATGGAACGGATTTTACTCCCCCTTCCTTCGACGGATTTAATGCTTCAGGGCCTGCTGAAAGTACCAGTGTTAATGTTATTAATGGGAGTTATTCCCAATCCATAACATTCTCTTATTATCTTGTTCCAAGAGCTGAAGGCACCTATAATATTGGTTCTGCCTCTATTAAATGCGGAACAAGAACTATTACCTCCAATCCACTTACTATAAAAGTAATCAAGTCAACTACCAGTGCTCCCCCTCAAGGCAGTTCCCCGACTCAACCAGCTTCAGGGACTAATAGCCCTAGCCCCACTGAAATTTCCACTAAGGACAATAATCTTTTTATCCGTATTGTACCGAGCAAAACAAAAGTCTATGAAGGTGAAGAGGTAACCAGTACAATAAAAATTTATACACGGATGAATATTGAATCGGTGCTGGCCCAGGAAGTACCGGATTATGCAGGATTTTACTCGGAAGATATTGCACTAAACCAAAATCCTAAAAACCAGTTAGCACCTACTAAGGAAGTGGTGAACGGTGTGCCTTATACAGTAGGGATATTAAAGCAAAATGTATTATTTCCACAACGTACAGGAAAAATAAAAATTAATCCTCTTACTGCGCAATGCCTGGTTGATCAGCCTATAAAAACAAATAATGTGTGGCAGCAATTTTTTGGAGGTTCTTATCAACGGGTGCCATATGATGTAAAAAGTGAGCCGGCCACTGTTGAGGTAATGCCATTGCCAAAAACGGAAAAACCTTTTTCGGGAGCGGTAGGTGAATTTACTCTTAAAGGAGATGTGGACAGAAATAAAGTTAAAGCTAATGATGCCATAAACCTTACTATTACAATATCAGGCACCGGCAATCTGAAACTGATTGACACATTACCCTTCCGCTTTCCGTCCGATTTTGACCATTATGACCCTAAAATAACTGACCATTTTACTATTACTGCTTCGGGTGTATCAGGTACACGCACCTTTAGTTACCTGATTATTCCAAGGCATCCGGGCAGCTATAAGCTTCCCCCGGTTGAATTCACTTACTTCGATCCCAAGAAGAAAAGCTATGTCACTCTTTCTGTACCGGAAATATCCTTGGAGGTTGCAAAGGGAGACAATACCTCATCGGCAGTAACAGTATTAGGACCGGTAAATAAAGAAGATATTAAAACACTAAGTTCAGATGTACGGTATATTCATACAGGACATGAATCGTTTTACCATACCGATGATTTTTTCCTTTATTCTCTTCCTTTCTTCGCCGGTATTTTTACTCCCTTGCTTGCTTTTATAGGATTTGTTGTCGGGCGAAGAAGGTATGTTGAGATGAACAAAGACACGCTGGCAGTTAAGAAAAGAGGCGCTACACGTATGGCAAAAAAGAGGCTTAAAATTGCTCACCAAAGCATTGCTGCCAACAATAAGGAAGTATTTTATGCTGAGTTATTAAGTGCCCTAAACGGTTATTTTAGCGATAAGTTTTCCATCCCCCTTGCTGACCTTTCTAGAGATACCATATCCAACTCCCTGCTCCAAAAAAACATACAGCCCGAAACTCTGCAAATGGTAAATAAAACCCTTGACGATTGTGAATTTGCGCGCTATGCCCCTGCCACTGTTGCCGGCAATTTACAGGAAGTTTATACCGCAGCAGTAACATTAATAACCCAATTAGAAGATGAAATTGCATAGTTCAAACATAACTTTCGTGATGTTGTTCTTCTGCCTTCTTACAGGTACAGCATCAAAAGCTGCGGGGGTTAACGCTTATACACTACTTGACAGCGGTAATGCAGCCTATAATAAACAATACTATTCGAAGGCAATTACCTTTTACGAGGGATTCTTAAAAGGGGATGTAGAATCGGCACAAGCCTATTTTAATATGGGAAATTGTTATTACAGGCTAAATGAAATGCCTAAAGCAATATTATATTACGAAAAAGCAAAAAGACTTACTCCGGGAGATCCTGATGTAGAATTCAATCTACAACTTGCCAATCAGAAAATTACCGACAAAATATCTTCCGATACACCCTTGTTCATCTATAGTGACTGGAAAAGATTTGAAAATAAAATGACAGAAAGACAGTGGGGCATTATATGCATCAGCCTGTTATGCATCAGCCTTTTGCTTTTTGCTTTGTACCTGTATATTTCCTCCATTTTTGTTAAGCAACTTAGTTTCTGGTCAGCGTTTGTTATTTTATTTAGTTGTTTATTCACATTTTATATTGCCAACCAGCAATACGACTTATTAACTTCTCACGATACTGCTGTTATTATGTCTCCGAGTGTAACCGTTAAGGGGGCGCCTGATGATAAAGCCACCGAGTTATTTGTGGTTCATGAAGGAACAAAAGTTTGGGTGGTTAAGAATGACGGAATCTGGACAGAAATAAAGCTTTCCAATGGTAATGTGGGATGGCTTGTTTCCTCTGACATTTCGGTTATTTGAGAGTTTTCGAAAATCTTTCCTTACTTTGCATTAGCAAATAGAAGTATGCTCACAGGCTTATTTATCGGGTTGGTTATTGGTGTTCTCGTAGGATATCTCCTATTGAGAACAATCCTATTTAAAGACAATATTTCCATCAAAGAAATAGAAGACCGTTATGTGGGCAAAGAACTCTACCAGGATACTTCGGAAAGATTAAAGGCAAAGGAATCAGAATTGGTTCAGTCTAATAAACAAATTATTGATTTAACTTCCCAATTGGCCACCTTGAGGGCAGAGAAGGAGAGCGAACTGGATAAACTAAATAGTCTCAAACTTGATATTGAAACCCTGCATGCCCAATCTCGCGAGCAGTTTGAAAACCTTGCCAACAAAATATTGGAAGAAAAAACCCAAAAGTTTACTACCCAAAACAAGGAGAATATTGAAGCTATCATGAATCCATTAAATACAAACCTGAAAAGCTTTCAGGAAAAGGTGGAAAAACTGTATAGTGAGGAATCAAAAGAGCGTAGCACCCTAAAAGGAGAGATTATAACGTTGGTAAACCTGAACAAACAAATAAGCGACCAGGCTAACAATCTTGCCAGTGCCCTAAAAGGTGACAGTAAAACACAAGGAAACTGGGGCGAAATGATACTGGAAAGGGCTTTAGAGCGTTCAGGGCTTGAGAAGGATGAAATGTACAAAATACAGTATAGCCTGAAAAATTCAGAAGGAGACCGGCTCCAACCGGACGTAGTGGTTTTTCTTCCCAACAAAAAACATATTATTATTGATGCCAAAGTATCACTTACCTCTTACGAAGCTTTTATAAACGCCCCAACCGAAGAAGAAAAGAGCCAACACCTCTTACGACATTTGGTTTCAGTGAAAAAACATATTGATGAACTCAGCAAAAAAGATTACCAATCTCTCATTGACATAAACACCCTTGATTTTGTATTGCTCTTTATGCCTATAGAGTCCTCGTTCAGTATCGCATTGCAGTCGGATAATGAGCTGTTTAATTATGCATGGGACAGAAAGATTGTAATTGTAAGCCCCACTACCCTGCTTGCTACACTCTATACTATTGCATCGCTATGGAGGCAGGAAAAACAAGCGAGAAATGTTTTTGAGATAGCAGAAGAAAGCGGTAAACTTTATGATAAGTTCTACGGTCTTATAGAAGACCTTATAGATGTGGGCAAAAAGATGAATTTGGCAAAGGTGAGTTACGAAGAAGCCATGAAAAAGGCATCGAGCGGGCCGGGGAATATTATTAAACGGATTGAAAACATTAAAAAACTGGGTGCTAAAGCAACAAAGTCACTGGATAGCATTTCTGTCGATTTGGTTAACAAAGCCCAGGAAGAGTAGCTATCGGTAGCTCCCATTCTTATGAAATCTTAGGTTATATTTGCATCTATGTCCTCCATGATAAAAATTGTCACAAAAATTCTTTCTACGGTTGCAATAACAATTGCTATCGCTTCTTTTTTTGGTTGCTATAGCAGCAATAAAGCAAGCAACCAAAATATTATTGACATATATAAAGGCGATATCCATGCCCTACACCCGGAATTCGTGCTGGTGCATATGAATGATTCGATTTCATACCTCTATTTTAAGGTAGATGAAAGTGAATTACTATACGAACGGAAAGATATTGCTGACAGCTTTACTGCTGCTATAAAAATACATTGTCGTGTAACGCTCAACTATGAGTCGCCACTTATAATGGATAGTAATTCTACTGTGTTGAATTTGCAAAGTTCTACCAATACAAAAAAGGAATTTGCAGTTGGTTATCTTCCTCTCAGATTGAACAGGAGAAGTAGGTACCTGCTTACCATCAGCACCTCTGATTTAAACAGCAAAAGGAACGAGCTGACTTATATTGAAGCTAATAAAATGGATTTTCTTTCGAAGCAGAATTTTCTCGTCCGCGACCAGTCAAACGGATATATTATTTTTTCTTCCTGGTTTGATACGACCGCACATGTCTCCATTCAATGTTTTCATCCTTTGAACAAACTTTTTGTAAAGTTTTATAAGAACCGCTTTCCCATTGCTGCTCCGCCCTTTAGTTCCGATGAATATGGCCCGCCGCAATTAACTACCGATAGCAGCTTTTCTATATCTTCTCATAATAGAACATTTTCCCTATACTTGAAATCAAAAGGAATATACCATATTATGGCTGATTCAAACGACTTGGAAGGAGTAACACTTTTCCGGTTTGATAATAGCTTTCCTTATGTTACGGAAGTATACCAGATGACTACTCCACTGAGATATATTTCATCGAACGAAGAATATGATAAGGTCATGAACTCTAAAACACCTAAGCAGGAAGTTGATAATTTCTGGCTTACGGCAGCAGGAGGGAGCAAAGACAGGGCAAGGGAACTAATTCGAAACTACTACAACAGGATTCAGGATGCCAACCGCTACTTTAGCTCATACCAGGAAGGCTGGAAAACCGACAGGGGCATGCTTTATGTTGTTTTTGGCCCGCCTAATTCCATATATCGCTCTTCCTCGGGGGAAGTGTGGACATACGGAGAAGAAAGGAATTACCTGGCTCTGACTTTTACATTTATCAAGCTCGATAATCCCTTTAGTGATAATGATTATGCCCTGCAACGTTCAGCCAATTACAGAAATCTTTGGTATAATGCCGTTGATCTTTGGAGGGAAGGCAGGGTATATTGAATTGTGAATTAATTCACACTTCCACTTTCATCTTATCTGTTTCTATAGGCTTCCGGAATATTACATTGTCGTCGAACACATCCATTACGATATCACTACCGCGCTCAATTTTGCCGGAAAGCAATTCCTTGGAGAGTTCATTTAATACCCGTTTTTGTATGAGCCTCTTAATAGGCCTTGCTCCGAAAGAAGCATCAAAACCGGTTTCACAAATCCATTTAATAGCTTCATCTGTTGCACTCAAATGAATATTCTCCTCTTCGAGTTTACGTACTACGGTATTGAACTGCATAATTACAATTGCTCTGATATCTCTTTTAGTAAGTGGTGCAAACATAATTACTTCATCCACCCTGTTAAGAAACTCAGGGCGAAGTGTTTGCCTTAGCAAACTTAACACCAGCTCTTTTGTGGCTTCAAAAACCCTTTCTCTATTGCCTTTTTCTATCTTATCGTAGTTTTCCTGTATAATAGTAGAGCCAATGTTCGAAGTCATAATGATGATGGTGTTTTTAAAGTTTACCACCCTGCCCTTGCTATCTGTCAATCTTCCATCATCCAATACTTGCAGTAGTACATTAAACACATCCGGATGGGCTTTTTCAATCTCATCAAGTAGTACTACTGAATAGGGTCTACGTCTTACTGCTTCAGTAAGTTGTCCGCCTTCATCATAGCCTACATATCCGGGAGGAGCGCCAATAAGGCGGGAAATGCTATGTTTTTCCTGGTATTCGCTCATGTCGATGCGTACCATATTGTTCTCCGTATTGAAAAGATATTCGGCGAGGGCTTTTGCAACTTCTGTTTTACCTACCCCGGTAGTTCCCAAAAATATAAATGACCCCAGCGGACGCTTGGTATCCTGCAAACCTGCACGGCTGCGGCGTATGGCATCAGCAACAGCTTCTATGGCCTCATTCTGTCCAATTACCCGTTTATGCAGTTCGTCTTCCAGGAGCAGGAGTTTTTCTTTTTCGCCCTGCAACATTTTGTTTACCGGTATGCCCGTCCAGCGCGAAACTACACGGGCAATATCTTCCCTGTCTACTTCTTCCTTCAGCATTTGCGAGCCTTTGGATTTAATCACATCCCACTTTTTTTCCATATCGGCAAGTTTGGTCTCAGCCTCTTTTATTTTTCCATAACGTATTTCGGCTACCTTGCCATAATCGCTCATGCGCTCTGCCTGCTCTGCTTCCAGCTTCAGGTCTTCTATTTCCTTTTTAATTTTATGGATAGAATTAACTACATCTTTTTCCGATTGCCACTGGGCTTTCAGGTCAGAGCGTTTATCGCTCAAATCAGCAATTTCACGGTTCAATTGGGCAAGCTTTTCTTTATCATCCTCGCGCTTTATAGCTTCCCGCTCTATTTCGAGGTGCCGGATTTTACGTTCTGCCTCATCCAATTCAGCAGGAACAGAATTTATTTCCATCCGCAGGCGCGAAGCAGCTTCATCAATCAGGTCTATTGCTTTATCAGGTAGAAAACGGTCACTAATATAACGCTGCGAAAGCTCCACCGATGCAATAATGGCTTCATCTTTAATTCGAACTTTATGGTGGCTTTCATATTTTTCCTTTATCCCACGCAGAATGGTAATGGCATCTTCTTCACTGGGCTCATCCACCATAACCTTTTGGAAACGACGCTCCAGCGCCTTATCTTTTTCAAAGTACTTTTGATATTCATTGAGCGTGGTAGCCCCAATAGCCCTCAACTGCCCTTTAGCAAGAGCGGGCTTAAGGATATTAGCAGCATCCATAGCACCTTCTCCTCCACCTGCTCCCACGAGTGTATGGATTTCATCAATGAATAATATTACTTCATCCCGGGAGGTTACTTCCTTTACTACGGCTTTCAACCGTTCTTCAAATTCGCCCTTGTACTTAGCACCTGCAATAAGAGCAGGCATATCAAGAGCAAAGACCCTTTTTGAGTTCAGGTTTTCTGGGACATCCCCATTAATAATTCGTTGGGCAAGCCCCTCAGCAATAGCTGTTTTACCGACACCGGGTTCACCCACCAATATGGGGTTGTTTTTTGTCCGGCGCGAAAGTATCTGAAGTACCCTCCGGATTTCCTCGTCCCTGCCAATAACGGGATCAAGTTTGCCGTTCTTTGCCATGTCATTTAAGTCAACGGCATATTTATTAAGGGCATTGTAAGTTTCTTCCTGCCCGGAGCTTGTAACTGTACTGCCTTTTCTCAGCTCCTGGATAGCTTTTTTAAGGTCTGACTCGGTTATACCATTATCCTTCATTAGCTGGGCAACGGTGTCGCGCGTGTTTAATATACCAAGCAAAAGGTGCTCAATGGATACATACTCGTCTTTAAACTCTTTAATAAAATTACCGGCCTTTGCTATGGCTTGTTGCGCTTCATTGGAGAGGTATTGCCCGGTATTACCATCGTTCGTTTTTGGATAACGATCTATTATCTTGTCAAGGGCTTGCCTAAAAACGGGTATATTGACATTCAGTTTCTTGAAAAGGAAGGGGATAACATTCTCATCCACTTCAAAAATGCCTTTTAACAAATGCCCGGCTTCTATAACAGGATTACCATTGCCAATAGCCATTTGTTGAGCTTGTTGGATGGCTTCCTGCGATTTTAATGTGAAATTACTTAGGTTCATATCTATATATTATACCCTATTCCTATCAAATATCATTCCAACAGGCATAGACGGAAAAATTGGCAGTAAATGGTAAATATTTTAGCTTTGCAATACCCCATACCTTGAAAAACTATTTTTTAAAATACACTGAAGTACTGCTGTTTTATTCCTGTATTGGGTTAAACATATGGATACTTTGCCATTTTACTTTTATAGGTGGAACGGATGGCCCTGCACATTTATACTATTCCCGTGTCGTTAACTACCTGCTTAAAGGGAATATATTTCTTAGCTCCTACTTTGCTTTAAATCATTTGCCGGTACCTAACTTGACTGACCATTACCTGCTTGCTCTTTTTGATTTCTTTTTCCAATCCACCATTTCACAAAAACTATTGCTGGCCATTTTCCTGGTAGGGTTCCCCATTTGCTTCCGCCTGATAATAAAAAA
>JABDAL010000038.1:0-163 GCA_013289165.1 Bacteroidota bacterium
TTCAGCATCTCCTTTTATGTATTGTGCATAGGAAGGGAGTCCCGGAATATAGAAACTTCCTGATGCATCAACGGGTAGCTTAAGTAAGCCTAAATGCTGTAAAACCGAAACATCAAAGCCTGAATTCTCAATATTGAATTTAATTAAAAAAAACCGGTTTTGC
>JABDAL010000038.1:173-22030 GCA_013289165.1 Bacteroidota bacterium
GATTCTGGTTGGTAATGGAATAGGAGAATCTGCTATCTGTTATAAACTGGTTTTTGAAACTGTTTTGAAAGAACAGGTTATATTGTTCCAATGTGTTTGCAAAGCTTGGGGTTAGAGTAGCATTAACCAGGTTTACCTCCAATAGAGCAATCGTTACATGTTGATTTTTTACCGGGTTCCAATCAAATGCATAAGAACCCCCTAAGATACTTCTTAAATAGTACCCCGGGCGTTGTTGAAAGTCAAAGCTAAGTTTTATACTCGTCTGGGGGTTAACTCTCCTTGCAAAGTGGAATAGGCTAAAGGGAAATAAGGGACGAGGTGCTGTCAAATCTAATTCAGGCCCGAAATCTGCTATCAGGTTATTGTTGCCTGCACTGAGTTGTTCATTAATCAATCCTGCATTCAGCTTAAGGGTTAATTGTTCTGCTCCTTTAAACTGGTTATGATTTTGATAGGAAATATCTCCCTGTATACCTCCATCCCCTCCTGTATTGGTAAGATCAAAATCATACCCGTATGAAAGTTTTACTACGGGCATTAATTGTATATAACAATCCAGCAGGTTACTATCTCTTACCGGTGCATATCTTATGGAAATATAACTAAACTCATTCAGCTGTGACAGCCCGGTATATGTATCTTCCCTGTTTTGTAACCGGTAAACATCACCGGGAGTAATAAATATTTTTTGCCTGAATTTGGAGGGCTTTAAACACAATTGCCCGGAAGGATATTCTATTGTAAGCCCATCGTATGTTACAGAGTCACCGGCATGATAGAATTCATTCGCCGGGTCATAGTTCATTTGAATGATAACATGGCGGATGTGATAATATGAGTGGGCGGTTTCAATAGTTGAATCTGTGTAATTAGGATTGCGGCGGACAAATTTCTTAATGATAATAGTTACATCATCCACGTGGGTTGCACTGTTAGTATCCACCTGGTAGCTGATATATTGCTTCGAAAAATAATAAAATCCTGCATTATTAAGTTCTTTGGTAATCCGGTCCTTTTCCGCATCAAAAATATCCTGGTCATAAATATCGTTTTTCCGAATCAGGCAATCTGCCGTATCAGAATAAATTTCAGGTGCTAATGCCGGGTCTTCAAACAAATAGCGAATGGTATTAATTTTATAAGGCTTGCCCGGCTTTAGGATATAAGATACCTCTCCTTTTTTATCCCATGTATGGATGGAGTCTTTTACGCGTGCATTGTAATACCCCTTCTTAAAAAGAAAAGCGTTTATTTGTTCGGTTGATCTTTGCGTTAATGAGGTATCTAAAATAACTGGCTGTTCTCCCTGGCTCATTATCCATTCCCTACCCGTTTTCCTATCCATCTTTTTTTTCAGTTTTGCCGCTGTCCAGCCTTTTTTTCTTGCCCTTATTGCACGGGCAGTATCTTTAATAGCTTTTCTCCTGGCTGTTTTTGCCGAATCGGGCAGGTTGTATAGATATAAGTAAAAGGGTATTACAAATAGTATTTTCGTATTAGGCTTTTGTTTTACATAGGGCTGTAATTCGGAGGGAGCAATCCGGGCAGGTATTTCAAGCATTTCAATACCCTCTTTCCCTATATTGGTTATATCATTTAATCCACCGGCTTTTTGTGGGGCATTAATCCGGTAAATAAAGTTGTTGCTGGTTAAAAGATGCTCTCCCGTATGTACTTTTTTGACCGTATTACAGCCAAATAATGAAATAAGCATCCACATACCTGCTATAAAAAGTAAATATCTGTTTATAATAAAAAAGTATCGTGCAGAATTGCTTTTCATTACCGCAAAACTAAAGTCTTTTACTTCTCGAAAAATCTGGGAACACCAAAATAGACTAACAACTTAATTCACACGAGGTGAAATTTGTATGAAGGCCACCTGCTTATAGGACCTAAATTACCCGGTCTATGGTTATTTTATAACCAGCATCCGGCTCGTTTTTACAGTATCTTTAGTGATGAGGCTGCAGAAATAAACCCCAGCGGCTCTGTTGCTCAAATCAATGGACTGTATATTATTTCCCTGGTGGGCATTGTTTAATTGTGATTCCTGAACCAGTTGCCCGTTTTGGTTATATATCCGTAATAGTACAGAACCTTGTTCCGGTAAGTAGTAATTAATAGAAGCTTTTCCTGAAGAGGGATTAGGATATAAATTAACTTCCATATCCGCAGTCGGAGAAGTTAAATTATGTACAGTTGTAATGTTATTCAGGCTGGTAATGTTGGCAGTGTAAACTCCACGGGTATGGGTAGCTATAGCAACCAGTCCGTCCGATTGACGAACATCCACCATGTCGCATACCGAATTTCCAATAGTGGCTGTGGCTTGTTGCACCCAAACAGTAGAATTGCCTTTCAGGCTATCAGTAGCATAAAGGCCCGTACTGGCAGCCACCCAGAAAATGGTTCCTCCTGCTTGAGGATGTTGAATGGCAGCCCAACGCAGCGAAGGTTGGTTTTTGCCATCCAGATTCCCGCTTATTCTTGTCCATGTTGTGCCTCCGTTAGAACTAAAGAAAAGATTGTGCACCGCGTAATTTGAATAAACAAGCATTAAGTCGTTGGCGCTATCGGGGTCAACGGCAATACAATCAACATAAGACCCACTTGGTAGTACATTGCTTGTAATATCTTTAGGGTTAGGGGTACCGCTATTTGCCCCGGTGATGCTGTAAACATTTCCGCTCGAAGTCCCATAATACAGTATATTGGCAGGTGTGGTTGAAACAGCAATAGCTGTAATATCAGAACTGGTAACAGGTACACTGTCTGGCCATTGTACCCAGTTGGTGCTTATAGAATCCCACTGGTTAGCCAATGGTATTCCTGCCAAATTGTTGTTTCTCCACAAATATTTACCGGCACCCAAATACATAAGATAATTATTATTGGGGTCAACAACACAGGGTGAAAGCCATTCGTAATTTTTGGCCCCAATTGGGTCTATCCGGTTAAATGCAGTTACTGTTCCATGAACTGTATCCATTTGGGCTTTAAATAATTTTGCTGTGGTCGTTTCATAGTAAAAATATTTTCCCGAATCTGCAATGTTGCAAAATGAACCATCGCCAAAAATTGGTTTTGTCCAGGAATTAGTTAGCGATAAGGAATTATCAAACAGGCAATCATTATCCTGTGCCCCTGCAACCAATATAGGGCTTCCTGAAGTTGCGTGGTTAGAAGTAACAGTATAAAACATGGTAGTAACATATCCATTATCAAATGTTTGCCAGGTAATAGTAGCTGCCATATCATTCAGGGTTTTAAATAATCCCCCATCGCATCCCGAGTACATTACAGAAGGATTAGAAGGAGAGAAAAAGAGTACATGCTGGTCAGGATGGTCACCCGGGTACACTTGAATATTGGGTAACGACGCCCCTACGCCATATCCGCCTATATGTGTGCTATGCGAATTATCAAAAAATCCGGTAGTAGAACGGAATATATCTGTTCCTCCAATGAAAATAGTTGCTGTATCGGTGGGTAGGAAACTTACTACCATATCATAAGAACTCTGGCAATTGTATTTGTCAAATAAGCCTCCGCTATGTGGAAGATTGGGGGAAAGGTTCCACCACCTGCCACCTGCGCTGTCACCATCACCCGATACATATCTGTATTTCCATAAGCTGTTCCATTCTACTTGTTTCTCGAAATTCGTGTCCGGTGTTCCATACCCGGGTGAATTGGCAAGAAAATAAAGCTGGTTCAGATTAGTGGGGGCGTAGCACATAACAATCCGGTTGTAAGAAGGAGGAAAGTTAGGCGGTGTAATATTGGTGTAGTGCAATCCATCCGGTGACCTCCAAATACCTCTTTGTGCCCCGTCGCTGCTGATAGTAACATACACCACCCCGGCAGAAGTAACAATTACATTCGTATAGTATCCGCTGGCAGACGTGGCGCTGCCAAAAACAGGGCTCCACAACCTTCCGCTATCATTCGAACGGAAAACTGCCCCATTAAGCAGGGAGGCATAAACAATACTGGAATCTGTTCTCGATGGGTCTGTAGCAATGCTCCATATTCCCTCCCAGTTGCTGGCGAAATTCACATCATTATTTGCTGTGCTTGCCATAGATGTCCATGTAACTCCGTCATCTAACGAACGGTAAACTCCATTGCCCAGGTAGTAAGCACCTGTAGCACCGGCAGATGCACCGTAGCATTCTCCCGAGCCATAGTACCACACATTCGTATGATTAGCACGTACATCTTGCGCAAGGCATGATACACTTTGTTGTATGCTAAGTTGGGTGGTAAGTGTCCATGATTTACCACTATCCGTACTTCTCCACATCCCGCCGGCGGCAGTACCTGCAAGCAATGTGGCTTCAGTCTTTACATCAGCAGCGAATGCCCTTGTCCTGCCCCCCACATTCCAGGGGCCGCGCATTTGCCACACCACCGGAACTGGGCCATGTGTATATCTTGTATCATGCAAATCTGTTGGAAGCCCCGCAGCAAAATTCAATTCCAGGCTGCGTATGTTATCAGGTATCCTGCCGGTGGCAGGGTCTGCCAGGCGTTGTTGTTCCCATTTGAGATATCCCTCTATGTCTTCACCTTCCTGCTTAGCAACGGATGTTTTTAAAGAGTTGCGATTTGTTATGTGATGATATGCAAAAGCAAGTGCAACAACTGCAAAGAAAAGGCAAAAGTTCAGTACTATTTTTTTCATGGTAATGGTATGCTATTGGTAATAGAAAGCAAATGTATTATTAAATGATGAAAAATAAAAGGTTAGCTTCAATATTAGGAAAGATGCTCAAGCGGACGAAAGAGTTGCCTTCTTCTTTATTGAATGCGGAAATCCCTATATTTGTGAAAAGTAGTTTGCATGGTATCCTGGCAGTTATTTCGTGAAACTTTTTCGTTTGCTTTCCGGGCGCTGGCTCAAAATAAATTGAGAAGCACCCTCTCTCTGCTGGGGATTACGATTGGTATTTTTTCCATCATAACGGTTTTCACTTTTATTGATTCGTTGCAAATAAGCCTTCAAAAGGATGTGAATAACCTGGGTAGCAATGTAGTTTATGTTGAGAAGTGGCCCTGGACATTCACCAAAGATTACCCTTGGTGGAAATATTGGATTCGTCCCCAGCCTACTGTAAACGAGATGAACGAAATTCAGAGGAAATGCAAAGATGCCGATGCAGTTGCCTATACTTTTGGAAAAAATGCCACGGTTGAATACCAGAATAGTTCGGTTGACATGGTTAGTGTGAATGGTATTACTGACGATTATAACCAGGTAGTCAATTGGGTAAAAATAGGTGAAGGACGATACTTTTCACCGGGAGAATTTGCCGGTGGAAGTAATGACGCTATTATAGGTGCCGATGTGGCAACCGGTTTATTTGGCAGCAATGAAGCCCTAGGAAAATATATTAAGATAAAGGGCAGAAAGGCGCTGGTAGTAGCGGTGATGAAGAAGCAGGGGGAAAGCAAGATTTCCAATATTAACATGGATGTATCAGTATTGGTGCCGTATAATTATATGAAAACTATTTTCGATATGCACAATATGTGGATACCGCGGGTTATACTGGTGAAAGCAAAAGATGGTATAAGCAATGCCCAGCTTATGAGTGAAATTGAAGGGGTATTACGCCCTATCCGGCAACTCAAACCTTCCGAAGAAGATAATTTTGCCCTTAATGAATCGAGTATGGTTAGCCAAAACTTTACTTCCCTGTTTGATATAATTGCTGTTATCGGGTGGGTGGTAGGAGGGTTTTCTATATTGGTGGGTGGTATTGGTATAGCCAATATTATGTTTGTATCTGTAAAAGAAAGAACATCGCTTATAGGCATCCAGAAGTCTTTGGGTGCAAAAAATTATTTCATCCTTACCCAATTTATTGTAGAAGCCATTGTTTTGTGCCTGATTGGTGGAATGATAGGATTATTATTGATTTATATCCTCACTCTTCTGGTAGGGAATTCTTTCGGCATGGAATTTATACTCACTTTTTCAAATGTATTATTAGGGCTTTCATTGTCTGCTTTTATTGGATTACTTTCCGGTTTCATTCCTGCGTATACCGCCTCCCAGCTCGATCCGGTAGAGGCTATCCGCTCCACTTATTAATTTGATGATTTGATAATGAAGCTATGACCTTTTGAACAAATAAATTCTAAATAGAAATATCAATATAAATTAACGTCATTTGCAGACAAATAAAGAGAATCTAATTGTAAAAAAGACCTTTGAATTTTCAACTCAAATAATGATATATGTTGATTTATTGATGGAGAAAAGGAAATTTCCGTTAGCCAATCAATTATTTAGAAGCGGAACATCAATCGGAGCGAATGTAAGGGAAGCTCAAAATGCCGAAAGCAAAGATGATTTTATTCATAAAATGAAAATAGCTGCAAAAGAAGCAGACGAAACAGAATATTGGTTAATGTTATGCAAAATCAACTCTAGTTACCCGAGCCCCGATGATCTTTTAAAACAAATAGACTCTATTCATAAAATCCTATCAAAAATAATTTCATCCAGCAAGTCTAAAATTCCATCATCAAATTATCAAATCACCAAATTATCAAATCAATAAAATGGTTGGCATTAAAACAAAACGTCCCCGCATTGTAAGTATCATAAGTGTTATAGGCTGGATAATGGTAGTGCTTAGTTTTGTCTATGCTTTTTCACCTGCGGTAAAGAAAATAGGCGAGTTTTATCCTGCCCTTTATAGTTTTGTAGTTTGCTTGCAATTTATTTCTTTTGTCGGAATATGGTATATGAAGAAGTGGGGCGTTCACCTGTTAGTAGTATCCTTTTTCTGTAAAAATATTTTATTGGTTTTTATGAATAGTTTTTCCTATGGTGATTTCACATTTCTCGTTTCTGCCATATTTATAATTACTCTTCTTTTTTTCTATCGCCGGATGGACGTAAACCTTTAAGCCTTGAATAACCCGACAGAAAGTCACTTTAAGCAATCCCTCTCCCTCTTCGATGCGACCATGATTGTGGCAGGGTCTATGATTGGTTCGGGCATATTTATCGTTACGGCCAATATGTCGAGGCAGATTGGAGCGCCCGGGTATATTTTGCTCGAGTGGATAGCAAGCGCCATTATTACTGTAATAGCTGCCCTTAGCTATGGAGAGCTTGCAGGGATGATGCCTAAAGCGGGAGGGCAATATGTATATTTAAAGGAAGCCTATAGCCCTATGATGGGTTTTCTTTTCGGGTGGACAGGATTTACAGTTATTCAGACAGGTTTTATAGCCGCTGTAGGAGTGGCTTTTGCAAAGTTTACGGCTGTATTTTTCCCTGTGCTGGGAACCGATCACATTATTGCTGATTTAGGGTTTTTAAAAATATCGGCAGCACAGGTATTCGCTATTGCTATTATTATACTCATTACATTTATTAATACCCGTGGAATTAATTATGGTAAAATAGTGCAGGGTGTTTTTACTTCCACAAAACTGCTCGCACTTGCGCTGTTAGTTCTGGTAGGATTGTATGTTGCTTTCAACGGGCATTTTATATCCGGTAATTTTCACAATTTGTGGAGCGCTTTTTCTGTTAACGACAAAGGGACAACTACTCAAAATCCATTAACAGGCTTTCCATTGTTGGCAGCCTTAGGTGTTGCAATGGTGGGTCCTCTCTTTTCAAGCGATGCATGGAACAACGTTACATTTATTTCTGCTGAAATAAAACAACCAAGCCGTAATATTCCATTGGCTTTGTTGATAGGAACTTTAATAGTCGGAGTACTTTATATTTTTTCGAACATTACTTACCTTGCTATATTGCCGCTTCACGGTACCCCGCAGGGAACTGATGTTATGACAAGGGGTATTGCCTTTGCAAAAGACGACAGGGTGGCAACAGCCGCCGTCTCCATTATGCTTGGCAACGGAGCGGCTTATATTATGGCAGCCCTCATTATGGTCTCTACATTTGGGTGCAATAATGGTATTGTCCTGTCCGGTGCGCGCTTATATTATGCTATGGCAAAAGACAACCTGTTTTTTAAACAGGCAATGAAACTCAATAGCAAGGGAGTGCCGGCTATATCTCTTACTTTTCAATGTATATGGGCAAGTGTTCTGTGTCTTTCCGGCACCTATGGCGATTTGCTGGATTATATCACCATTGCTTCCTTGCTTTTTTATTCACTTACGATTGCCGGAGTTTTTATTCTCCGCAAAAAAGAACCCCATGCTGAAAGGCCATACAAAGTATTTGCGTATCCTGTTTTACCTGCCATTTATATACTTTGTGCAGTAGCAATTAGTATAGACCTTTTGATTGAGATACCTAAGACAACCTGGCCGGGAATAATTATTGTGCTTATTGGAATTCCCTTTTATTTTCTGATGAAAAGGAGTCAGAAAGCCTGAATATGCAAGCTGTTTCTGCATCTGAATTTCTCTCTCTTTCGCGTAGCTACCCGGTTATTGATGTACGCACCCCTGCTGAATTTCAGCAAGGGCATATTCCGGGATCAATAAATATTCCTTTGTTTACAAATGAAGATAGAGTAATAATAGGCACCTTATATAAGCTACAGGGTAAAGAAGCAGCTATGTTAAAAGGTATGGAACTAGCAGCACCCCGGTTTGTAAAATATATTCGCAAAGCAGGAGAAGTGGCCATTGACGGAACCCTCCTTTTACATTGCTGGCGGGGGGGTATGCGTAGTGCAGGCATGGCATGGCTTTTTGAGTGGTATGGATATAAAGTATATACGCTGCAAAAAGGATATAAAGCCTTTCGTAATATGGTACTGGAAACATTTGAAAGGCAATTCAAGTTAAAAGTACTTGCAGGCAAAACGGGCTCAGGAAAATCACTTGTATTAAAAGAATTGGAAAAAATGGGCGAGCTTGTTTTAGATCTCGAAAAGATAGTGCATCACAAAGGTTCTGCTTTTGGTGTGTTAGGGGAGCAGCCACAGCCTACCCAGGAAATGTTCGAGAATGAATGCGCTGTTTCTTTATTGGGGATGCCTCCAGGCAGGCCTGTTTGGGTAGAGGATGAAAGCCAAAACATTGGTAAAAGAATTATTCCTAATTCATTTTTTGCTCAAATGCGGACAGCCGACGTTTTTTATATAGATGTTCCATTTGAAAACCGGGTAAATTATCTGTGCGGAGAGTATGGAAAATACAGTGAACTTGAATTAATAGAGTGTGTTGAAAAAATAAGAAAAAGATTGGGTAACCAACATGCTAAAGCAGCTATTGAAGCTATACGGGAAGGGGATGTTAAAAAAGCTTGTGAAATAAGCCTTGTTTATTATGACAAAAGCTACAATCATGGAGTAGCTAAGCGAACGCCCTCTTCTATTAGAAAGCTGGAGTTTAATGAAATTGCCCCGGAAAAGATTGCTGACACAATACAAAAGCTTACATAAAAAAAGAGGGCTTTTCGACCCTCTCTTTTTATAGTATTAAAACGATTTTATTACTCTACAACAATTCTTCCGGTGGAAGCAACCTCTCCCTTTTCTGTCAGAAGTTTGTATATATAAACACCCTTAGGCTGGGCACTTAAATTAATGGCATTGTTGGCTGAACTTACAACAGCAGTATTTACTTCTTGTCCAATTACGTTGTACACCTTCACCTGGTAAGTATTATTATCAGGCAATGAGAAATTAAATACGCCATGGCTTGGATTGGGGTATACGGTAATGGTGGTAGCCGTAGAAATTTTCTGTACTCCTAAAGCTTGTGCAGGAGGTTGTATTCCATAAATAACACCGATATATTCAGAGAAGTCAAATCCGTTTGGGTTTAATAAAGTAACAGCATAGTATCCGTCATCTTGTCCGCTCCATCCCCAATTCATGTGCATTTCATTGGTGGCGCTGTATCCATCGCATACCCATGAATGTCCTCCTTGCTTCGGGTCGGTACCTTCAAATTGCATAGGGCGTTTATTGTTCAATTCACTTTCCAACAATGCAATCCAGTTAGCTTGAGAATAATTTTGATAAAAAGCTGAATTAATAAGATTGGCATCATAACCAAAATAAGCAGTATAGGAGTTATATGCAGAAGCCCCGCCACCTATTACTTGTGCTCCGCTTTCGGAAGGAGAATAGTCCATGTCAACACTTACACCGCAATCGTACATCAGTTCAGCAACCTGAGCATTGTTTTTACCAAGTTCTATTGGCATGGCAGCCCAGTCATAGTGCGAAGTATCGTAGCTTGCACATAATTGCCCATAATTTTCGGAATATCCGCGATTGGTTGTTTCATCATAACAACTGGAGCTTATCCCTGTACTTGGGTACGACCAGTATTTCATAATTTGCGCCATGGCTGTTGCCACACAACCGGTAACTGAGCCACCGGGACAAAGTGCGTTATAATAAGGCGCCTGGTCCCAATAGGTTCTACATAATGGTAATACACTGTCTCTACTTACTGCCGCATTATGGGTTAATATATGATTTGCATTTGGAGTAACATAAGTTGCCCAGGCATTAGCTATATCAGCAGTGGCTGCAATATTTTGAGTACGTATGGCAGCTACTTCACTTTTACGCAACTGTAACCAATAATAAACATTGTTATTGGCAACAGGCGCAACAAAAGAGCCTTCATCAGAGTAGCCTATAATTGGATAGGCAGCATCTTCTGCCGATACAATAACAAAGCCTTTATTTGTATTTATATTAAAAGCATAATACACAGGCAGATTGTTGGCATCTGTTTCTGTATAAGCCAATGAGAGAGCAGCAGTGGCTGCAGACTTTTGTGCATAAAAATTCTGTCCCGCTTTTTGCGCAACACTCACCGTTACAGGAGCAGCTTTACTAATACCAGTTCCAAGTAGAACTGCTAATACAAGAACTTTAACATTTTTCATTATCGGGTTTATTATAAGTGTTTGTTCAATATGCAAATATCGTAATTTTTTATCTCAAAAAGAAATTCCTGCCTGGAATGGGTTTTATTGAATAATTATTCTGCCGGTAGAAGTTGGGCTGCCGGTAGTGGTTTCTATCTTATAGATGTACACACCTTTTGGTTGTGAACTCAGGTTGATGTTTGTTTGCAGGGTATTGAGCTTAGAGGAAGACACTTCCTGGCCAAGCACATTATAGATATAAATTTGAGGAGATCCGGACACTGACCCAATCTCAACGTTAAACACCCCATTGCTTGGGTTCGGGTAAACTTTTGTAGAAGTATTGGTAGAAACTTGTGCAACCCCTGCAGCCTGTGATGGAGGTTCAATACCGATGATTGCTCCTAAGTTACTTGTAAAGTCAAACCCGGAGCCTGCCGGGGCTAACTTGGTGGCAGAATAGTACCCGTCGTCCGTGCCACTCCATCCCCAATTCATGTGTAGCTGATTGAGGGCATTGTATCCGTCACATACCCATGAATGTCCCTCTTGTAAAGCACTGTCTGTACCTTGGTATTGAACGGGCCTGTTATGGTTAAATTCATTCTCAATTAAATTAATCCAGTTGGTAGAATTATATTTTGATTCTAAAACACCTTGTAAGGTAAATTGATAATACCCAAAATATTGGGTCCAGGCATTAATGGCAGAAGGAGCCTGGCCTAGTACATAGGCACCACTTGAGGAGGGGCTATAATTCATGTTTACACTCACCCCGCAATCGTACATAAGTTCTGCCACTTGAGGATTAGCCGAAGTTACTTTGCCTATAGGCATAGCGGCCCAGTTATAATGGGAGGTATCAAAATTGGCGCATAGCTGGCCATAGTTTTCAGTAAACCCATAAGATGTTTCATCATAGTAGCAGGTAAAACTATATCCAACAGAAGGATATGACCAGTATTTCATAATCTGGGCCATGGTTGTTGCTACACAACCGGTAACAGAACCATGGGGGCACAAGGCGTTGTAATAAGGTGATTGGTCCCACAGGGTACTGCATAAGGGGCCGACAGCGCCTAAGGCGGCATGTGAATTATTTATGGGAGCATTATTTATATAACTACTCCATTCTGCAGTAACTTCCGCAGTTGCCATCAAATTTGTACTCCGCATGGATACAATTTCATTCTTCCGGTTGTTCATCCAAAAGGCCACATTGCTATTGGCTGTTGGAATAACATAGCCTCCCTCGTTTGAGCTGCCTATAATTGGAAACCCTGCATCTTCGGCCGACACAATAACAAAGCCCTTATCTCCGTTAACATTAAAAACATAAAATATTGGTTGACCGTTAGAATCAAGTTCAGTATAGGCTAAAGTTAAAGTGTTGGCAGTTGTATGATATGCCTGGATAAAGTAATTCCCCGCAACTGTGGCAGCTTTTTGTTGTGGAATGGGAGTAGCATATATGGAAGAAACTCCCAATGACAGGAAAAAAATCAGAAATTTTAATTTTTTCATAGTCCCTTTAGAATTGTTAAAATGGTTTTTTTGTGGGTCGCAAATTTAGAAGATATTTTAGATTAAAAAAATGACAGAAGTCAATTTTTTCTTAACGTTTGTGAAAATGTTGTTTTTCAGGACATTAATTTTGAAATAGAATAAAATAAACGGCTCATTTTGTATCTTGGGTAAATTACCTTTTAACAGGGTATTAATAAGCCATAGGAATTGTTAAAATTGAAGCAAATAAATAGTCATCACGTTAAACTACCCCTAAGATACGCAAAATAGGGGGTAATGGTTGGGTAACCAATAAAAAAAACCTTGCAAGGTTTTTATGTAAATAACCTTTATGCAGGTTTCACCTGCCACTTAAAATCCAGCTTTTTAATTTCTTCAGCCGATTTGTAAACCTTTTCTTTCAGGTTTTCTTTATAAACAATCACCTTATTCATAAGGGTTTCGTCGCCGGTTGCAATAATTTGGACAGCAAGTATTCCGGCATTTTGTGCCCCATCCACCGCAACGGTAGCTACCGGTACACCTGAAGGCATTTGTACGATTGAAAGGAGGGAATCCCACCCATCAATAGAGTTGGAAGATTTAACCGGGACACCTATAACTGGCAAAGGTGTTACGGCCGCTACTACACCCGGAAGGTGAGCTGCTCCGCCTGCTCCGGCAATAAATACTTTTATACCCCGCTCTTTTCCGGTGCGAACATATTCTAGGGTTTTATCTGGTGTGCGGTGCGCCGACAGCACATTTATTTCAAAAGGTATTTCAAAGCTTTCCAGCACTTTAGCTGCTTCTTTCATCAGGGGTAAGTCCGAGACACTGCCCATTAATATTCCCACAAGCGGTTTCATATAGCGTATTTGTTTTAGTGTATTATTGAATACTTACATCGTACGGCATTCTTGCCTGTACACCTTTCATATCTTTAAATTTTGTGATATCTTCCAGCGGCTCATAAATTTCACCCAGGGCATCTTTTAAAAGTGTTTTGCCTGATTCAGCCGAAAAGTTTTTCAATAGTTTATGAAAAGGGTTTATCTGTGTTGGCAGTTCTTCTGTATTGTAGCTGCTCAGGTGTGCCTTATTTGCCGCAATTTGAAGAGCTACTTTTAAGGAACCAAGTGTATCAACCAGCCCGATTTTTCTTGCCTGCTCACCGCTCCAAACTCTGCCTTGCCCAATACTGTCAACATTTGCTATGGACATATTTCTTCCGTCAGCTACTCGTTTCAGAAACGTATGATAGAAATCTTCAATAGCATTTTGCAATACCATTGCTTCTTTCGGTTCCAGCGGATAGCTTACGGAAGGGGCTGCCGAGTGTGCATTGGTGCTAACGGTGTCCGTAGTAATGCCCAACTTATCTTCCAGCAGTTCTTTTGCATTGGGTAATAAACCAAACACACCAATAGACCCGGTGATAGTGGTTGGTTCTGCCACAATTTCATCGGCAGCGCACGAAATATAATATCCACCCGATGCAGCATAGTCGCCCATTGAAACAACAAAGGGTTTCTCCTTCTTTGCCAGGGCAACCTCTCTCCATATCATGTCTGATGCAATACCATCACCGCCCGGGGAATTAACCCTTAATACTATTGCTTTCACACTGTTATCGAGCCGGGCTTCACGTATAGCTCTTGAAATCCGGTCAGAGCCTATGGTTTGGTCATCTCCTTCGCCAGATATTATATCTCCGGCAGCATAAATAATAGCTATTTTTCCGGTGCCGGTTTTATAAGTGCTGAAGCTTTTCCTGTATTCATCCACTCCCACAAAGGTGTTTTCATTTTCCAGGGTCTGTCCCATTTTCTTTAATTTGGCTTTTACTTCGTCAGGGTAAAGAAGGCTATCCACCAGGTTATGCTCCATGGCTTCTTTGGCAGAGTTTATAGTCAGGTTATTTGCCAGTTCATTAATATTTCCAACGGTCAGGTGTCTTGAAGCAGCAATATCGGTAAGCATATCGTCCCAAATGGAACTGATAAGCCCGCGGAGTTGCAACCTATTGTCAGGGCTCATTTTATCCATTATATAAGGTTCAACAAAGCTTTTAAATCTTCCGTGGCGGAACACTTGCATTTGGATACCTAATTTATCGAGTGCTTTTTTGAAGAACATTATTTCAACAGAAAGCCCTTTCATAAAAATCTCTCCTTCGGGATATAGATAAACCTTGTCGGCAACAGAAGCGAGGTAATACGATTTCTGGGTATAATCTACTCCATAAGCAATAATAAATTTCCCTGACGAAGCTTTAAAATCTTTCAGTTCCTTGCGTATAGTTTGTATGGTAGAAATTCCGGCAGGAATACTGCCAAGGTCAAGAAAGATGCCTTTTATTTTGCTATCAGTAGCAGCATTGCGTATGGAGGCAACAATGTCATTTAGCCCTGCTGTTTCGTGTGTAGGGGTATTATCATCAAAATCAATATTTAATGGATTTTCCTGCGTACGTTCTCCAATGGCATGATCGAGTTTTATTTCAAGTATGGAATTACTGTAAACATGCTGCACTTCTTTCGTCTTAATAGATTTCACAAGTCCTGCAAATATTCCAATGATGATAAAAAATATAATAACGAGCCCTATAATGGCACCAACAAATGAGCCGAGCATTGAACCGAAAAAAGTTTTCATAGGATATAAAATTAATAGTTTGCAATATTAGCAAAAAGACAGGCAGCTTTTACGACGGGGAATGATTAATAGTTTTGATATTGCTGCGTGTCTTCCCAATCGCGCTGGCGGGTAAGCTTCAGGTCTTTCAATACAGAAGACTTCACGTGAATAGTAACCATGAAATTTTGATGGAAACCGAATGGGATAGTGCTGAAATCAAATTCCCAGCAGTGCATATCTCTTACAGCGGAAATAGAAGTGGAAGTAAATTGATGGCCAGTGAAATCATAGCCCGAATAAATGCTGGCATGCCAATATTTTGTTACCTGCGCACTCATGTTGATAGTTAATCCCTGTGTAATTATATTATTCGAACCCAACCCGCTGTTAATGGCGCTCGATATGCTATAGTTCATAGTCATAGACCAGGTATTCAATTCCAAGGGAGCATAGTATGCCGGGCGGTTTTGTATGTATTCATAATATTGGTCGGGCGAAGTAAACTGCAATCCGGGGGCCGTTGTATTATTGCTTGTGTTCGATTGATTTTGCTGGTTCTGTTGCCCCTGGCTCTGGTTCTGTCCCTGCGGCTTGGCCGCTCCCTGCGTTAGGGTAGTAGAAAGAGTAAGGGAGTTGTTGGTGAATCTGCCTATTTGTCCATTTTGCCAAACAAGTTGGCTGAGGTTTTCACCATAGGCATTCATACGGTAGGGGTCCAATGTTCCGGTATAATTTACCATTAATTTTTTAAATAAAGTGGTATTTCCCGTCATCGTAATTTCTGCCCATCTGAAACTATCGGCTACTGTGTTATAACTTGTGCTTATAGTAAACCGCTCTATCAGTTTGACTTTTTTGTAGATGGTTCCGGAATCAGTATGCTGGCGTATTTTCATTTCAATATTATTGCCTAACGACATGGTAATAGCTTCCTGTTTCCCTGCTCCGGGGCCTCCATATATCCCGTTTTGAAAGATGGAATATTTGGGAGTACCGGGAACGGCATCCGTTACATATTGATAATAATTATATGCCGATGAGCCGAAATCGGGCTGGTAAGTGAATCCGAGCACCGGGTAAATTACATCCCGAATAGTTATAGCTTTATAAATTCCCAGGCCATAAAGGCTGTAAACATTGGTAGTAAGTGTCAGGTTAGCATTATATGTATTGACAGCTTGAAAACCCTGAACGGTATCTGTAATAATCGAGTCATACACCCCCCGGTAATCGCTTAGGGCATGTTTCCGTATGGTTTGCAGATATTCGGTGGTAGTAAAGTTTACGCTGGGTGTAAGTGTAAAGTAGCGGAATACTCTAAAGTTGCCCGATATGGGGATTGAAGTATTTGCTCCATTTTGTATTTGGCGCAAGGTTTGGGGTTTAAACAAGAGGCTGTCCGTAGTCGCAACTCTGCTTTCTGCTGAAGTGTTAATAGTAAATGAAACATTGTTGTACCACTTGTTCGGATTAATGGGTGCATTCTCATCTTCAAACCACTTGGCAGGATATATTCTGTCAACTGAAAATGTTAGTACCGGCAAATCAATATTTATGGCATGAGTGATGGTATTTTGCGAATGGTCGGCGCTAAGTGAAAGATGAAAAGGCGTACCCTGGAAATTTTGAGAGAATGAAATACTCGATGATAATGTGTTTTGTAAAAAAGTAGTGGGATTATAAGAAGTATTCGTGTAATAATTGCTGCTGCCCGCATTTACACTTGCCATAAATGTGCTATTGGGGCGGGCTTTTGGGTCCTGGTGGTCAGTCCACGAAATGATCCAGCTATTCTCCTTCGTAAAATCGGTTGTGCCTTCAATAGGCAGTTTCGTAAGGGCATATCCGAAGTTGAAAACCCCGTTATAGTGGTAGCGGTCATCGTAATCTATAATATCCCGGAAGCCCCAACTGCCGTATGAATAAATATCGCCGCGCACCTGCATGTCAAATTTATCGCTCAGCCCAAAGTAATATCCCCCGTTTTGCAAATAAAATCCCTCAGACTGCGATTCTCCATAAGAAGGAATAAGTATGCCCGAATGCCTGCCCTGCTCCAGGGGGAAAAATCCAAAAGGGATAGCGAGGGGTGTAGGCACCCCTTCAATAACAAGCCATGCAGGGCCGGTTACTACCTGGTCATGCGGAATTACTTTCAGTTTTAAAGCACTCACGTAAAAATGCGGGTCCTTAGCGTCGCAGGTAGTATAGGTTCCATTTTTCATGTAATATATTCCACTCGAATCTTTTTTTACAATTTTTCCCTGAATGTATCCTTCTCCTTCTTTGGTGTCAATGTTATTTATTCTGCCTTTTTTGCTTTTAAAATTATAGCGTATAATATCTGCATGAAAAACATCTGCCCCCTGGTGAAATTCAGGTTTCCCTATCACCCTTCCGCTGTCTGCATTATATACGCCATGTGCATTGGCAATACTGCTGTCCGTAGAAAGGTCAATGTAGGCAGCCTTTAGTTCCAAATCATCATATTTTACCGATGCATCTCCATATAAAAAGACTTGCCTGGTAGCTGCATTAAGTCGTATAGAATCGCGGGCATGATAAATTACTTTCGATTCGATGGGGGCCTTTTTCGAAGTTTTCTTTTTAGGTTTTTCAGTTTTTTTGATAGAATCTGTTGGTATAACAATAGAAAACGCGCTTGCGTTAAGCCCAATTATTAACAAGGGGAGGAGGATAAAAAGCTTGAAAAATAACTTATTGCGCAAAATGAATGGATATTTTTGCTGAATGACTCACAAAAGTATGCAATACGTGGCTAAGTGTCTCTTGGCACTGTTTCTTTTTTGTGAAACTTTGTTAATTTCAAGCTTTTCAACTCCTTCATTACCCCGCAACAATAAAAAATGGGTGGTGGTTATTGACCCCGGGCATGGAGGAAAGGACCCCGGATGCCATGGATTAAAATACAAGGAAAAGGATATTGCCCTCGCAGTGGCATTAAAGTTGGGCCATTTTATAGAACAAAATGACAATAATGTAAAAGTAATTTATACTCGCACTTCCGATGTTTTTATTCCCCTGAATGAACGTGCCGAGATAGCCAATCGCAACCATGCTGATTTTTTTATTTGTGTCCATTGCAATGCCTCGCCCGATAAAAGCGCTTATGGTTCTGCAACCTATGTAATGGGGCTAAGTAAATTAGAAGATAACCTGGCAGTGTCAAAACGGGAGAACTCTTCAGTATTGTATGAAAAGGATTATAAGAAAACCTATAATGGCTTTGACCCTAATTCCCCCGAAGGCAATATTTTGTTCGCTATGTACCAGAATGTGTACCTGGAGCAGAGCCTCGATCTTTCGGCAAAAATTCAAAAGAACTATGAAACAAAAGGTGGCCGAACAAATAATGGGGTAAAGCAGGCACGATTTTTAGTCTTGTGGCGGACAACCATGCCCAGCTTGCTCACAGAAATGGGATTTCTTACCAATC
The DNA here is from genome assembly GCA_013289165.1 of Bacteroidota bacterium. GTDB lineage: Bacteria > Bacteroidota > Bacteroidia > JABEUT01 > JABEUT01 > JABEUT01. The sequence goes on from JABDAL010000038.1 coordinate 18,626, forward strand.
CGGACGAAGAATTATATATCGGTTCCCAAAAAGGACAAAACCAGGTTGCACAGTCTATATTTCTTGCCCTGCAGGAATATATAGACGAGAAAGAAGGAGTTACTTTTAATGCAAATGATTTTAAACTTGCCCCGGCTCCGGTTGATACCGTAGCAAATAATAATCCGGCTGCAATACCCGATACGAGCACAAAAAAAGTGGATACTATAAAAGAACCGGTAAAATTCCAACCTGTTAAAACTCCCGATACAACCATTGTACGAATCAAACCTATAGATAAAACTACCGTTCTAAAAACAGGCAATATGAAAGGCCTGGTAAAGGAATTACATGCCGATACAAATACTGAACCTGCGAAACCTGTGGTAAAGAAAGTGGTTATACCAACTACCCCCCCCCATATAGATGATACAACTACTATAGTGTATAAAGTTCAGGTGGCGGTTTCGTCTACCATTTACAAAAAGAGCGACCCTAAATTTAAGGGGCTTGCCGACGTGGACGTATATTTTGATAAGCCTCTTTATAAATATACCACCGGGCATTTTTATAACAGGGACGATGCCGATAAATTAAGAGACCAGTTGAGAGAAAGTAATTTTAAGGATGCTTTTGTAGTTGCCTTTAAAGGAAAAAACAGGGTAAAAATTCCGGCAGGGAAATAAATATGGGTTTATTTGATGTACCCGCGATTTGCACTTCGTGGGTACTGGTCCCCCAAGTCCCTTAAGTCCCAAATATATTAAAATAGTTCTTTTAATTTAGCATCGCCTTAGCGGGTACGGGGAATATGTCACGGTTTATGTCACGGTACCCAATGCCCAGAACTTTCTAATAATCTGCTATTTTCAAGCTTTATGTCACGGTTTTTAAAACAGCGTGACATAAACCTGTTATAATTTATCCGTCCTAACCTGTTATTTAAAAGGCTTATTATATGCTGTTTATCTGCCACTTACAGCCATTCTATTTGCTACGTAATTGCCACACACTTGTATCGTAAAAAGATATGTCACGGTGGTCAAAAAAATACGTCATGGTGCAAAATCACTATAAGTACCTGGTTTTGTGATTTAATATCTTTATGTCACATTGCCCATTCCGTAAAAAACCGTGACATAACCGTTTTTGAAAATGAATAAAAGACTACAAAATTTTAACCGTCAAATAGCAGCTTGTGATAAAACACAGCTTTTTTCTTTAAAATGCCTCTGTTTTGGCTAAAAATATATCTTTGCAGCCTTTAATTAAAAAACATGAGCGTTTTAGAGACTATACGTAAACGGGCAAAACTGTTAGTTATCATTATTGGTGCATCCCTGGTGATATTCATTTTAGAAGATGCACTTACCTCTGGGCGTTTCTTCTTTGGAGGCGGCGATAACACTGTTGCTGTAATAAATGGAAAGAAAATAGACTACACAAAATTCCGCGTGGATGCTGACAATGCTGTTGAAAAAGAAAAAGCCAGCATGGGTGTGGAATCATTAAATGATTCTGACCAAAATGTAGCCGTTCAGAAGACCCTTAAGAATATGGTGTTTAAGATGATACTTGGCCCCGAATACCAAAAACTTGGAATTAATGTCTCCGATAGCGAATTGACAGATTTAATGCTGGGCTCCCATCCGGCCCCCGATGTTTACAGGTTGTTCAGCGATGGCAAAGGCAAGATTATGAAACAATTCCAGGACCCCAGGACCGGGGGGCTTAACATGGGAATGGTTATCCGTTATGTAAAGCAAATGAACGAGCAGGACCAGGCCCGTTGGGAATTGTTGGAAGATAAAATCAGGAATGAAGATATTGAGGCCAAATATTTCTATTTGCTTATAAACGGACTCTTTATTCCCGATGCAATAGCCAAACAGGATTACCAGGACAGGACAAAAGCATATAACATAACCTATGTGTTGAAGAGGTATACGGATATCCCCGATAACAGTGTCACTGTATCAGAGCAGGACATAACAGATTACTACAATAAACATGTCTATGCCTATTACCAACAGCAGGAATCGCGCAAAGTTGATTATGTGACCTTTTCTGTGAACCCTACCGATAGCGACATGGCCAATATCAAAATGGATGTGGATACAATGTATAGCCAGTTTAAGCGCTTAAAACCAAGTGAGGACTCTGCTTTTATTGTAGCCACCGATGCACAGATGTTCGACTATCAATACCACAAGGAAAGCGAACTCCCTGCATTGATTGATTCCGTGATGACTCATTCAGAAGTAGGTACTGTGTATGGCCCCTATAAGGAAGATGGAAAATATAAAATCGCCAAGTTACTCGATGTTGCTGATCTCGCAGACTCTGTACGATATAGCCAGATATTTATTCCTGCTCCCAATGGAGATTTCGATAAGATTAGGCCTTTTGTCGACAGCATTAAAGCTGCTGTTACGGTGGATAATTTTGCCGATTATGCCAAGGCTAATTCCAAGGACCCTGAAACAACTGATAAAGGTGGTGATGTGGGATGGGTTAACAGAGGCGCTGGCTTGCCCCCGGCTTTAGAGCGCCAGATGTTCTTTGGGAAAATCGGGAATATAATTGAACTAAAGTTGCAACAGGGTTTTTTAATTATATGTGTGACCGATGAGGGCGTAAAAACCAAATCTTACAAAGTAGGAATTGCTACGAAAAATATAGAGCCCAGTACAACTACTCAGCAAAAAGTGTACGCGGAAGTAAGCGAATTTGAAGGTAAGAACCATACTTCTGATGCTTTTGAAAAAGCAGCTGCTCAGATGAACCGGAGAGTGATAACGATTAACGAAAATGCAACTACAGTGGCTGGCCTGCAATCGGCAAAAGAACTTGTAAGGTGGACGTATGATAAGAAAGAAGGTGATATTTCCGACGCTATAAATACCGGTGAAAACAAGTATATTGTTGCTCACTTGATGCAGGTAACTAAAATGGGAACTATGCCCCTGGAACAAGTGAAAGAAGAAGTGAAGAATAAAGTAATCAGGGAGAAAAAAGCGGAGAAAATAATAACTGATATGAAATCTGCGCTTTCAGGAGGAGGGGCCTTAACCTTGGTAGCTCAAAAAATGGCAAGCACCCCTGCAATCGCAGAAGGGCTTACTTTCGAATCGCCCGGAATACCTTCGCTTGGTAAGGAAGATGCGGTGATAGGCACTATGAGTGCGATGAATACCGGCACCATTTCTCAGCCCATACAAGGTGAACTGGGAGTATATGTTATAAAAATAGATTCTGTTTATTCTGCTAGTGTATCGGATTATCGCTTAGACCGGATGAGAGAACTGGAAGCATTGCGCAATGATGTGCCCGGAGAAGCGTACAATGCTCTTTTAAAGAAAGCAGGCTTTGTAAGCCATATTGGCAAGTATTATTGATAGGTAGCAGAGCGTATTACTATATTTT
>JABDAL010000039.1 GCA_013289165.1 Bacteroidota bacterium
ATTTTACTAGTAAAACCAAATAACATGAACAAATTTTACGTAAAATGCGCTGTAGTAGCGCTTCTTGTAGGAATATCCCCGGCGATATATGGTCAAAAAGTGGCATTAAACAATGCAGGGAATGCCGGGAATGCGGCTACGGTGTTGGATTTAAGTGATCCGTCGAACAATAAGTTAGGTATGTTATTTACGAATGTGGATATCACGAGTGTAAACGGAGCGGGTCCGATCATATCTCCTCCGGTGGGTTTAATAGTATGGAATACGAATACGCCGAATGTAACGACAGGAGGTTCAGGAGCAGGTTTTTACTATTGGACAGGGAGCCAATGGGTGTACATATATAATAGTGGTCAGGTTGTAACGCGTGTAATCCGGAACCAGAAGGTATTGCAGACGGGAGCGAATTTCAACATAGGAGATACGGGTATCATAGGTGGTGCGTTGGATGTAGCGGGTTTAAGCACGTTGACATCAGTAACGAGCATAGGGACAGCGAACATCAATGGAAGCGGTTCAGCCTTAAGTGCGATAGGTTATGGAGGAACAGGCCAGGTAGAGATAGGGAACAATACGGGGATGACGGGAATCAATACAGCAACACCTCAAAGCACCTTAGATATTTATGGTTCATTAGGTACTTCGATATCGACAGCAGCTGTATCAGCGAATACGATGTTAGACAGTACGTATAATACAGTATTAGCGAATCCGGTTTTTGGTTCGTTTACGATTACGTTGCCGATGTCAGGTCCTGCGAACATGAGGAGATACTATACAATTATTTATGCGCCTCCTGTAGCGACGACAAATACAGTAACGATCATAACGGCCAATGGTCCGATTTATACGGGAGCGATTGCGAATAATAGCATACCGTTGACAGCAGGTTCTATAGAATTGCAGAGCAATGGGACAAACTGGTATGTAACGACAGCATGGGGAGGCCAAATCAAGCCTGGGACTCCATGGATAGTAACGGGTGACAGTACGATAGTAGATGGGGTGAACTTCATAGGTACGACCAATACTGCACCGATCAATTTCGGTGTAAACGGGAATAAGGCCGGTCGTTTAGATGCTATCCATAACAATACATATGTAGGTTATTTATCGGGGAATGCGACGACAGGAGCTACGAGCGGAACGAACAATACGGGTATGGGTTATAGCAGTGTATCGACAGCGACGACAGCGAGCAATGATGTGGGGATAGGAAGTGGAGCCCTGAAAGCGGATAATGGAGGAAACAATACGGGAGTAGGGTATAATGCATTAACAGCGAATACGACAGGAACGAACAATACAGCAGTAGGTTATGGTTCGATGCAGACGAGCACGATAGGGGGCTACAACTTTGCGATGGGAAACCGTGCGATGGCGGGTTCAAGCCCGAATACGGGATCGCGGAACATAGCCGTAGGCGACAGTAGTTTATATTCGAATGGAACAGGTGTGAACAGTATCGGGATAGGTTCACGTGCAGAGAACAGTAATACGAGCGGAGCGGATAATATAGGGATAGGCTATTATGCCGGTTATTCGAACACGAGCGGTTCATTAAATATAGGAATAGGGTATAAGGCAGTATATGGGAATAGCAGTGGAATGAATAATGTGGGAATAGGCGGAGGAGTGTTGTATTCGAATACGAGCGGGTCTGCAAATAATGCATTAGGGTACTATGCGATGTACGGTACCACGGGAGCAACCTATAATAATGCTCTGGGTTATTATGCGATGTATACTAACTCGAGCGGGTCTTCAAATAATGCAATGGGGTATTATGCGGATTATAATAACACATCGGGTTCTTATAATAATGATATAGGTTCTTATAGTGGTTATTCCAACACGAGTGGATATATGAATAATAATATGGGTTATTATGCCGATTACAGTGGTTCCACGGGTTATATTAATAACAACATAGGTTATAATGCAGGGTATTTCAATACAGCGGGTTACAATAACAATTTCGGGGCCTATGCGGGCTATTATGATGAGTCGTATTATAACACGGCCGTAGGAACGTATGCTATGTATGAGAACTATGGAGGAGAATTTAACAGTGCGATGGGTTATTATGCGATGGCGGGGCTGAACATAGGCCACTATGGCTTGTATAGTAATGCGGTTGGCTATGAAGCGATGTATAATGACTATGATGGTTATGGGAACTCAGGTTTTGGTTATCAGTCAATGTACAGTAACTATACGGGAGAGTATGATGCGGCGATAGGAGCGTATAGTTTATACAATAACTATTCGGGAAATTTCAATAATGCACTAGGTTATTATGCAAGTTATTCGAATACGAGCGGATCGTACAATAATGCCATTGGAACGTATGCGTTATGGGCGAGTACGACAGGTTCATATAATAGTGCGATGGGTTACTATGCGATGTATAATACTACAATCGGTAAGAGCGATGTAAGTGTAGGTTACCAGGCGATGTACAGTAATACCGGAGGTTCTGGTAATGTGGCTGTAGGGGATAGTGCCTTGTATGGAAACACAGGCGGAGGGTTTAATACGGCAGTAGGCTATAAAGCGAATGTAAGCAGCGGTACGCTCACGAATGCGACAGCGATAGGAAATGGAGCAACAGTGGGAGCGAGCAATACGATGGTAATGGGTAACAATGCGGTAACCGGTCATGAGTTCAACGGAGCCGTACTGCCTTATTATGGTGCAGCCTACAATGCAGGTACAGCGGGCCAGGTATTAACCTCCCAGGGTCCGGGAGTAGCGCCTCAATGGGCATCGGCTAGCGTAGCGAATAATGGATTAACAGTAACGAACGGAATCGCCCAGTTGGGTGGCCCGTTGATTAAAAACACATCGATAACGGCATCGGCATCGAGCTATAATCTGAATATAGATGAAGGGACCGGATTTTCAGCCGGTACGGGTCAGTTTACGGTTACCAATGGAGGAGCCGGGAATACGTATTTAGCAGTGATAAACTCCGGAAATGCCGGGAACAGCGTACAGGTGGGAGCAGGAACAGCTACTCCGAATGCTGATGCCGCATTAGATGTAACATCATCGATAGGCGGGTTTTTATTCCCTCGTTTATCAACGGCTCAGATTAATGCGATAGCATCCCCTGTAAGTGGTTTGGTAGTATATAATACGACAACAAACTGTTTGCAATTGTATGCCGGCAGTTGGGTGAGCCTGAGCTGCGGATGTACACCGTTGGCAGCACCGGGAGCGATAGCAGGTAACCAGCATTTATGTGCAGCCGGAACGGCAACCTATACCTGCGGAGCAGTAGCGGGAGCGTCGCATTATGTATGGTCGATATCACCGGTGGTAGCTGGAACCCAGATTACCTCACCGACCCTGACACCGTCAGCAACAGCAACTTTTGCAGCTACTCAGCAAACCTATACGATATCGGTAGCGGATGACAGCGGGGTATTAGGATGTCAAAGTGCATATACCACCTATACGGTGAATGTAAGCACCACTCCTGCAGCACCAGCAACACCGGCCGATGCGGTATCACCGATCTTGATAAGTACGGTACAAACATTTACTATAGCTACGACCCCCGGGTATGTGTATACTTGGTCATCTTCGAACACGAACATAGCGACCATTACATCGGGTCAGGGAACAGGAACCATATCAGCCACCTTTGGGGCAACAGCAGGAACAACAAACATCTGTGTGTTTGCCACCAACAATGGTTGTGTAGGCCCTGCAACTTGTACTACCGTGACGTCTAGTGCATGTCAGCCAAGTGTGGTATTGGATAATTCAACCTCACTGGCAACAAATTCTGGTGCGACACAAACTCTCACACTTTCAACTACAATAGCAGGAGAAATTATTCTAATAGCTCCGGATGGATATACGGGATGTGCTAACTGGACGGGTGCAGTTACAGTTGATGGTAATCCAACTACTTTGATAGCGGGTAACTATGCACCAGACTGTGCTCTTATTAATATGTATTACTACGTTGCTGCCGCTGCTGGCTCACATACTATAGTAATAACAGAAGGCAATAACACGGGATACCAGTTGAATCTGGCAGTCTCTTTAAAATCAGCTTGTGGAAGTCCATTAACATCTGCTAATATTGGAGCCTATGTTCAGGCATATGCAGCTAGTGGCACTGTAACAGCATCTGTAGTTACTACCATACCAAATTCATATATTTTTGCTGTAAACTGTACCAATACATGTAGCCTGCAAGTTCCTACTTGGGGAGTTATTTCCCAAATTGGCGCAGATTTGTATGAAGCTTGCGGTATTAACTCAGCTATGGCAGGAGCTAATGAAGCAACTCCTAATACATATTCAGTAACTTCAAATGATGCAGGTAACAACCTTGCAATTATGACCTTGGTGGTTCATCCATAAAAATTTAAAGCTAAGAACTATGAAGAAAGCCCCTTTTAAGGGGCTTCTTCATTTTATAAACGTCTCTTGTTCGAATAAAAATATCTCGAAGGAAATGTATGCCATGAATTTTGCATAAATTTGAATTCCGAAAATTATTCTAACTAATCTTACTGCTTATGGACGCTCCTGGAAAGAAGCGATTTACATTATATGTACGTATTTTTTGGGCGCTGGTTATCCTTCCCTTATTCATCTTGCTTTTTTTTGCAATAGGTACTGCATATGGTTTATTCGGTAAGCTTCCAACGTTCGATGAACTAGAGAATCCCCAAACGTATTTGGCATCTGAAGTATATTCATCGGACGGACAGCTATTGGGCAAATATTATGTACAAAACCGTTCCAGCATTCAGTATAAAGATATTAGCCCCTATGTAATTAAAGGGCTTGTAGCTACCGAAGATGCCCGCTTTTTTGATCATTCAGGTATTGATCTCAGGAGTCTTTTCAGAGTTTTTTTTAAGACCATTTTAGGTGGAAAAAGTTCTTCAGGCGGAGGGAGTACCATTACGCAACAACTTGCCAAAATGCTTTTCCCACGACAGAAGAAAATGAATAAAATACAGGTTTTTGTACAAAAAATACGGGAATGGGTAATAGCAGCACGCCTGGAGCGCCAATACACCAAGGATGAAATTATTACTATGTACCTCAATCGGTTTGATTTTATTAATAATGCGGTGGGTATACAATCTGCTGCCAGGATTTATTTCAGTACTACTGCTGACTCCCTTAAAATGGAGCAGGCTGCCGTGTTGGTAGGAATGGAGAAAAACCCGTCACTTTTCAATCCTGTAAGAAGAAAGCAAAATTCACAGGAAAGAAGAAATGTAGTGCTTTTTCAAATGAAGAACTACAACTACATAAGTGAACACGTTTACGATTCATTAAAAAACCTTCCATTAAAATTAAAATTCCGGCCGGAGAATCCTGACGAGGGGCTGGCATCCTATTTCAGAGAATATTTACGGGATAATTATTTGAGAAAATGGTGTGATGAGCATCCCAAGCCCGATGGCACCAAATACGATATCTATAAAGATGGATTGAAGATTTATACTACTATTGATTCTCGTTTACAAAAATATGCCGAGGATGCGGTGGAGCAGAATTGTAAATACCTCCAACCTTTCTTTTTTAGGGAGCTTAAAATACGAAGAAATGCTCCTTTTGATTTCCGGATTTCCAAAGCTGAGGCCAATGATTTAGTTAATGAATCGGTACACCGGTCTGACAGGTATGCAAGCATGAAGGAAGAGGGCGCCTCGGATGGTGAAATAAATAAAGTATTCAATACACCTGCACCCATGACGGTATTTACTTGGAAAAATAGTAAGCACTCGGTAGATACGGTAATGTCACCTATTGATTCCATCAAATATGCGAAAAGCTACCTGCAATGCGGATTTACTTCTATCGACCCCCATACAGGGTATATTAAGGCATGGGTAGGTGGAACCGATCACCGCTTTTTTAAATACGACCATGTGAAGGTTGGTAAACGGCAAGTAGGCTCAACATTTAAACCATTTATATACACACTTGCTGTGCAGAATGGCTACTCGCCCTGTTACAAAATGCCTAATGTGCCTATTACTATAAACTATGATAACCAGTCGTGGACGCCCAAAAATGCGGATACCAATGACGACGGAAGAATGATGTCCTTAAGTGAGGCACTAGCGAAGTCGGTTGATAGGATTGCAGCGGCTTTAACTCACCAATTTTCGCCCCAGGCCGTAATAAATGTGGTTCGTCACATGGGCATTACCGATAAGATAGACCCTGTTCCTTCTTTATGCTTAGGAACTTGTGAAATATCGGTGTTAGATATGGTTGGTTCGTATTGTACCTATGCCAATAAAGGCATCTGGGTAGAGCCGACATTTGTTATGCGGATTGAAGACAAAAATGGCAGAGTTCTTGACCAAATAAAGCCACAAACAAGCGAAGCCATGAGCCAGCAAGATGCCTATGTAATGCTTGATATGATGAAAGATGTGGTAGTGCATGGAACAGGAACCCGGTTACGGGGTCCTAAGTATAGGTTGTTGAATCCCATTGCAGGAAAAACAGGCACTACCCAAAATTGCTCCGATGGCTGGTTTATAGGCATAACACCTGACCTTGTATCGGGTTGCTGGTCAGGCTTTGAGGACAGGAGTATCCATTTTGAAAACATGGAATATGGTCAGGGTGCCTCAGAATCATTACCTGTCTGGGCAGTTTATATGCAGAAGGCCTATGCGGATAAATCCCTAAACATATCGCAGGGTGATTTTGAAAAGCCGGACAAGCCTCTCACAATCGAAATAGATTGCGATAAGTACAAAGAAAACACCGGGAACGGGGAAATGTTTAAATAAATATCGGCGTAGACGACTTCTCCTGCCTTTGATTAAAGCGGGGAGCCGAGCCATAAGTCTTCTTAAACTCGTTCAGTAATTCCTTTTGCCTTTGTTTAGCCTTTTCTTTTGTATTAGAAAGCTCAAAACGATAGCCATAAAGGCCCACAATAGAAGTACCTATTATGGAAATGTGCTTTTTTCTGCCTCCGTCGGGGGTATGGGCAAGCAAACCGGAACGAATGTGGCCTTCTCCAATAAATAGAATAGCTCCTGTTTCAATATCTCCTATTTCATAAACCCCATAGCTATCGGGTTCGGAAGATGCGTTTTTAATGGTGTAGTTAGACCATTTTTTATGAATTGACATACAATTAAAATATCTGGTATGACAACAAATATAATTATATTCTCAACAAATAGGTGTTCATAACATGATATTTTTGTTAACATACCATAAAATGAAGGGTCAAAAGGCCTTTTATGCCCTTAATTTTTCCTCCTTTTGGAACTGAATTTCATATAGTTTCCTATAAAACCCGTCTTTTTGAAGTAATTCCCGGTGCGTTCCCGATTCTACTACCAGTCCATGGTCAAGTACAAGTATTTTATCTGCTCTTTGTATGGTGGCAAGCCGGTGTGCAATAATAATAGAAGTACGGCGCTCTGTCAGTTTTTCAATCGCAGTTTGTATCAATCTTTCCGTTTCCGTATCTATTGACGACGTAGCCTCATCAAGTACCAAAATAGAAGGATTTTGCACATAAGCCCGTATGAATGAAACCAATTGTCTCTGCCCGGCAGAAAGCATATTTCCTCTTTCTCTTACATTATAGTCATAATTACCCGGTAAGCTTTCAATAAATTTATCAGCACCTATGGCTTCGGCAGCTTCCTGTATTTGTGCCAACGTTATATCTTTATTATATAAAGCAATATTGTTGAAAATAGTGTCTGAAAATAAAAACACATCCTGTAAAACAATGGCAATATTTTTTCGTAATGTCTCAATAGAATAGTCTCTTATTTCAATATCATCCAACAGGATGGAGCCCTTCTGGAATTCATAAAACCGCCCCAGGATATTAATAATAGAGGATTTTCCGGCACCAGTGGCGCCAACAATGGCAAGGGTTTTACCGGGTTCTATATCGAATGAGACACCTTTCAGCACATAGTCATCCTCACTATAAGCAAAGAATACATCTTCAAATTTTATTTTTCCATCCAGTTTGCCCGGGGAGTATTTACCTGTATTTTCAATTTTACTTTCTGTATCAAATAATTTAAAAATACGCTCTGAACTTACCACACCCATTTGCAAGGTATTAAAGCGGTCAGATAATTGGCGTATGGGGCCAAAAAGGGCGCTTATGTACATTACATATTGTGTAATGGTGCCGAATGTTTCTGTTCCGGCTAACATACCCTTTGCTCCCCACCAAACGATGATGGCAATTGAAATGGAAGAAAGAATATCTACTACAGGGAAAAAAATAGAGTAATACCAGATGGAACGGATATTAGCCATTTTGTGGCTGTTGTTTATCTGCCTGAATTTCTCAAGTTCGGTAGCTTCCCGGTTAAATACCTGTACAATGTTCATGCCTGTAATATGTTCTTGTACAAAGGCATTTAATCTTGCTACCTGTATGCGCACATCTTGGAAAGACGCACGGGTTGCCCTTTGGAAGAGATAGGTTGCGAAAAGAAGTATGGGGAAAACGCTCAGGCTTAACAAGGCTAATTTCCAATCCTGCCAAATCATGGCACCAATAATAACCACCACTATTAAAAACTGGTTTATAATGATTATTAATCCATCTGAAAACACATCCGATATGGTCTCAATATCTGAGCTGACACGGGTTACCAGTGTACCCACAGGAGTGCGGTCAAAAAATTGCAATTTGAGGTCAAGAATATGCTGGTATAGTTTTATACGCATATTCTTTATGATATTCTGTCCCAGCAGGCTTGTAAAATAGGTATTTAGGAACTGAACAGTACTGCGGATAAGTAATATCAGGAAAAGCAAGAGGCACATTTTTAACAGGAACGGGAACCCGCTTACGGGGCCAAGTTTCTGGGCTGTATCCAACGTATACCTGGTAAGTATAGGCATAAGTGGGGCAAATGCTGCCAGTATAACACTTAGCAGTATAGTAACTGCGGCAGTCATTTTATACTCACGCAGGTATTCTAATACCCTCCGGAATGCCTTAAAATTAAATGCTTTTCCTACCGTTGCGCTCATTTCCCATGGTCATTTATTGCACGTTGCAAAGGTAAGCAAAAGGCTTATATTTTCTTTTTACGGGTATATAATATATTCCCTCCTGAGGAAATAAAGGAACAGTTGCCGGTAAACAAAAATAACTACGCTTGTTTAGGGAGTAAACAAGCTTTGCTTTACGAGTTAAAGCCGTTAAAATGCTTTTCTATGATAATCAGAACAGTCCTCTTATATATTGTTTTACCTAAGTATTTTACGTAAGTGTTTTACGTATAAAAATTAACAAAAAGATAGTATATACACTCATACTTTTTTTTATTTTGTTATTATATTTGCTTTTAGACAGGGAGCTTTATTTAGTAGTTTGCCGGATACGTAGAGAAGCAGAATCGTTAATGTTGTAATTACCGCCCCTTTCGGTTAATTATACTGCTATGGATAAAGGAAGCAACACGGAATTGAAAGGTATTTCAATAAAATACCTGCCTTTTGGTACTCCGGAACGGAGTTCAAAGTATAGCAAATTTATAGAAAAATATTATTTGTTCAATCTTTCGGGCGGGAGAAAAAAGATTAAGGTACTTCTTTCTGATATATTGCTTATAAGGGCATTAAAAGACGGACACCAGGATAAGATGCTCTATATGAAAGGAAATACAACTTGTAAGATACGCGGGTACAGGTTTAACTATCTTATTAAAATATCCGGTTTTCTTATCCAGGTAAATAAATCTGATTTGGTTTCTCCCGAAGCAGTGGATGTGATAGATGAAGATAACATTACATTAAACGGTATAATCGAAAATGGGAAACCCATTTATTTAAGTCTTAGCAGAACATACAAAAAAAGCTTTTTAAATTTCTTTCATTATAAGGAAGCATTCTCTTGAAGCGTAACTTGCTGTAAGAAAATTGCAACTCACTGCAGGTAAAATGCGACTTACTGCAACTTCGATAAATTCCGGAAATTGATAGATTAGTATTGCAGGGTAAAAAATTATTAACCAAAAAAATTTTACCCAATGAAAAAACTATTATTTATTGCATTCAGCTCGTTAATGATAACAGCTATGCAAACTTACGGACAAACTGGCAATACAACCTATGGAGGATCGGTACGGGATGCAAGTGTTGGCAAATTTACCTCAGCCCCTACCGGTATCAATAATACCGCGTTTGGTGACAGTACTTATGGGGGCCCCACCAGTATAAATCCAGCGGGAAGTAACAATATTGCCGTCGGATATCAAACGATGTTCTCTATTACAAATGGTTCTAACAATTCCGCCTTAGGTTCCCTGGCTCTTTATTCCAACACTACAGGAATTAACAATATTGCTTTAGGTTACCAGGCTATGTATTCCAATACCGCTGCCAGCGATAATATTGCAATTGGAAATGGAGCATTATACAGTAATGCCAATGGACTTCAAAATATAGCTATTGGCTGGGGAGGGCTTCATAATAACACCGTGGGAAGCAATAATACATCTACAGGGTTCCAAGCTATGTATAATAACACCACTGGACTTGATAATACTGCCAATGGTACATTTGCTCTTCTTGGTAACACTACGGGAGTTAATAATACCGGATACGGGATGTATGCGCTAGATGTAAACCAAACAGGTAATGACAATACTTCGGCCGGATACCAATCACTTTTTAATAATACGGTCAGTTATAATACTGCATTTGGTTTCCAGGCACTTATGCAGAACACGCTTGGAGCTCCAAATACTGCTGTAGGCGCCTATGCCCTTGTTGCCAATACCACAGGGGGCAATAACACGGCCAATGGCTACCAGGCGCTTGCCAGCAACACTACGGGTTCTGACAATACTGCCTACGGAGTTAATGCGCTTTTTTCTAACACGGTCGAATTCGAAAATACCGCCATTGGTTCCCAAGCTTTATATTCTAATGCAGGAGGTTATTACAATACTGCTACCGGATTCACATCGTTAAATGCCAATACCAGCGGTTCGTGGAATACTGCTACCGGCTGGCTTGCTTTAGCGCTCAATACTACGGGTAATGGTAATACTGCTGTGGGGGCTGGTGCACTTTCTACTTGTAGTACAGGTACTAGTAATACTGCGGTAGGCTCTTATGCCCTTGGTGATAACAATGGTGGAAGTAATAACACAGGTATGGGCTATCAGGCACTTTGGTATGCTTCCGGAACCAGCAATAATACAGCTATGGGTTCCCAGGCGCTTATTTACAATACTTCCGGAAGTAATAATACTGCCGTTGGTTCCCAGGCTTTATTAAATAATACAGTCAATGACAATGCGGCTTTTGGTTACCTGGCACTGACCCAAAACACTACCGGAACTCCAAATACCGCCTTAGGTTCCTACGCTCTTGCTGCTAACACCACTGGAAGTAACAACACTGCTGTTGGCTCCCAGACTCTTTACTCCAACACTACAGGAATTAATAATATTGCTATAGGCCTCCAGGCCATGTATTCCAATACCGCTGACGGCGACAATATTGCTATTGGAAATGAAGCATTATACAGTAATTCCGGTGGTGGAATTCAAAATATAGCTATTGGCTGGGGAGGGCTTCACGACAACACTTCGGGAAGCAGTAATACATCTACCGGGTTCGAGGCCATGTATTATAACACTATTGGAGAAGCTAATACTGCCAATGGAACATTTGCTCTTCTTGGCAATACCACTGGGGTTGCCAATACCGGGTACGGGATGTATGCACTAGATGACAACCAAACAGGGAGTGGCAATACTTCAGCCGGATACCAATCACTTTTTAATAATACAGTCGATAACAATGCTGCATTAGGTTTCCAGGCAGGATATTACAATACTACAGGATCAATGAACACCTACCTGGGTTCTCAGGCTGGACCTTCTACCTTTAGTACAGTAAGTAATGTTGTTTGCTTAGGTTATCAATCAGGAGTAGGGGCTAGTACCGTAACGGGCAATTCTGTATATCTTGGAAATAACTCCACTACCGGAGTTTACGGAGCAACTTATTTCTCATATAGCGACAGGCGGATCAAGGACAATATTCAAGGAAATATACCCGGCCTGGCTTTTATAAATAAGTTACAACCTGTTACCTATAATATCAATCTTCATAAACAGAATGAGTTATTAGGTGTTACCGCCGGGTCGGACTGGGATGGCAAGTATGATATAGAAAAAACCACCCAAAGCGGTTTTATAGCCCAGCAAGTAGATTCAGCAGCCCAGGCATGCGGGTATAATTTTGCTGGTGTAAATAAACCACAAACTTCCAGTGGGCTTTATACTTTAGGCTATAGCACTTTTGTAGTGCCATTAGTAAAAGCTGTTCAAGAGTTAAGTGCGAAAAATGACAGCTTAACCAAAGCATTACAAAGTATGCAAGTTTGTGTAGCTCAGCTTTGTGCCAATCAAACATCCAATAATGGTGGTAGTTTATCTGGTCCGTCTGATAATAATACGGCTAACACTCAAGATGTAACATTGTCAACAAACAATGCGCCTATTCTCTATCAAAACACGCCCAATCCGTTCGGCTCAGCAGGGACTAAAATCAATTACTACCTGCCAAAGGGTACTATAGGTGCTACCATTATATTTTATGATACCTATGGCGATTTGCTAAAACAAGTGGAACTCACTCAAACAGGTAACGGAACGATTAACCTTACCCCCGATAATTTGGGCGCAGGTATTTATTCCTACAGCCTTATTATAAACAGCAACGTAATAGATACTAAGCGTATGGTGTTGCAGAAATAAATTCTTAATCTGCTCCATTATATTCCCCTTATCGATGGGGACTAGAGGTGGGTTTTAAAATATGTCACGGTATAATAATACCGTGACATATTTGTTATATGCAGTAAATCTGTTTGTTATATGTTTTATGTCACGATTCTTCCACAATCGTGACATAATTCTTTTACGGCTTTTTCGTTTTGTTTACTGAATCTAAATAGGTGGGATTGCTTGTAAATCTGTGTTTTATAGGGTTATTATTTGCCTCGCAATTAATATACACTTGTATGGCAAAAAGATATGTCACGGTGTCCTAAAAAATATGTCATGGTGCAAAACCACCTTAAGTGACTGGTTTTATGAGCCAAATATCTTTATGTCACGTTGCCCATTCCGTGAAAAACCGTGACATAACGGTTTTATAGAATTGTGAATTTTAAGGTAAAAATTACAAGTTAAAAACAGATGTAGAAACTTGTTTTCATTCAAAACTCATGGAGCATGTACGGTAGTATACCCAATAAGTTTATCATAAAATAACCCCGGTGGACGGTAGTAAGCATATATGAAATAAGTATTGGTAGTTTCGAAATGGTTGCCCTCAATAAAGGTAAGGTCGGCAACAGTAGAGCCTTTTTCCAAATAGGCGTATTGATATTCGTAATATCCCTGCTTTAAATAAGCAGAGCCCATATAGTAGTGCTTGTATTGATTGTAATGCATTTCATACTCGGGCAGACATTTCCAGTCTGTCAGTGCCCCAAAGATGTATAGGTTTCCGGCTGTTATTTCAGAATCAAGGGGTAAGAAGAAATTTATATAAACATATTCTGAATTAATAGGGGTGCTGTCTGCATCTTTATCAAGTATTAGGTATTGTCCATCAATATCAGCAAAGGTATAATACTCTGCCCCGGCTCGGGCTTCATCTCGTTTGAGGTTAATTTCATAAGAGTTTTTATTATCAACAAAGGCATCTTCATGGTCAGTAAGGTATTTAAGGCTGGTCATATCAAAAGAGTGAAACTGGTTTCCTCCGTCAAAACTATTACCAATGTCCATATCATAAATCAATGCTGTATCTACAATATAATTAGGTTGTAGCCCAACTATAGCATTGTCCCACCTGCCATTCTGGCTTATGAAAATCTGCAAAGCATGAAATGGGTCTGTTATAACAGTTCGCAAGGTATTGATAGTGAATATTATTTCCTGCTTGGTATATAATTCATCTCCTAGTCCACGCCTCTCGCTGCCATGAATTCTTACACCATTCTCATAAACCATTACTTTTCGCGTCAAGACAAGGCTATCAGGATTATTATCTTTAAATACTTTGAGCAGGTAATTGCCCGACAAAAGCATTTGCATATTGGCATTAGGCAAATAAAGCCGGTAATGGGTGTATCTCTGAAAGGTATTGAAAGAATAATAGTATTCGGTAATCTCGTCCTGGCTAAAGCCACCCAGGTAATCAAACGCAACCATATCAGAGGGTTGCCAGTCAGCATCACAGTGAACAAGAGTATAATAATAGGGGATATAGTCTCCGGCAAGGTCGTCAAAGTCAAGCTGGAGCACATCGCCTGAATGGAGCGCTATGATGGGCGGGGAAAACTTCCATCCTACATGATGAAGTTGTACACTTTTTATATAGTCCTTGTACACCCAATCATCATACCTGATATGCGACGGGTCGGCATAATCATCTTTTTGAGCATTAGTTACTAAGGGGATAAAAAGTAAAAACAAAACCAATAGGGGGAATACAAAATGTCTCTTAGCAACCAATTCTTTCATAGAGTTACATTAAAATCATAAATTTGCCTTTCCAAGAATTCGGATTGACAAATATATGAATGTATATTTTGATAATGCAGCAACTACGGCAATGGATGCTGAAGTTGTGAAGGAAATGCTTAATGTGCTTGAAAATAAGCATGGAAACCCGTCTTCCATCCACTCTTATGGCCGCGAGGCTAAAGCTATAGTAGAGAAAGCCCGTAAAAATATTGCCAATCGCCTGAATGTCTCCCCATCTGAAATATTCTTTACCTCCGGCGGAACAGAAGCAGATAACATGGCTATCCGTTGCACGGTGGAAGATTATAATATAAAACACATCATTAGCAGCCCCCTGGAACATCATGCTGTATTACACAGCATAGAAGACTTGGTGCATAAAGGAAAAGTAACAGTGAGCCATGTGGCGCTGAAAGAAAACGGGCACATTAATTTAGCCGATCTCGAAAACCAATTGAAAAAGTCCCCGGGTGCATTGGTGTCCTTAATGCATGCCAATAATGAAATAGGTAATATTTTACCCATTGAAGAAGTGGGGGAATTATGTAAAAAATACGATGTGGTTTTTCATTCCGATACGGTTCAATCGGTCTGTCACTACCCAATTGACCTGCAAAAAATAAAAGTAGATTTTATTGCGGCTTCGGCGCATAAATTTCATGGGCCAAAGGGTACCGGATTCATATATATCAATGGTTCGAGGAGAATATCACCCCTTGTTCATGGTGGAGGGCAGGAAAGAAACATGCGGGGCGGTACAGAAAATGTGGTAGGTATTGTCGGCTTAAGCAAGGCATTTGAACTTGCCCATTCTCACATGAAGGACCATGCCGCAGCAATTCAGAATATTAAAACCTATTTTATTAATCGCCTCGAAACAGAATTAGAAGGAGTAGAGTTTAATGGGGATATGAAAGGAAATTCTCTTTATACAGTATTAAATGTTATGCTGCCGGAAAGTGATGACTTCGAAATGATGCTGATGAAGTTGGATATTAATGGAATTGCAGCTTCGGCCGGTAGTGCCTGTTCTTCGGGCAGCAATGTAGGCTCTCATGTAATTGCCGCACTCGGGAAAAATATAGACAGGAGGCCTGTAATCCGTTTTTCATTTTCTAAGTACAATACAATTGCAGAAGTTGATTATTGCATCGAAACGCTAAAATCATTCTATCCTGCGAATATCCATAAGGACTTTGCTGTTGCACGAAAGGCAGCCAATTAAGAATGCAACTTATAGATACTCATACTCACCTGTTTCTGCCCGAATTTGATACAGACAAGGCAGACATGATGCAAAGAGCCATAGATAAAGGGGTATCCAAATGTTTCCTTCCCAATATTGACGTAACTACCATTTCAGAATTAGTAAAAACCTGTGATGAACTCCCCTCAAATTGTTTTCCTATGATGGGCTTGCATCCCTGTTCGGTGGATGCGAATTATAAAGAGCAATTGATAGAAATCAAGGACTGGTTTAGTAAAAGAAAATTTTATGGAGTAGGGGAGACCGGTATAGATTTATACCATGATACTACCTATATAGAAGAACAAAAACTATCATTCCGTGCACAAGTTGAGTGGGCAAAGGAAATGAATCTCCCCATCATTATCCATTGCCGTAACTCATTTAGCGAAGTAATAGAAATAATAACAGAGCTTCACGACAAGCGCCTGAAAGGTATATTTCACTGCTTTACCGGAACCATTGAAGAAGCAAAGGAAATAATGGACTTGGAATCTTTCAAGATGGGTATTGGAGGAGTTGTTACCTATAAAAAGTCTATACTGTCGGAAGTGCTTTCTAAGGTTCCTTTATCTTATCTTGTTTTAGAAACTGATTCGCCCTATCTTACCCCTGTCCCTTTCAGAGGAAAGAGAAATGAGAGTTCTTATTTATCTTTTATTGCCGAAAAGCTATCCGAAATCTATCAAATGCCCATTGAAAAAATAGCGGATGTAACTACCCAAAATGCTATGGAGGTTTTTGGGCAATTTAATTAAAGAGCCGGAGTTATTAAATTTAGGTGGTTAGTTACTTATTTGCCTGCCGCCTAAAGAACTTGGGTTTATGAATTATCTTTACCAAAACTATTCTCATGAAAAGTTACCTTCCTTTTCTTGCGTGTGCAATGCCCCTATTTGTAGCTTCACAGGCAACCATAGATATAATGCCAAAAGTTGTAAGTGCTGTTGTGTATCAGAATGGTGCACTGGTAACATGCAGAGGAAATGCATCAATTGAAGAAGGGAAAACAACGGTTGTCTTTCATGGGCTCCCTTCGAAGATAGACAAGCAAAGCATTCAACTTGCTTCGGATGCAGAGATAACCATTTTATCAGTTACCTCACACCAGGACTACCTGGCAGAAAATAAGAAAAGTACCCGGGTGAAAAAGTGGCAAGATTCCTTGGAGGTTCTTAATGATGAATTGGAAAGTACCCAAAACAATATTTCCATTTTTGAGGATGCTAAAAAGCTATTAGACAATAACCGTACCGTGGGCGGAACCAATACAGGAACCACCGTATTGGCTGTAAAATCTATGTATGAGTATTACGTAAAGCAGGTGAATACAATAGACGATTCTTTGATGAGATTACATAAAAGAGAAAGCCGCCTTACTTCCAGGATTAAAAAAATATCGGATGAGATAAGTGAATGGAGGACTAAAACAGATACCATTGTAGGCGATGTGGAAGCATCTATTTCCTGCGCTAAAAGCCAGGATATAAATTTCCAATTATCTTATTTTACTTACGATGCAGTCTGGAGTCCCATATATGACTTACGGGCACAGGATACAAGGCATAATTGCCAGTTCTCATATAAGGCTAATATTTCCCAACACACCGGGCAGGACTGGAATAATATTGACCTCACGCTCTCATCATCCAATCCTACCCTAAATCAGACAGCGCCTACACTTAACCCCTGGTATTTGCAATACTATTCCCCGGTTTATAATGCCCGTGCCGAACTTGATGCAAGTAGTAGTGTGGCAGGTGTCTATAATAGTGATGCGTTGGAATTTAAAGCCCCGGCAGCAAAGGCAATGACTCGCCCAATGGCAGTTGCCAACACTACTAAAGAATCTAACCTGGCTGTAGAATTTAATATTGACGTACCATATAGCCTGCCATCAGACAATAAGCCACACACCCTTGAAATTAAACAATATGATTTACCGGCCTACTTTCACTATATCTGCATTCCTAAATTGCAGAAGGATGTTTTTCTACTCGCAGGTATTACAAAATGGGAAGACCTGAATATATTACCCGGACAGGTAAATATTTACTATTCGGGTGCTTATATAGGCAAATCATACATCTCACCGGAGAATACCTCCGATACGCTAGACTTGTCCTTCGGAATGGATAAAAAGGTTGTGGTGAAAAGAATAAAGACAAAGAACTTTTCTGCTGCACAATGGATTGGTGGCTATAAGACCCAGACTTTCGGATGGGAAATAAATCTTCACAATTCTCAAAACGACTCTATATCCATTGATGTATCCGACCAGATTCCCTTGTCTACCGATAAAGAAATAGAGATTACCCCAATGGACCTTGGTGGTGCCAAAAAAGACGATGCAAACGGTAAACTTACCTGGCATATTACATTGTCAGCCCAGGAAACAAAGAAACTTACCTTTTCCTATTCCGTAAAATATCCCAAGGACAAGACTATACAAAACCTTTGGCAATAGGGTTAATTTATGAGGATTTATTTCAAGCAGCATCAATTTCTTCGCAGGGCTTTTTACTCTTTTCCCTTCCAGCTTCTGTTGATGACATTTAAAAAGAATTTCTATTATGTTCTTATCTGGGCTTTGTTTTTTGGAATTACTACCCGGCTAATAGGCCTGCGTTATGGCGTACCCTATCTTTTTCTTTATCCCGAATACCTTAATAAGGTAAATTTCCTTTCCTATCTTATTATGGGTTTCTCCTGTGGAGGGTTTATCGTAGCCTATAATATTTCAAGCTATGTTATAAACAGCTTCCGTTTCCCTTTTTTAGCTACACTGGAAAAACCTTTTTATGTGTTTTTCCTGAATAACCTTATTATTCCTGTTGCGTTTATACTTACTTATGTAATCAGCGTTTTCCATTTCCGGAGTTTTGATAATGACCCTCCATCTCTTATAGCTCATCACATTTTAGGGTTTATTATCGGGATACTTATTTTTATGGCTATAACTATTTTCTTTTTCTATTTTTTTGATGGTGATCTGCTTAACCTTTTCGGGACCGGTCATCTGAGATCCTCGAGAATAAAAGAATATAAAATAAAAAAAGACTATGAATTAAATATTCTGCTGCCTGCTCCCTATCTTCCTCTGTCTTATTCAGATCGTACCTGGTATGTGGAGACTTATTTGGCAGGAGGCCTCCGCCTCAAGCTTTCAAGAGGCACTGAACACTATGATAACAGGATGCTTGAAAAGATTTTTAAGCAGAACCATAAAACGGGAGCCATATTTGAAATCATAGCTGTGGCCAGCCTTTTAATTATGGGAGCATTCCGGCAGAACCCCATATTTATGGTTCCTGCAGGGGCAAGCCTCATGCTTTTGTTCACTGTATTTATTATGATGGTAGGGGCTTTGCATACGTGGTTCAGGGGATGGACAACCATTGTTATTATTGTCTTGATTTTAGGTGTCGATTACTTCTCTCGCAACCGCTGGTCAGGGTTCTCTGCAAAAGCGTATGGGATGAATTATGATGTTCCTCCCGCTAAATACTCATACAAGGAATTTAAATTGCTTAGTGAGGATACGGCAACGCGAGCATCTGATAAAAGGAACATGCTCCAAATTTTGAAAAACCGGGAACACGAGTTCTATGTGGATGACACTACGTTGAACAGAAAGCCCGATTTGATCATGATTAATACCAGTGGGGGAGGATTACGTTCTGCATTATGGACGTTTTACACACTTCAATATCTTGACAGTATTACCGGCGGGGAATTTTTTAGAAATACCGAGCTCATCACAGGCTCGTCGGGCGGTGTTATCGGAGCGTCTTATTACAGGGAATTATATCTCGAAAAGCAACAAGGGCAGAACATTGACCTTAACAGCAAAATGTATTTTGATAAGTTGGGTAAGGATATTTTAAACCCGGTGGCGTTTACCATTGCCACGAATGATATAGCATTCCGTTTACAACATTTTCATGATGGAAACTATACCTATACAAAAGACCGGGCTTTTGCGTTTGAAGAAAAACTGGATGCAAATACAGACAGTGTGTTGGTTAAGCGTTTGAGAGATTATAAAGAGCCGGAGCAGAAAGCAATCATCCCAATGATGTTTATTACGCCCTCCATTATCAATGACGGTCGTAAACTAATTATTTCACCGCAGGGAATTTCCTTTATGACAGATTATGATTTTGATTCTACGGTGGTATATGAGCCTCTTCCCCAATCGGTGGAGTTTTCGCGGTTATTTAAGAACCAGGATGCACAAAACCTGCTTTTCACAAGTGCTTTACGCATGAGCTCTACGTTTCCCTTCATTACACCCATAACAGAACTACCCAGCTCGCCCCCCATTGAAGTTATGGATGCAGGACTTATAGATAATCTCGGCTTGGAAGAAACAGTAAAATTCATTTATACTTTCCGTACGTGGCTCTCACAACATACAAGAAGAATTATTATTATTCAAATTCGCGACCAGGTTAAAAAACAAAAAATAGTGGGTAATTCCCCTACTGACATGCTGGGTAGCATCACTTTCCCTGTGTCGCAATTATACGGTACCCTTTTCTCTATTGAAAGCTTCAAGGAGGACCGTATTTTGGAATATATGAGCCAATGGTATAAAGGAAAATTAAATGTAGTCTACTTTCAGCTTAATAATTCTGTAGATAATGATATTTCCTTAAGTTGGAGGCTTACAAAGCATGAAAAGATGATGGTGAGTAATTCTATGCAGGTTAGTGAAAATAAAAAAGCCGTTAAAATGCTTACGGAGTTAATGAAATAGAAATATGAAAAAGTATAAATCTGTTTGTTTAATCGCCTTCTTCCCTTTTCTTTTGCCAGGGAATAAAGTAACTATCGTTACTTTCCCTGAGCTGCAAGCCTATGCAGCCTCAAAACACAATGATACTTTGTATGTGGTAAACTTCTGGGCTACTTGGTGCGAGCCATGTGTAAAGGAGCTTCCCGCTTTTCAGCAGGAGTATAAAAAATACGCTTCCAAAAAAGTGAAAATGATTTTTGTGAGCCTTAATGCGCCGAGGGAAATTAATACAGTCCAAAAGTTTGTGGATAGTAAAAACCTGAACATCTTAGTATTATTGCTTAATGGGGGTAATCCGAATAACTGGATAGATAAAATAGACAGTTCATGGAGTGGTGCTATTCCGGCAACCGTTATGTATAAATTGGGAAAAAAGGTGTATTTTCGCGAAGGGGAGTTTACCTCTGAAACTCTCGAAAAAGCAATTCAATCAAAAATTAAATAAATCATGAAAAAAGTTTTGTTCCTTTCTGCTGCAATTATTGCATTCTCATCCTTTACCAATACCGGCTACAATGTGGGCGACAAGGCTATGAATTTTAGCCTTAAAAATATAGATGGTAAAATGGTTTCCCTCACTGATTACAAAGAGGCCAAAGGCTTTATTGTAATATTTACCTGCAATCATTGTCCTTTTGCAAAGGCATACGAAAGCCGGATAATTGATTTGAACACCAAATATGCATCACAAGGGTATCCGGTGATTGCTATTAACCCCAATGACCCTACACAAGTTGCTGAAGACAGTTATGGCATTATGCAGGCAAGGGCAAAAGCCAAAAACTATCAATTCCCTTACCTTGTTGATGAAACACAGCAGGTGGCAAAAGCATACGGGGCGGCACATACTCCGCATGTATTTGTGCTTCAAAAATCAGGGAGCGATTTTGTTGTAAAATACATTGGCGCTATTGATGACAACAGTGATGACCCTTCAGCAGTGAAAGAAAAATATGTAGAAAATGCAGTTAATAATCTGCTGGCCGGTAAACCTGTTAATCCTTCGTCCACCAAGGCAATCGGTTGCGGTATTAAGTGGAAAAGCTAATCAAGAATAAGCTCCAAGGTTAATTTCAGGCATCTTACATACTGCACACAAATCGCACTTATTGTAAGTTAGCCAATGGTCACGCTCATTAAAGGGGTATTTATTAACATATGGTTTAAGCACCATTTTTTGCTTCAGCCAGAACGTAGTTATTTTAGGATTATGTGCATAAAACCGGAACGCCCTGAAAGGAGATTGGGGCATTTCTTTTTTTGCAATCGGGTATCTTGTGATAAGCCTTATACAAACAA
>JABDAL010000040.1 GCA_013289165.1 Bacteroidota bacterium
ACCCTTTCGAACTGTGAACGCTTTGTTACCGAAGAGCTGAAACAATACGAAGAAAAAATATTGGGTGCAGAAGAAAAAATACTTTCTATGGAAGAAAGTTTATTTAACAATCTTGTATTGGCGTTGGCAGACTATGTAGCGCCTATACAATTGAATGCCTCGCTGTGCGCGCGTTTGGATTGCCTGTTATCATTTGCAAAAATAGCGAGAGAGAATAATTATGTACGCCCTCATATAAACGAAGATAAAAAAATTGATATAAAAAACGGAAGGCATCCTGTTATTGAACAGCAGTTGCCACCGGGTGAACCATATGTAGCCAATGATATTTTTTTGGATGACGAAAGCCAGCAGATATTGGTAATAACGGGACCCAACATGTCGGGTAAATCGGCTTTGCTGAGGCAAACTGCATTGATTGTTATTATGGCACAAATGGGAAGTTTTGTCCCTGCACAAAATGCGGAGATTGGTATAGTGGACAAAGTATTTACCCGTGTAGGTGCATCGGATAATATTTCATCGGGAGAATCTACTTTTATGGTAGAGATGAATGAAACTGCGAGCATCCTGAATAATATTTCGGAAAGAAGTTTGATATTATTGGATGAAATAGGACGGGGAACGAGCACCTATGATGGCATCTCGATTGCCTGGGCCATTGCCGAATATATACACGAAACCCCCGATGCAAAAGCTAAAACATTGTTTGCCACACATTATCATGAGTTGAACGAAATGGCTTCATCATATAAGCGAATTAAAAACTTTAATGTTTCTGTAAAAGAGGTGCAAAACAAAGTGATATTCCTGCGTAAGCTTAGCCCCGGCGGGAGCAACCATAGCTTTGGCATTCATGTGGCACGGATGGCAGGCATGCCTGTAAAGGTTGTGCAACGCGCCAATGATGTGCTTAGCCAGTTGGAAAATACACACAGCCCCGCACTGAAAGGAAATTCTGTAAAGCCGACTGAGATAAATGAAAATCTCCAATTAAGTTTCTTCCAGTTGAATGACCCCGTATTGGAACAAATAAAAGAAGAAATTCAGAAAACAGATATAGACACGCTAAGTCCCCTTGAGGCTTTACTAAAACTAAACCAAATAAAAAAGCACTTAAATGGATAGCCGAGAGGTAAAAGTATGGGTTATTTGAGGGCTTTCCGTGCTGCTTCCTTTTGACATTCTTCAGCAGCAGGGCGGGCATCTTCACAACCTAAATCAAGTGCTTTCTGGAAATAACTGCATGCTTCCTGATCATTCTCTTGTCTGTGCAAACCCACTTTAAACCATGCAACACCTTCCTTTGGATTGAGGCGTAGCAGTTGCTGATAGTCATATAAGGCAGCTTCCGGCATACCGAGGCTTTCACAATCCATAGCCTGGTGCTTGAAGGCATCGGCAAACCCGGATTTTAAGAGTAATACCTTAGTAAGATCGTCAAATGCTTCTTTATATTTCTGAGATTTTTCATAGGCGAGTGCCCTATGGTAATAGGCCATGTAGCTATTGGAATCTAATTTAATAGCCGTACTATAGTCTGCTGCAGCGGAATCTAATTTACCCAATCCTTCAAAAGCCATCCCCCTATATGCATAATAATTTCCCGAATCGGGAGAGTACATAATAGCCGTATTCAGATTTGGTAATCCCGCAGCAAACTGTTTGGAGTCAACTTGTTTTTTACCTTTAATAAAACTTTGGAGGCCGCAGTTCCAACAAAAATTATCCCTGTATGCCTGCTTCAGGGCTTTTTCTGTATCGCCTAAGGAACGTGCTTTGCTAATAAATATGCACGCCTGCTCTTTGTTTGTGCCCCCAATTAATATTCCTTTTTGGAGATATGGTGCACCATAAGAGGCGGCAATGGAAATAGCTACATCGAAATCCTTTCCTGCCAACACAAATTCATTATTGCCCAAGTCTGCCATGCCTCGTTTATAATATGCTACAGCCCAGTCATGATGAACGGAAAAGCCGGGAAACAAGGAAGATTTTTCATAGGCAGTGCTGGTGTCGTAGGAATGTATTTTGCTTAAATAATCTGCAACCTGGTCTTCGAAAGTCTTAATGTAGCGGGAATAATAATCGAAAGCCAGTTTAGAATTGCCGGTATTATATGCTTTTTCTCCGGCTTGGAAATTGACATTATCCTGGGCAGTTAGCAGGCTTATGGAGGCAAGAGTAAAAAACACGAAGAGGAGTATTATTTTTTTCATGGGTTTTATTTTGTCGGCACAAAGCTAATAAAAAGTAAAAGTATAGATACATTTACCCAAAAAGCCAGCCTTAAATTACACGAGAGTGCGGGGGACGTAATCTTTTATTATTATTTAACATTTATTTAGTTCTGGAGCATCCATACGAAATTATTTCCCGATATAAAAATCAATAATCTTTTTTTGCAGAGCCAGGTTCACGTCTGACTGTGCTTTGCTAACCCTTGCCTGTAATAACACTACCTGTGAATTCGAGAGGGTTACAAAATCTGCTCTACCCACATTATATTCCCCATTCACCACATCAAAAGCCTGGCTGGCTGCGGCAAGCCCCCTGTCAGCAGTTTCTATTTGCTGCAAGGCGGCAACGTAATCATTATAGGCTTGTTTAATGTCTGATGAAATCTGCACCGTAAGGTCCTCGTTTTGTATTTCATCATTGCGCTGGTTTATGGTTGCAATATCCACATTGGTTTTGTTGTATAACCTGTCGAATATATGCCACGACAAATTCAAGGCTACTTCTCCGTACATCTGCCCGAAAAGGGCTTGTCCATAGGGTTCCTGCGGGCCCAATTCATCCATACCATTAACATATAACTGGTTAAAATAACCTCCGTTGGAAATTAATCCACCTATCAATGATAATTTAGGGTAATAACCACTCTTATAACCTTCCACCTGCCATCCCGCAATTTGAATACTTAGCTCCGAAGCTTTTACATCGGGCCTTTGCTGCATGGCCTTATCAATAAGGTTTTGCACATTCTGATAACCGGGCCCAAGAGGAATAGTATCAATAGGCAGGTCAGCAATTTTATATTTATCTGTCTGGCTGATTTTTATTTTACGCAATAGCAGAATAATATCGTTCTTCAATTTATCATCCGATTGTATAAAGAATAGCCTGTCGTTGCTAGTCTCTGCTTGCTGTTGATATAAATCTGCAACAGATTTGCGGCCTACATTGGTTAATTCCTGCAACTGAGCTTCGCGTTTGGTAGAAGCATCCAGATTTTGTTTGGCATAGCCAACTACTCGGCGGTCGAGCATCACCTGCAAAAACGATTGTGTAACATCAAACGTTATTTGCTGCTTTGCCCGTTCAAGGCTGTTTTGAGCCGCTGACTGCGACAGGGTAGCAGTTTTCAATGCAGCCTGGTTTGAAAATCCATTAAAAATATTAACCGTACTGCTTACTTCATAATTCATTTGTGTTTCTCTTGAATCAACCAAAATAGGTTCTGTAGTAATGAGTAAGTTTTTTCCACCCAGATAGCCATAAGCGCCTGCAAAATTGAGGTCCGGCAGAAATTGTCCATAGGCGCCCATTAAGGCAGCACCCGTAATTTTTACAGAATCTTCATTGCGCAAAATTTGAGTAGACTGAGTAAGCCCGATTTTTATACAATCGTCGAGCGACAGCACCTGCACAGAATCTTGTGCAAGTAAACGATTGCCACAAATACACAATAGCAAAATACCTCTGAAAAGATATTTTACGTGCTGTTTTATTTTAAACCTGTAACTCATCTATGCCTATTGAGTTATCCTAACTTTTTGTCCTTCCGGCAGACTTTCACCTACGGAGAGGGCAACACGATCACCTTCTGTAATCCCAGTGAGACAAGATTTTTCGCCAGTATTGAGCAATATTTTCACTTCCTTATAATGCAATATACTGTCCTTTCCAATAACTGCAACCATTGTTTTATCGCTGTGAATTATGAGTGCTATGGAAGGAACTGTGAGTGCCTTTGCCTGTCCATCAACAGGGAGTTTTACATGTACCTGCACATAACTACCTGGCACTATTATATCATTTTTATTTTCGATATCTACTTCGCATAACATCATGCGGGTGCGGGCATCCAATTCGCCTGCTATGCGAGTGATATTCGCTCTTATATGCACATCGGGCCTTTCTGTTAATGTAATCAGAACACTATCCCCATCCTTTAAAGCGGCAGCATCACGTTGCTCCACATAAACATAAATCCGCAACTTTGATAAATCAGCGATTGTAACCACAGGCTGAGCACCGGTTTGTGCATTATCCGCATTTTGTATCAATGCACCCGGGTCAACGTAACGGGCAGTGATAGTTCCATTGAAGGGTGCTTTCAAATATTTGTATTGTTGCTGTTCTGCCAGCGATTTTACATTGGCTGCTGCCATATCGGCATTCGTTTGTGAAAGGTCCGCATCTTCTTGGGCAATAAATTTTTTCTCCAATAATTTTTTATCGCGTTCTGCTATTTTCTTTTTGTTTTCCAAATCGGATATGGCCGCCGTATACTGCTGGTCTATTTCCGGATTATCCACATAGGCCAAATCCTGGCCTTCCTTAACTATATCTCCCTTATCTACATTTATTTTTTCAAGATAGCCACTTATTTTGGCATACAGCGTAGCCGTTTGGTAGGGCCTTGCTTCACCAATTAAAACTAATTCTTTATTCCCAAAGTTGTAAGAAGCGATAGCCGTTTTCACTACAGGGCCCTGCTTTAATTCCTTTACCCGTTCAGCACTATCTGCTTCCACAGAATTAGCCTTTTTGATATACACCCCTGCAATTCCTCCTCCCATCAGCAGCAGGACTATAATGCCTGCCCCCAGCAGCTTATAGTTAATTGGAGTTTTTAATACGGTTGTCATGTTTTATATAATATGTTGGTTAACCTTCAATGTGTCCTTTGGCTTCTTCTTCAAATTTTAAATCCATAGTATGGTACGTCGGTACACTCTTGCGCAACACGGAATAAAATATAGGTACAACAAAAAGTGTAAATACCGTCGCCACCAAAAGTCCGCCAATAACGGCGCGTCCCAAGGGTGCATTTTGTTCCCCGCCTTCGCCGGCTCCTATAGCCATAGGTATCATACCCAATATCATGGCAATGGCTGTCATAAGCACAGGGCGTAACCTTGTTTTACCTGCTTCCAAAGCCGCTTCGATGGAACTTACACCCTTTTGCACGCGCAAATCATTGGCAAAACTTACCAGCAAAATGGAGTTGGAAACAGCTATTCCTATTGCAACAATGGAGCCCATAAGTGATTCCACATTGATGGTTGTACCTGTTAATGTAAGCATCCAAAGTATGCCCATAAATGCACCGGGAATAGAAAGCATAATTATGAAAGGGTCCATCCATCCCTGGAATAAAACTACCATGAGCAAATAGACCAAAGCAATAGCCAGTATCAATCCCAGGCTTAATGTTTTAAAAGAAGAATTCATTACTTCATTTTGCCCTCGCAGGTCAATACGCATACCGGGAGGCAATTTGCCCAAGGCATTTATTTTTTTCTGAATGTCATTTGCAACAGAGCCTAAATCGCAGCCCTCTACATTGGCATCAATATTCATAACCCGTTGTACCGTGTAGTGGCTGAACAAATCGAATTGGTTGATGCTGGTTACTTTGGCAAGATTGCCCAATGTTTGCGATTGCGCAGCGGGAAGGTCCGTGGGCGAAGCATTAGGATTACTATTAAAAGCAGAGGCCGTAGTGGTAATCGGCGTATTCATCAAATCTTGTACGGAACTGATTTTTTGATAAGGGGTTTGTATTGCTACAGGATAGTTTACACTATTGGATGGATTTATAAAAAATGAAGGTCCCACCATACTGCTTGATGACAATGAAATAAGTATGCTATTAGCAACTGCCTGTTGTGTAAGCCCCAACTCTGCTGCACGTATGCGGTCAACGTCCACTTTGAAGGTAGGATAATCCAACACCTGCTTAATCACCACATCTTCGACGCCGGGAATGGCTTTCATCTGGTCGCGCAGTATGCGGGCATAGTCGTATGATTTGTAATAATCAGGAAACTGGATTTGCACATCCAGCGGAGCAGATAAACCGAAATTTAACACCTGGTTTACGATATCTGCCGACTGAAAATATATCACGCAGCCCGGGAAATTATTATTCAGGTCTTTCCGTATTTTCTTCATGTAATCAATGGTAGGCTTATGCCCCTGCTTTAACGATACTGTTATTTCAGCATCCATGCCACTGGTATTGTCCGTATTTACAAATGCAAGGTTGTATGAAACGGGTACACCAATCATATCATTGATGGTCTCCAATTCATCTTTGGGAATTATTTTTTGTATGCGGGCTTCGGCAGAATCCACTAATTTTTCTGTAACTTCTATACGGGTTCCGGAAGGGGCCCGAAAGTGCATTTTCATCATACCTGAATCGGTACTTGGGAAGAAATCGGTCCCGACGACTCCCAACAAAAAGAAAGAAGCAACGACTGCAATAGCAACGAATGTAAGCGTTGTTCTTTTATAATGTAAAAGGACATTTAACAACCTGCCATAGGAATTTTGGAAACGTTCAAAATTGCGGTCACGCCAGTCATTAAACCTTATTCTAGCCCTTTTCATGCTACTGTGGCTTGGGTCCCTGGAGTCCTCGTGCAAAGGTTCATGTTCCATCAGCAGGCGGGCAAGAGTGGGCACCAGCGTACGCGAGAGCAGATAGGATGCCATCATGGCAATTACAACAGCCAATGCCAGCGGACTGAACAAAAATTTGGCGGGGCCCTTCAATAATACCACAGGGAAAAACACAATACATATAGCTAATGTTGCTACAATGGCGGGCGTAGCAATTTGGCTGGCTCCATCTAAAATAGCAACGGTAAGGGTTTTATTCATGTGTCGGTTCCGATGGATATTTTCCACTTCCACCGTGGCATCATCTACCAGCATCCCAATAGCCAGTGAAAGGCCACCCAATGTCATAATGTTAATAGTATCGCCGAGCAGGTTCATGCCAATAATAGAAACTAAAATAGAAAGAGGAATAGAAGTACACACTATAATCACACTGCGCCAGCTTCCCAAAAAGAAAAGTATCATGAGCGATACCAATAAGGATGCTATTACAGCTTCGCGCAACACATTATTGATAGAACCGCGAACGAAGATAGATTGGTCAAAATCTACTTTTAAATCTAACCCCGGTGGAGCAGTTTCCTTAATAATGGGCAGCATCTCCTTAGCTGATTCCACTACAACTAATGTGGAGGCATTTGCTTTTTTCAAAATAGTAAGATAGGCTGCGCGGGAACGGTTAACCCTTACAATATTGGTTTGCTCGGCATAGCTGTCAGATACTTTTGCGACATCGCCCAATAAAACAGGCTGGCCATTTACCACTTTCAATGGTATTTGCTCAAACAACTTTACATTATCGGGGCTGGAATTAAGGGCCACATTATACTCCAAATCGCCCATACGTGCCGAGCCCGCAGGTAAAATAAGGTTAGAGGCCTGTATAGCGGTAAGTATATCATTTGGAGATAAGCCTTTTGCAGTTAATGCCCTTGGGTCAATATCAACCATAATTTGGCGGGTCTTTCCACCAAAGGGAGCCGGAGTAGCAAGACCGGGAATGGTAAATAAGCGCAGACGAATAAAGTTAAGCCCATAGTCGAAGATTTTTTCTTCAGGCAGGGTTTTGCTGCTTAAGGTTATTTGGGCAACAGGTACGTTGGTGGCATTGTATTGAATAATGACAGGCGGAGTCATACCCGGTGGCATAGCTCTAAGGGCAGTATTAGAAACTGCTGTCATCTGGGCAATAGCTGCACCTATATCTGCACCGGGCTCAAAATATACTTTTAAAAGACCAATGCTGGGTATGGATGATGATTCTATTTTAGCTACACCGTTAACCGTGCTTGATATGGCACGTTCATCTAAAAAAACCACCCGCTTTTCAATATCATCAGCAGAAAGGCCAGGGTAGTTCCACACCACAAGAACCACCGGAATATCAATAGGTGGAAAAATATCTACGAGCATGGCGCGGATAGATAATATTCCCATAATAAGAATGAGCATGGCCATTACCGCAACTGTATAGGGCCGGCGCAGGGCAAGCCGCACAATCCACATCATAGCCCGGCAGGATTTAAATTAGTTATATTTATACTTTCACTCATGCTTCGGTATCGGGGCTGGAAATCTCGAGCAGGTTTTGGTAAACCAATTCAAGTTGGTTATGTAATTTCTTCACTTCAGGATTTGCGAGCTTTTTCATAATGGACTTATTCAATTGCTTGATGGTCGCTATAATTTCAGGCATACTTTTCCTCCCTTTTTTGGTAAGCTGTACAAAATACTCGCGCCTGTCCGACGGATTTTGTGTACGCTTGATGAAGCCTTTTGTACTCAAATCATCCAATACACCCACCATCATGGCTTTATCTATATGAAGGCTGTCTGCAATAAATTTCTGGCAACAACACTGGTCACCCATTTCATTTATTAAAACAAGCACAGAGAAATGCTTATCAAGTCCCAAATGTTTTAGCTTCTTTGACAATACAGAGAGGTAGAGCTTACCCAAAAGATTGAATTTTCTTCCGTAAGAAAACTGCTCTATTTCGAATATCGAAACTTTTTTTGCCGGCATATATTTTCCAGGGGAGGGTGCAAATATAGTTTTAATTATTAATAGTTTACAAATTAAACTATTAGGAAGTAATTAACACGGTATTCTCGTTGAAATAGTGCACGATATATTTTTAAACTCGTATACCTATAAAACTTTAGTAGCGCCTCCATTTCTATAAGAAACAGGGACGCTACTAAAATTTGTTACTAAAAACGGATTCTACAGGAAAGCCCCGCAGAATCCGTTTCTTTAATTCGATTTTGCGACTTTCGCCTGGCCCACTATGGAACCATCTTTGTTAAGTACCCTTATCAGGTATATTCCATTAGCCTGTGCTGCCAAATCTATTTGTTCAATAGAGTTATCAACTGTGAGCGTGCTTATGGTTTGACCTAAGTAATTATACAATTCGACGGTTTGGCCCTTCGTTAATCCTCCAACATTTATTTTTCCATTGGTTGGATTAGGATACACACTGATGTTATTATTGTCGTATATATCTTCAACTCCTGTAGGAATTAAATCTACACAAACAGTATGCGGACATCCATTATTATCCGTTATAGTACAACAGTACGTTCCTTTACATTGTTTGGTTATACTATCTGTTGTTCCTCCGCCGGGATTCCATAAATAGGTATATGGAGGAGTACCACCGCTAGCCAGTATCTTAGCAAAACTGGTACAGTTTCCGGTTCCGTTAACTGAATCCTTTACTACGCTTATAGCCAGGGGTTGTGTAATAGTAATGGACGAAGTTGCTGAACATCCTGCCGCATCCTCTACATTTACCATGTACGTTCCTGCAGAAAGACTGCTAGCCTTGCTACCCGAGCTTACATTAGGAGTCCAAACATAGGTATAGGGAGCGGAACCATTCTTTACGCCTACGGTAGCATTAACCTGGGCTGAACCAAAGCATGGCTCGGTACCGGCTCCAGTTGGAATACCTGTAAGAGAAATATTATCGTACCTGTCGTTACCGGAAGTTAAAATAGCATTAGCTCCCTGGTATTGCCAACGTACAATAAAACCCGCATTATTATTAACCGAAGGATCGGAAGTAAAGTTAATGCTAACTGGATACCATGCGCTGGCTGCTGTTATAGGATTAATAACCTGTAAAGTATCGGGGCGATATACTCCGCTAATATTGAAAGTATCCATTGCTTTGGTCAGGTTCTTCCATGTATTACCTCCATTAGTACTATAGGAGAGGATATTGTAATTAGCACCTTTTGAACTGGAAGCAGATATAGCATAGTTCAATGTTATATTCGAATACCCTGTAGTAGGCAAATACAGATACATATATGCACCCTGGGAAGGATTACGTGCCCTTACACCTAAGTTACCTGTTGCAGCCCCTCCGGAGTCATTTCCTAAAAGTGGCAGGTCGTTGTAAAAACAATAGGTGGGTGAAGGGCTTACATTATCAAGAATACCGTCTGCAGAAGGGTGGGTATAGATAATTTGTGGATTTTGCTTGGAAAGCAAAGAATATTCTGCAGGTAAAGGAAAGGTAGCTGTACCAAGGCTATCACCTCCGGCTCCGCCTGAGGGAGGAGTATTATTGAAATCCCAGTAGTGGATAACTGTAGGTGCAGCCGATGTGCTGATACTATCACGAATGAGGGCAACACGTGATATGGTAACCGTTGCACTACCACTGCAGAATTTAGAATCTATTGCAGCTACTGTATAAGTGCCTGCACTAAGGCCACTGACAGCTGCAGTAGTCTGTCCGTTGCTCCATGAATATATATAAGGAGGAGTACCATTTGCCGCCAAAGCAACGGCAGTTCCCAAATTACATTCATAATTAGTAAAGGACGTAATAGTTATTGATACGCCAGTGGAAAGAATATTGGCAGTTGCCGTACCGGAGCATCCATCTGCATCCGTTAGAGTAAGAGTATATGTTCCTGCTGAAAGACCGGTTACAGTTGCTGTAGTCAGCCCGCCTGGATTCCACAAGTAAGTATACGGAGAAGTTCCTCCGCTTACACCTGCAGTTGCAGCACCCTTTCCGGTGCAAGTAACATTGGTAAAGGAAGCCACACTTACTACCATTGCAGGATCTACTGTTAAGGTAGCAAAGTTGCTTGTTATGTTTGAACAGTTGCTGCTCACCACACATTCATACTGATATCCGTTCAGACCAGAAACATTACTAATAGCTAAAACGTGTGTAGTTGCTCCGCTATATACACCACCATTATTAAGGCTCCCGAAGCCGTGCCCAGTATTAATCATCCATTGATAGGAAAGATTACTCCCGCCAGCCACATTAACCGTGAAAGAAGTGGCACCATTGCCACAAGAAACAAAATTTACCGGTTGGGTTGTAAATACGGGACAAACGCTGTCGCCTGAGAGAGCAAAATTGTCATACCGATTATTACCACTCGTACCAGTAACATTTGATCCGGCATACACCCATCTCAGAACAAAATTTCCATTGTTGTTAACAGAAGCATCTGAGGAAAAATTTATTTGAACCGGATACCAGTTGCTGGCTGCTGTGATAGGATTCACCAGCATCAAACTATCTGGATACCGCACGTTGCTCACGTTGAAAGTATCCATTGCCTTTGTCAGGTTTTTCCATGTATTACCACTATTGGTACTGTAAGAAAAAATACAAAACTGTGCAGCTTTTGTGCTGGAAGCTGAAAGAGCAAAGTCTAAGTTGATATTCTCATACCCTGTTGTAGGGAGATACATATAAACAGTATCCAATTGAACCGGGTTAATTAACTTAACATAATCATTTACGTTACCTGCCAATGCACTGTCGTTTGCAGCGATGTATGGGTGATTGAGGTTAAAATAATTGTGGTTACTGCTATAATCATAATACGTAGCTCCGCCGGAACTATTTTCCAAATAACTTTTACCTTTTGGGTAGTCGCCTACCAAAATATACGATTTGGTTGGGGTGCCACTAGTAGTGTAAGCAGGGTAAACCGGTGCAGTGTTATTGGTTGAATCTGTAGAACCCGAAAATGCATGCAAAGCATAGCCGGGGGAATTTGCATAACTGTAGCGGGTTCCAAGACTATCCGTGCCCTTAGCATTAAGGGGGAACGACTGGTTAAAGTCCCAGAAACTGATTAATTTTGATTGTGCATTAACGGTCAGGGTAGCTAATGCAAAGAGTGAGCATAATAGGGATGCCACTCGGGTAAATTTTTTATTCATGGAGTTTTTATTTTGGGTGCAAGATTACCCGTACAAGGTTACTCAGCTGTGTCTGCTATATTAAATAATTGTTAATACAAGACCAAGTGATTAAGCTTTTCATTCCCAATATATTTTATATTTATTTTTTGAGATAATCTTCCAACTAAACTTTACGCAGGATATATTTTGTTAACCGAGGAAGCCATATAAAAATGTCCTATTCCCAACGTTCCGGGAATAGTTCCCGTTATAAGAGGGAGATTTTCCCCATTTATTTGTTAAAAAATCTTAAAAGCATTCCTCCTTTATGATAGTAAATCGAATTTTTATTAAAAACAAGTTACAACATTTCCAGATAGAAATGCCTGTCCTTCTTTCAAGATTGAGAAGTCAAGCCAAGTATACTTTCAACCAGCTTATTGTGGCTCCGAATGGAGCCACTGTTGTGGTCCCGGCGGGAATCGAACCCACGACCCACAGATTAGAAATCTGTTGCTCTATCCATCTGAGCTACGGAACCAATATGACTATTGGTCGGGGTAGGCAGATTCGAACTGCCGACCTCCACGTCCCGAACGTGGCGCGCTAACCAGGCTACGCTACACCCCGTTTACATTTAAAATGCCGCCAAAAATATTAAATTTGCCCCACTTAAAACCAAAAACATTGAAAACAAGGTCAATTTTTACATCCATTTTTCTGCTGACAGCATTTTCATTCTCAGCATTTTCTACTCCGACTGAAAAGCACCGGATAAATTTTACCCTTAAAGGTTTGCATAATACCAAATGCTATATGGGTTATTATTATGGGGATAAGAACTATGTGCTCGACTCTGCCATGATAGATGATAAAGGCAACTTTCATTACGCGGGAGACAGCGTTTTATCAGGAGGATTATACTTTTTATTCCTTAGTGATAAAAAACTTCTTTTGGAATTTATTATTGACAAAGAACAACGCTTTACCATACATACTGATACAGCTAACCTTATAAAAGACATAAAAGTGGAAGGGTCGCCTGAGAACGAGGCGTTTTATAAATACCAGGACTACTCAGCCACCATGTATTCGAAGCTGCAAAAATTGCAGGATTCGGCTAAAAAACCTGCCCAAAAAACAGCTTTCAAGCTGAGAATAGATTCTCTGAATACAGCTATGAGAAAATATAAAGAGAATTTCATTAAAGCACACCCCGATTATTTCTTGTCAGAAGTATTTAAAGCAGCTGAAGACATTGATGTTCCCGATGCGCCTATACTTCCTAACGGAAGAAAAGATTCTACTTTCGCTTACCGCTATTATAAGGCACACTTTTTTGATAACATCACTTTTTCAGATGACAAATTGGTACATACCCCCCAACCTGTTTTCTTTACCCACATTAAAGAATACTTCTCCCGACTCACTTTCCCTACTCCCGACTCTATAAATGCTGCGGCAGACTATATTTTATCTAAAGTGCATAACTCGCCGGACATGTTCAAATTCCTTGTTGTGTATATAACCAATACCTACGCCAACTCTAACATAATGGGTATGGATGCTGTGTACGTGCATATGGTGAAAACCTATTATACACCGAAATTAGCAACCTGGGTTAATGCTTCGCAATTAGAAAAGATGAGGGAAAATGCCGACCAGTTAGACCCTATATTGATTGGCAAAAGGGCCCCTTCAATGGTAATGCCTGACACTGCCAACATAATGACCTCGCTTGACTCGGTAAAAACCCGCTATACTGTTGTGTGCTTTTGGGATTATGACTGCGGCATGTGCCAACAGGAAATGCCCAAACTTATTAAATGGTATGATTCTGCCAAGGTGGATGGTATGATAGACGTGTATGCAGTGGAAACAAACATAAATGATATTGGTAAATGGAAAAGCTATATTAAAAAACATAATTTAGACTGGATAAATGTTTCCAATACCTTTCGTACCAGCAACTACAGCCACGAGTATGATGTGGTGAGTACTCCCATTATATATGTGCTGGACGAGGACAAAAAAATAATCGCCAAAAAAATTGATGTAAAAGATCTCAACGGGATATTAAAAGCTGACATGAAAATGAAATCGGAGAAGAATTGAGTTCTTAACTACTCCCCATCCTGCTCCATCTTTTTATAAAAGTGCATTTCCTTAATGTAATCTCCAACATGGGGTGGAACCATGTGTTTTATAGTTTTCCCCTCAGCAATAGCTTTCCTAATAAAAGTAGAGGATAACTCCACAATAGGAGCATCGGTTAATCTTACCGAAGGATGCTTTTCAAGAGTTGTTGGCTCAGTGTGCGGATATATACGTGGATAAACATAGAGTTTATAATTTTTTAATAACTGCTCATAGTTTTTCCATTTATGCAGAGTGCTAAGATTATCGAGGCCAAGAATTAAAGAAAAACCCATTTTGGGATATTTCTCAGCTAGGTGTGTAAGTGTATTAATAGTATAGGAAGGACGGGGTAAATCAAACTCTATAGAACTGGCTTTAAAGCGGGTGTCATATTCAATGGCCAGCCTAACCATCCTGATACGGTGATTTTCATTTAACAAGGTTTCCTTCTTTTTTAACGGATTGCGGGGAGAAACTACAAACCACACTTGCTCCAGGGGCGTATATTCCACCATATATTCAGCAATCACCAGGTGGCCTATATGGATAGGATTGAATGAGCCGAAAAAAAGTCCTACATTTTTCATTGTTTAAAAAGTCAGCCCGGCAACATCAGGGATTATAGGGATGCCTGCTAACATGGCTAAAGTTAGGGCAAGAGCTGCAACTGTTTTTCGAACGGAAAATAAAACAGCCGGATAACAACTGCATAGAAGCAAAAACAAAAATAAACAATAAAACCCTTTTTGATTTTTTAACCATATCTGCAAATATAGTATGGAATAGCATACTACACTATAACCGGAGGGTTACCTAAAAAATACCTAATTTAGCCCATTCAATGTTTACACGCTTCTTCTACCATATAGGCAGGTATTTTATAATGCTTAAGCGGGTGCTTGCAATGCCCGAAAAGTGGAGTGTTTATAAAAAGGAGTTTTTCCATGAGATTGATAATCTTGGAATGACCTCTCTCCCCATTATTGCCATTATTTCCCTGTTTATGGGTGCGGTTATTACCATACAGGCTGCCTTTGGATTTAATAGCCCCTGGGTTCCCCTTTATGCCGTAGGGTATACTACCCGCGATTCCGTAATACTTGAATTTTCACCTACTATCATCAGCCTTATACTGGCCGGAAAAGTAGGTTCCAATATTGCTTCTGAAATTGGCACTATGCGTATAACAGAACAAATAGATGCGCTTGAAATTATGGGAGTCAACTCCCGTTCATTTTTAATTCTTCCAAAAATTGCTGCCTGCGTACTCATTAATCCCTTCCTGGTTATCATTAGTATGTTCCTCGGAATTTTCGGTGGCTGGGCACTGGGTATGTTTGCCGGAGTTATTACCACCTATCAATATGTATACGGTGTGCAATACCAGTTCAACTCATTTAATATTACTTATGCCCTCACCAAAACGGTAGTGTTTGCATTTATCATTGCATCTGTTTCAGCTTATCACGGATATTATACAAGCGGAGGCGCGCTGGAGGTAGGACGATCAAGCACAAGGGCGGTAGTATATTGCAGTATACTTATATTGGTATTTAACTTTATCCTTACCCAGCTTTTGCTTTCTTAATATTTATGATAGAACTAAAAAATATTAATAAGAGCTTTAACGGAAGACACATCACGCAAAATTTCTCCTGCAGTTTTGAGCAGGGAAAAACCAATCTCATTATTGGCGAAAGCGGCTCCGGGAAAACGGTACTGCTAAAATGCATAGTGGGCCTTACGGAAGTAGATAGCGGCGAAGTTCTTTTTAATGGCAGGGACTTCTTGAAAATGGGGTCCAGGGAAAAACAAAATTTACGCAAGGAAATCGGAATGCTTTTCCAGGGTGGAGCATTGTTTGATTCTAAAACAGTGGAAGAAAATATTATATTCCCGCTGGCCATGTTCACTACTATGACGGAAAAGGAACAAAAGGACAGGGCGGAATTTTGTTTATCCAGGGTAAACCTGAAAGATGCCGGTAACCTTTATCCTTCCGAATTAAGCGGTGGAATGAAAAAAAGGGTGGCCATTGCAAGGGCTATTGCTCCTAATCCCCATTATCTTTTTTGTGATGAACCTAACTCGGGCCTCGATCCTAAAACATCTATTTTAATAGATAAATTGATAAAAGAAATTACGGAAGAGTTTCAAATGACCACTATTGTTATTACCCATGATATGAATTCGGTAATGGAAATTGGAGAGAAAGTAATTTTTATTTGTAATAATCAGAAATGGTGGGAAGGGACCAACAAAACTATACTGAACACGGATAATAAGGAATTGCAGGATTTTATTTATGTATCCAAGTTTCTGCTGGAATTGAAGAATAAGGCTGAAAAATGAGATAGTAGCGCCAATTCAATAATTTTCTTATATTTGTAAAAAAATGAGCCATGGCCCTGAAGTTGGAAAAGCACAAAAACTGCACGGTTGTTAGAATTGA
Organism: Bacteroidota bacterium; assembly: GCA_013289165.1. Lineage (GTDB taxonomy): Bacteria > Bacteroidota > Bacteroidia > JABEUT01 > JABEUT01 > JABEUT01. Next base: position 16,404 of record JABDAL010000040.1, read on the forward strand.
AGCTGAAAAGCTTGATTCTATCATCGCTCCCGACCTAAAAGCCCATTTGGTAAGTATCAGTTCAGAAGGAACAAAAAATATTATTCTTGATTTATCTGATTCCCGTTATTGCGATTCATCGGGACTAAGTGCTATCCTGGTTGGTAACCGGCTGTGTAAAAACGCAGGCGGAAAACTGGTGCTTACCGGAGTAAAAGAACCGGTGAAGAAACTGATACTTATTTCTCAGCTGGATAATATTTTACATTCTGTTATTTCTGTAGACGACGGAATAAAGCTCCTGGAAGAAGTGGAGACAAGCAGGTAATTTTGTGGATGCTTTCGATGTAACAATTCTTGGTTGTAGCTCGGCCCTTCCGGCTTATGGGCGCTATCCAAGCTCGCAGCTTGTTCACATGGCAGGGCGCTATTTCCTGGTCGATTGCGGCGAAGGGGCACAAATGCAATTGCGCAGATTTTCATTGAAGTTTCAACGGATCAACCACATTTTCATAAGCCACCTGCATGGCGACCATTACCTGGGGCTGCCGGGGCTTTTATCGAGCATGCACCTGCTTGGCAGGACAGAACCCTTGCATTTATATGCAGATGAGGGGCTGAATCAAATTCTAGAAATTAACCATATACACTCCCATACGATTCTTAAGTACCCTGTCATTTTTCATCCGCTTGATTTTACTCAACCTGCCCTGCTTTTCGAAGACAATAAAATAAAAATATCCACCCTTATTTTAAAACACTCCATTTCCTGTTGTGGCTTTCTGTTTGAAGAAAAAGAGAGACCAAGAAAAATAATTAAGGAAAAAATGGCAGAACTAAATATCCCTATCACTTCTTACGAAGCATTGAAAAATGGAGAGGATTTTATTTCAGCTGAAGGAAGAATTATTTCTAATGAAGAACTTACTACTGCATCTTTGCCTCCCCGTAAATATGCCTACTGTTCCGATACGATTTATAAACCCGATTTATTGCCCCAGCTTGCATCTGTTGATTTAATTTACCATGAATCTACTTTTATGGAAGATATGCGTGAACGGGCGCAACAAACCATGCACTCCACAGCTAAAGATGCTGCCAACATTGCTAAAGATGCAGAGGCTAAACGATTGCTGTTAGGGCATTTTTCAGCCAGGTACAGAGATCTGGGCCCTATGCTGGAAGAAGCACGGAGCATTTTCCCTCAAACTTACCTGGCACAGGAAGGTGAAAAAAATTATGTGTAAAAATGGATTTGGAAAAGGAAGATGAGCGCTGGATGCGGGAGGCTTTGAAAGAAGCTAAGAAAGCATTTGAAAAAGAAGAAGTGCCGATTGGAGCGGTAATTGTATGTGACGGATTGGCAATAGCCCGGGCCTATAACTATACGGAGCATTTGAATGATGTAACCGCCCATGCCGAAATGCAGGCTATTACCTCTGCTGCCAATAACCTGGGAGGAAAATATTTAACGGAATGTACTTTGTATGTAACCATTGAACCCTGCGTAATGTGTGCGGGTGCTCTGTTTTGGGCTCAGATAGGCAGGATTGTATTTGGCGCAGCCGATCCCAAGAGAGGTTTTTCAATGGCAGGTTCACATTTACTGCATCCCAAAACTAAAGTATCTAAAGGAATTTTAGAGGAAGAATGTTCCCAACTGGTAAAAACTTTTTTTGAAGGGAAGAGGAATTAAACTACAGGAGATAAAACCTCCCCTGTCACTTTCCACTGGTGAATTACAAAAATAGTAGAAGCAAAAAGCAGGAAAGCCCCTGTTTGATGCAACACACCCATCACCACCGGAACAGAATAAATGAGGGTAAATACTCCTAATAAAAATTGCAACACTACCACTCCCAGCAAAAAATTAATGCCGTTTGATTGAGTAGGCAATAATTGCAGTTTGCGTGATTTGAACCAAATAATACAAACCAGCAACACTACTATATATGCATTGTAGCGATGTATAAACTGTACACCCGCAACACCGTCAATAAAATTGCGCCATAGGGGAGTTAAAGAAGTTACTTCGGGAGCAATCCAGCTATTACCCATCTTGGGGAAAGTAGGATCGAACTGCCCTGCATGAAGTCCTGATGTAAAAGCTCCATAAATTATTTGTACGGTTACAAAAACCAATAGCACATAACTCCATTTTCTCAATCGGTGGAATTGTTTATCCACAATCAGTGCATTGAGGTATAATAAATCAAGTGCCAGCCAAAAAGAATATCCGAACGTAATGAACGCAGTGATAAGATGGGCGGCCAAAAAATAATGGCTCACGTGTGGAACATCCTGTAAGCCGCTTGCTACCATGTACCAACCCAGTATACCCTGTGCACCACCTAATAGAAAAACAATAAATGTTTTCCATAGCAATTCACCTTTGAGCCAACCTTTATATATAAAGTAGGCAAAAGGAACCAGGAAAACCACACCAATCATTCTGCCAATAAGACGATGAATAAACTCCCACCAATAAATGTGCTTGTAATCATCGAGAGCAAAGTAACTATTGATTTGCCTGAACTCGGGAGTTTGCTTGTAATCGTTAAAATCCTGTTGCCACTCTTCTTCGGTATGTGGAGGAATAACACTGGCTATTTTCCATTTTGCCATGGAGAGCCCTGAATGGGTAAGGCGTGTAATGCCACCTACAACTACCATAGCCCATATAAGTATACAGCCTGTGAGGAGCCAGAGAACAATTTTTCGCGAGGGGGACATTTTCAAAATTTTTGCAAATTTATATAAAGGCGGTCACGCTCGTGATATGGATATAGTGATGTTATATCAAATTAAAATTATTTTACTTTTGTCTAAACTAATACCCCCCGATATCATGAAAGCTAAAATTAATCTCAATCGTATTTTACTTGGAGGACTCCTGGGCGGAATAGTACTTGATGTACTTTCGTTTCTTGTGCATGGAGTAATTCTCGGAGATAAGTACATGTTTTTTCAAAAAGCAGGCTCCGTGCTTGCACAACCAAGACTAATGCCGGTACAAATTCTGCTTACTGTATTAAGTGGCTTCCCCTTAGCCATTTTATATGTTATAGGCAGATCACACCTTGGCTCCGGTCCAAGATGCGCTGTTATTATCGGAGCCCTGGTAGGTTTAATGAATGCCGCCGGAGCAATGGCTGTATATAGCTACTATAATATGGGTGCTGCCATACCTGCCCTCACTTTTTTAAACAATTTTGTGGGATACATTTTGGCTACCCTTGTTGCCGGAATGATTTACAAAGACAAAACCGAAACGGCCTCTGCATAAATTTACCTTTGTAAAATAAAAATGCCTTGCTTCGAATATTCAGGCAAGGCTTTTTATATTAATTCTTTCTTTACTTAGTTCCCGCTGTACTATCTGCGGGAACAAAAATCATAGATATAGAATTTACACAATAACGGGTGTTTTTATTGGTAAAATGCTCACCCTTGAATACGTGTCCTAAGTGGGCATGGCAATTAGCACATTCTATTTCCACGCGTTCTCCATCAGGGTCGGGTTGGCTTAACACTGCTCCCGGAATAGCATCATCAAAGCTTGGCCATCCGCATTCAGAAGGGAACTTATCCTTAAAAGTAAATAAAGGCTTGCCACAACGCTTACACACATATACTCCGGTAGCAGTTGTATTTACATACTTCCCGGTAAAAGGGCGTTCGGTTCCCTTATCTACAATTACGTATTCTTCTTCGGGCGTTAGCTTCCTGTATTGACTTGTCCCACTTTGCTGGGTTGGGGTTTGACTTTGAGAGTTATCCATATTATTATTGGTTTGCTGTGAACATGCCTGCAAGGAGCATGTTAACAAGGTTAAGATTACTAGTTTGCTATTCATAACGCTATTAATTTAATACATGATACGATGAGAAGTTGTAGATTGGTTTGCTAATTTATCCTTTTCGGAGGAATTTAAGTTTCTTTAACATTCGTCTCCCCGATTATCTTGTCAAGAGCCTCCACCCACTCATCATTATCGTTCAGGCTTTCGGCAAGATGCAAGGTTTCACCGCCATGCTCTTTAAATAAACGGGCATATTCTATTTTTACTTCATATAAAGTTTCTAAACAATCGGCTACAAAAGCAGGAGAAAAGACGAGCATTTTTTTAACTCCCGATTGGGCTTTCTCAATGATAGTAATATCTGTATATGGTTTTATCCAGGGATCTTTGCCCAACCTTGACTGAAAAGAAGTACTATACATCCCCGGTTTTAGTTTTAGTGCATCTGCCAATAACCTTGTAGTATGAAAGCAGGAACCCCTGTAACAAAAATAATTTTGAGAACTAATACTATCACAACATTCCCCCAGGTTACATTTCATGTTTCTTTCGGAAGAAGCTTTATGAATATGCCTTTCGGGCAATCCGTGATAGCTGAATAAGAAATAGTCGTACTCCTCCAGCTTACATTTCTTTTTCCATATTCTTGCAAAGGCTTCAATAAATGCAGGATTGCTATAAAACGGCCCGGTGAAAACAAAAGGTACAATTACATCTTGCTTTGCTAAAACGCTTATTGTTTTTTCTACCGATGAGGATGTAGCGGAAGCAGAGTATTGAGGATAGAGCGGAACAATTATAATTTTTTCGATACCATCAATCTTTAACAATTTCCCCAAGGCATCAGGAATAGATGGTTGTTGGTAACGCATACCCAGTTCTATTACAACATTATCGCCCATTTTCTCCTGCAGCTTCATCTTAAGATGTTGGCTATGAATAAGCAATGGCGAGCCTTCCGCAGTCCATATTTCACGATACTGTGCCGCCGATTTGGGTGCCCTGAACGGAGCTATGATAAAGTTTACGAGCAACTGGCGTTGCAGCCAGGGAATATCAATTACCCTTGCATCACATAAAAATTCCCTCAAATACTTTCTTACATCTGCTACCCCAGGTGTCAGGGGTGTGCCGAGATTTAAAATTAAGATGCCGGTTTTTGGAGATATGCTCATAAGGAGTTGCTAAAATACAATTAAGAAAGATACCTGTAGAGTACCCCGGTTTCCCTGCCCGGTGTATGCAATTTTTCCTTATCTGTTTTTAGATTTCAAAATATATTCCAATCAGGTGAGTTACAGGGTGGTAAAAGCCATTAAATATTAATAAACTTTAAAATTTTATCCTGCTGATTATCAGTATATACTATATATTTTTCAACAATATGGAGGCATAAATAATATTTCGCTGTGCTTAGTATTCAATAAAAAATAGTACA
>JABDAL010000041.1 GCA_013289165.1 Bacteroidota bacterium
GCCGCAGCCTGCTCCGTGGCTGTATTGGGTGAGTCGTATAGATTCTGTCATAAGGAATTAAAGTATCTGTTTCCGAGTTCTTTGTTATTTTTGCTTACCAGACTACAAAGATAAAAATCATTATGGCACATATTAGTACTGAAGATGCATTAGAATATCACTCACAGGGAAGACCAGGCAAAATAGAAGTAATTCCAACCAAACCACATAATTCTCAAAGGGACCTTTCATTAGCATATTCCCCAGGAGTAGCTGAGCCCTGCCTTAAAATTGCCGATAATAAAGATGATGTTTATAAATACACCATCAAAGGTAACCTGGTAGCAGTAATTAGCAATGGGACAGCGGTACTCGGGTTGGGAAACATTGGCCCTGAAGCTTCGAAGCCTGTGATGGAAGGTAAAGGTATCTTATTTAAAATATTTGCTGACATAGATGTTTTCGATATTGAGGTAGATGCTACTGACCCGGAAAAATTTATTGCAGCCGTAAAAGCTATCGCTCCTACTTTTGGAGGGATTAATTTGGAAGACATCAAGGCTCCGGAATGTTTCGAGATTGAAAAGAGGCTAAGGGAAGAACTGGATATACCGGTGATGCACGACGACCAGCATGGTACTGCCATTATCTCGGCAGCCGCATTAATTAATGCATTGGAGATTGCCGGAAAAAAAATTGAAGATGTGAAAATTGTAATCAGTGGAGCAGGAGCATCAGCTATCTCGTGTGCCCACCTGTATATTGCAGTAGGAGCTAAGCAGGAAAATATTATGATGTTTGACAGTAAGGGATTGCTTGACAAAACCCGAACTAATTTATCGGAAGAGAAACTATTTTTCATCTCGGATAAAAAAGTAAAAGACCTGAAAGAAGGCATGAAAGGAGCAGATGTATTTATTGGGCTTTCGAAGGGCGGCCTGGTGAAGCCCGATATGCTGGAGGGCATGAATAAAAATCCCATTGTGTTTGCACTTGCCAACCCTACTCCTGAAATTTCATATCCTGAAGCTACAGCAGCACGCGAGGATGTGATTATGGCAACGGGGCGTTCCGATTATCCTAACCAGGTGAACAATGTGTTGGGATTCCCTTTTATTTTCCGTGGGGCGCTCGACGTGAGGGCTAAAAGAATTAATGAAGAAATGAAGATGGCAGCAGTACATGCTATTGCAGGACTTGCTAAAGAACCTGTGCCGGAATCGGTGAACCTGGCATATGGCTCACGCCACCTCGTCTTCGGGCCGGAATATATTATACCAAAACCCAACGATCCACGCCTTATTACTACAGTACCACCCGCTGTTGCTAAAGCAGCACTCGAATCAGGAGTGGCGCGTATAAACATTGTTGACTGGGAAGCATACAAACAGGAACTAACAAAAAGACTTGGACTAGATAATGACCTGTTGAAGGGTATCACATCTAAAGCAAAAGAAAACCCAAAACGCGTGGTATTTGCGGAATCCGACCACTATAAAATACTTAAAGCAGCGCAGCAAGTGAAAGATGAGGGTATAGCAAAACCTATACTTTTAGGTGATAAGACAAAAATTAAAAAACTGATTGCCGAATATAATCTCGACCTTTCCGATGTGCCTATTGTAAACCCCCGCAGTGCGGAAGAAGAAAGCCGGCGCAACCGGTTTGGCGAGGCTTTTTGGGAGAAGAGAAAAAGAAAAGGATATACCCTTTTCGAAGCCCGCAAAATAATGCGTGAGCGAAACTATTTCGGCGGGATGATGATAGAAAGCAATGTGGCTGATGCAATGATTTCAGGAATTACCCGCAAGTATGCTGACCCCATTAAAGCTGCATTGGAAACAATAGGAGTGCGCAAGGGAGTAAAACGGGTTTCAGGAATGTACATCCTACTGACAAAGAAGGGACCATTTTTTCTTGCAGATACGACTATGAATATTGACCCGTCTGCAGAAGATTTAGTTGAAATTACGGCCCTTACTGCTAATTGTGTGAAGCAATTTAATATTGTCCCCCGAATCGCTATGCTTTCCTATTCCAACTTTGGTTCGGTGAAAGGAGACATCCCTCAAAAAGTTTCGAAAGCAGTTTCGATACTTCATGAACAATATCCCGGAATGATTGTGGATGGGGACATACAAGCCAATTTTGCATTAAATAATGATTTGCTGAAGGAACAATTCCCGTTTTCAGAATTGATGAATAAAAGTGTAAATACACTTATATTTCCAAATTTAGTTTCCGGTAATATTGCTTATAAATTAATGCAGGAATTAGGTGATGTGGAAGCTATAGGGCCTATTCTCCTGGGAATGGAAAAACCTGCACACATTTTGCAGTTAGGCTGTTCAGTGAGAGAAATTGTGAATATGGTAACTATAGCCGTGATTGATGCCCAGGCAAGAGGAAAATAGAATTAGATTTAATAATTTGGCGATAGGGTGATGCTACGGAATACGTTTAATACTATTATCAAATTAATTTTTGTTTTTCTACTCACGTTATCTTTAGAGAGTTGTTTTATTTTCAGGCATAAGCATTATAAATCTCCATACTCGCCGAAGAAGTATATTATATTTAATTTCGAGAAAAGAGGCTTGGGAAACAGCCGGGAATTTGTATTTATGGCAGACACAGGGAATAAAAAACCCTGATTATCAAATTTATTACAGTTTCTTTAGAACTTTTTCGCACTGTTTTCGTAAGAAAAGAAAAGAGGCATATTGTATGGTAGGAAAGTTCTTGGATTACTTGCGGTTCGAACGAAATTTCTCTAAACACACTATACTTTCCTATCAAAATGATTTAGAGCAGTTTACTGCCTTCCTGAAGAGGACCTATGAGATAGAAGGACCTGAAAATGCTGCTACAACTATGATTCGGTCATGGATGGCAGAAATGATGCAGGAAAAAATATCTGCCCGTAGCGTAATCAGGAAAGCCTCCGCCTTGAGAACCTTTTACCATTTTCTTCTAAAAGAAGGGGTTATAACAACCGACCCCATGCTGAAAATATCAGCGCCTAAAATGCCATCGCGGTTGCCTGTTTTTGTTACTCAAAAAGATATGGGATTATTATTCAATGAGATACCATTCCCTAAAACATTTAACGGGGTGAGGGACAGGCTTATTCTGGAAATGTTTTATGCAACCGGCATACGTTTATCAGAACTTATCACCCTGAAAGACAGCAATGTGAATGTCTATAACTTAACCATAAAAATATTCGGCAAAAGAGCCAAAGAGCGTATCATCCCTATTCCGATGATATTAAAAGAATACATTACCAACTACCGGAAAGAACGAGATAAACTAGGGTTGAAAAAAGAATATTTTTTTGTAGATGAAAAAGGTGGTGCACTATATGAAAAAAAAGTATATTTGATAGTCCATAACTATTTAGGGATGGTAACCACGGTTTACAAAAAAAGTCCCCATGTATTGCGGCACACCTTTGCCACTCACCTTCTTGATAACGGGGCCGATATTAATTCAGTAAAAGAACTTTTAGGACACGCCAACCTTGCCGCCACGCAGGTTTACACGCACAACTCGCTCGAAAAACTGAAAAAGGTTTATAAGCAGGCCCACCCCCGGGGATAAATATATTTAGCAAAGAGAGTATAATTTCTTAAAGAAAAAAGCCATGCAAGTTAAAATTCAATCCATTCACTTCGACGCAGACAGACATCTGCTTGAGTTTATTCATAAAAAGGTAGATAAACTGGGACAGTATTATGATGGCGTAATGGGCGGCGAGGTGTTTCTGCGCCTCGAAAAAGCACATGATGCTCAAAATAAAATAGCTGAAATAAAAATTCAAACCCGTACTGGCGACTTGTTTGCCAAAAGGCAATGCAGAACTTTTGAAGAAGCTGTAACTGAAAGCGCCGAGGCACTTTCGATGCAGGTAAAAAGGCATAAAGAAAAAGTAAGGGGAAATTAAAAATCCTTTACGCTTCTATATTAAATAGTTTGCGAATGCCCTTGTGATGGTAGCTTTATAACTACCGGGCATATTCAATGCCTCCATTTGCTCCAGGGTAAAGAGACCAAATTCATCGTGCTCGAAATTTAATTTGATTTCTCTTTCATCTATTTGCATGGACTTACACAAATAGATGATGCAAATCACATTCACCTTCCCTCCTACCTTATACATCCAGGAATCGAAAAGATGGTTTATAGAAGCATCAATATTCAATTCTTCTTTTATCTCGCGTAACGCACATCGACCTGGTTTTTCACCCGGTTTGATTTTCCCACCCGGTGGCTCCCATTCATGCCGTTCGTTTTTCACAAGAATTATTTTCCCATTGATAAATAAAATTCCTTTAACAGATACAGGATATTTCTTCGCAAAAAAATCGCTGGGAATAATTCTAAAAAAACTTTTCAGCAGAAAATTCATTTGCTCTTTATTTAAGTGTATCGCGAACGGACTTTACATCTGCGGAACTAACTGTAAAGCCATTGTTCCCAAAAGAATGATATACATAGTTCAGTACCTGCGCCACATCACTATCATTAAGCCCTTGTGGAGTCATCGCACCCTGATAGGGGTTTCCATTTACAGTAATTTTTACTGAGGAGCCTTTCAACACCTGATGTATGGCCCTGAATTTATCTGCCAGTAAATAATCGGAGCCGGCTAAGGGAGGGTAGATACCTTGTGTTCCCTTTCCATTGGGCTGGTGGCAGGTAATGCAGGTTTTTTGATAAATGGTTTTACCGGCAAGGTAAGGTGTATCACCAGGCGCCGGAGATGTATTATTATTTGCAGCAGAATTATTGCCATCTCCTCCGCAGGAGGCAAAAACTATGCCGAATAGTAACGTTGTAATTTTATTAACCCCTGTCATAATCTACCACAACAACCGGCGTAACAGGGTGAGACTGGCAGGTAAGTATGTATCCATCTTCCACCTCATCATCGGTAAGAGCATAATTCATAGTCATCTGTACTTTGCCCTCCATCAGCTTAGCGCGACAGGTAGCACATACGGCCCCTTTGCACGAAAATGGAGCATCTACACCTGCATCCATAGCAGCATCTAATATAGCATCACCATCCGTAGCCAGTTGAAATGTTGTTTCTCTTCCATCGGCAATAACAGTAACCTCACAAATAGAACCCTTAATCTCTGAAGGGTCTTTTTTAGGTTCTTCGGCAGCAGAGGTAAAATATTCAATATGGATAAAGTTCCTGTTCACGTTATTGTTTTCAAGCACCTCTTTCGCATTATCCATCATAGGTGTAGGCCCGCAAATAAAATATTCTATAACCGGGTTCCTCTCTACATATTTAGCAATGAGTTCTTTTATTTTTTCTTTTGTAAATATTCCTGTCAATTCAGTAGGGAAATCGGGTGCAGAGGGTTTCTGAAAAACGTAATGGAGCGTAAAGTGTTCCGGATTGGAAGCTGCTATTTCATCTAATTCTTTTTTGAAGATAGTAGAAGCCTCATCAAAATTGCCATAAAACGAGGTTATCTTGCTTTGGGGCTCTGCCAGTAAGGTAGTCTTTATAATAGACATCATAGGTGTAATACCACTACCTCCGGCAAAAAGTACATAATGCTTGCGGTTAGTATTTTTTAGCTCTGTATGGAAATTACCCATAGGGGTCATTACTTCCAGCACATCTCCCTTTTTAAGATTGGAATTAATAAAATTAGAGCCTAGCCCATCTTTTACCCTTTTTACAGCTACCCGCAAAGGTTCGTTACTTAGCGGGCTGCTACATAAGGAATAAGAGCGTCTTACTTCTTTACCATCTATAAATAACTTAAGGGTAAGATGCTGGCCATGTATGTATTCATACTCCTTCAACATATCTGAAGGCACATCAAAAGTAATGGAAACACAATCGGGAGTCTCACTCTTTATATCCGATATGGTGAGCTTATGGAATTTAGACACTTGTTCTTATAAAATTTGGGTACGCAAAATTAAAATTTTTAGGGACTATATAACCCAAGTGGCATAAATCACTCATTTCTTAACCAATGTTTTCCCTATATTTGCAAAATAGCAATATTATTTATGCCGGAATTGTCGCAACAAGAGCTTGAAGCAAGGTTTCAAAAGAAAATAGATGAAAACCTCTATATAGAACCGAAGGACTGGATGATAGATAAGTATCGGCAAAATCTTATCCGCCAGATTTCTCAACATGCCCATTCAGAAGTAGTAGGTATGCTGCCCGAGAGCAACTGGATTACCCGTGCGCCTAATTTGAGGCGTAAAGCGGGCCTGCTTGCCAAAGTGCAGGATGAGGCCGGACATGGATTATATCTTTATTCTGCTGCTGAAACACTTGGAATTAGCCGGGAGGAACTTCTGGACCAATTACTTACAGGAAAAGCAAAATATTCTAACATATTCAACTACCCTACCCTTACCTGGGCCGATATTGGAGCCATAGGCTGGCTGGTAGACGGTGCCGCCATTATTAACCAGGTAATGCTGCAAAGAGCTTCCTACGGACCTTATGCAAGGGCCATGATACGGATATGCCGGGAGGAAAGCTTCCATCAGCGCCAGGGATTTGAAATTATGCTGACCCTTTGCCGGGGAACTACCGAGCAAAAAGCTATGGCTCAGGATGCCCTTAACCGCTGGTGGTGGCCATCGCTGATGATGTTCGGGCCCTCGGATAAAGATTCCCCACATAGCAGCGATATGGCTAAATGGAGAGTAAAGCGCGAAAGCAACGATGATCTCCGCCAAAAATTTATTGACCGTACGGTTCCACAGGCAGATTTTTTGGGTATTACTATGCCCGACAAAGATTTGAAGTGGAATGAAGCAACCCAGCACTATGATTTTGGAGAAATAAACTGGGAGGAGTTTCACCAGGTGATAAGCGGACATGGCCCATGCAACCGCGAACGTATAAGTGCCCGCATTAAAGCCCACGAAGATGGTAAATGGGTACGCGATGCCGCAGCAGCTTACGCCAATAAAAAAAGACAGAAAGCAGCTTGATATGGAACAAGATAATCAATGGCCCCTTTGGGAAGTTTTTATTCAGTCAAAATCGGGACAACCCTATAAACATGCCGGGAGCGTGCATGCCCCTGATGGAGAAATGGCGCTGGAAAATGCGCGCGATGTATATACCCGCCGTAATGAAGGAACCAGTATTTGGGTGGTACCGGCACAATATATTATTGCTTCTACCCCTGAAGAAGTGGGTTCATTTTTTGATCCTGCCAACGATAAGGTATACCGCCACCCTACTTTCTACACGGTTCCGGAAGGAGTGAAATATATTTGATTTCTATTTCCAAATCCTTGCCTCCTGCAGGCGGATTGTTTCACTGAAAAAGAAGCGGGTGCTTTTTTCAAAAGCATCAGTATAATCGGAAACATAAAAATGATGCACCGGAATTTTTTGAGAGGGATTGAGGAGATTATTTTTCTTTAATAATTGATATACCTGCTCTGCTACCTCTTCGGCTGAATCAATCAGAGGGATTTTATTATTATAGAATTCTTCAATTTCGGGCTTGATAAGCGGGAAATGTGTACAACCTAAAATAAGGGCATCAATATTTTTTATTTTCGGACGGGAGAGATAAGCGTTAATTATACTCCGGCTTATTTTATTATTGAAAAAGCCCTCTTCAATCATTGGCACTAGGAGAGGCGTTGCTAAGCCATGTACCTCCTGCTTTGCATTGGCCTTTTTTATTTTGCTGGCATGGATACCTGATTTTATAGTACCCTTAGTTGCAATAACACCAATATTTTTCAGTTTTTTTTCTTTCGATATTTTTTGAACTACAGGGTCAATCACATTCACCACCACGGCCCTTTTTCCAACAAAATCTTTCACAGCCTCGTAAGCAAGTGCTGAAGCAGTATTGCAGGCAATAACAATCATTTTGCAATGATTGTCGAGCAAAAATTGGGCAATACGAATAGAATAATATTTTATAGAATCCGGAGATTTATCGCCATAAGGAAGGTGGGCTGTATCTCCAAAATAAATCAGCTTCTCATAAGGAAGTTTTTCCTTTATGGCACGTGCCACCGTTAAACCACCAATGCCTGAATCGAAAATGCCGATAGGTTGATTGCCCCTAAGGTTTTCCGATGCAGGCATGGAGTATGAAATTAAAAGAAATCTTACTTAGCTACCTTTTTAGGTTTTAATCCGAGGTATTCGGCCACCAATGGATAAAGGTCGTCAGAATCTTCAAAGTAAACCACAACACCCGAACTGGTATCGAATACATACTTATACTGGTGCTGTTGGGCCACTTTAGCGACAGCATTCTTCGCTTTAGTAATAATTGGCTTAGTAATAGAATCCTGGAATTTTGATAAATCCTGCTGGGCAGATTGCTGGAAAGCCTGAATCCTCTGTCCCATATCGGATATTGCCTGCTGCTTATTATTTTTAATAAGCTCAGTGTAGCCGGCTTGATGTGCCTGATAATCCTGAACTTTTTCCTGATATTCTTTCTGCATAGATTCTACTTCGTTTTCCAGCATCAAGTAATGAGCTTGCCCAACCTTTCGGGCGCTGTCCGACTCAGGCATGGACTTCAGAAGAGAGTCTAAATTAATATGTGCCAGTTTTTGTGCGTTTGCCGAAAATGCAAAAAATGTAGAGCCTGCAATTAAGAGAATATTGATTGTTTTTTTCATGGAATGGAATTGTTATTTTATTTTTAGTGATGAAAGGTTTTCTTGTTTTCAGAATTTCCTGATACACTGTAGCCCATATTTTTAAGTATTTCGTCACTCTTATCATACCTGGAGCTGGCATACAGAATATTAACATCGTCGTTGGACTTATCAAAAATAATGGCCAGGTTATCTTTTTCAGCCAAATCTTGAACGGCATTGTAAACTTTGTCTTGTATAGGCTTAACTAATTCCTGGCGTTTTTTGAACAAGTCCCCGTTTACACCAAAATGTTGCTTTTGAAGATCCTTTACAGCTTTTTCCTTTTCCTCTATTTCAGACTGGCGCTTTTGTTTCATCTCTTCTGTTAGAAGTACTTCATCAGCTTTATAGGCTTTATATAACTGATCAACTTCAGTTAATTTTGCCTCTATCTCCTTTTGCCATTGAATGGATATCTGGTTAATCTGGTCCTGGGCAGCCTTATATTCAGGTATTTTCGATAAGATATATTGGGAATCGACGTAGGCAAACTTTTGAGCAGACAAAACCAGCGTGCCTGCAACAAATACAAGGGTACATAAGAATTTCCCGATTGTGTTAGCTTTCATTTTATTGCAATTTATGTACTGATTTATCAACGTGTGTGCGAAATTAGTATTTTTTATAATTCCCCCAAATTCTGTCCGATGGTAAAAATGAATTGGCTTCTTGCCATGCTTGTATTACCCGGAACATCATCAAATCTCCATCCATAATCAAATCCCAATAAGCCAAACATTGGCAGGAAAATTCTTACTCCGGGCCCTGCCGCACGATATAGGGAGAAGGGGTTGAATTGATTCACGGTGGACCAGCTATTCCCGGCATCGCAAAATGCAAGAATATATACTGTAGCTGATGCGTTAAGCGAGATAGGATATCTCAGTTCCAATGAATATTTGGCTACGGTTACAGCACCTGTAGTAGGAGACAACGAGCCATTATCATATCCCCTCAACGCAATTATTTCTCTTCCATCAATGAGTGAATACCCGGTTAGCCCGCTTCCACCCATATAAAAACGGTTGAAAGGGCAATTTCCTATTTCGGAGTTGTAGTATCCCATTAAGCCCATTCCGGCATAGGCATACAATACCACATTATGAGCTAGTTTCCCTTGCGACTCTTTATTAACCCAATTCGTTACATTGGTGTACCAGGAGCCGGCAAACTTGTATTTCTGAAATTCAAGAAATTTATATTTTTGTTCAGGTGCTTCGTCCGCATAGTTTTGACTACTGAAAGCGGAATAAGGTGGTGTCCATTCCCCTGATATTTTAATATTAGAACCATATGTAGGATAGATATTAGGATCCTGTGAGTTCCTCGTCAACTGCAATTTATAGCTAATGCTATTGGCAAAACCATTAGCAAATATAAATTCGGAACCGTAATTCTCGACAGTATAATATTGATAATTAACATATTGATATAAAGTAAAATAATCATCAGGAAATTTGAGAGGAATTCCATATCCCAGTGTAATACCTTTAATATTGATTGCTTCACGAACACCACTACTTTCAGGCTCCCCATTACTTTCGGTGGTTGTAAATAACGTTGTGCTTAATGAATTCGGTTTATGCCCTCCCACCCAAGGCTCAATAAATGTAAGGTTTACCGACTGGTATGGTAACCCATTAGATTGGAATCGAAGGCTTAGTTCTTCCCCATCTCCGGTAGGTATAGGCCTCCAGGCATCCCGGTTGAAAATATTGGCTGCCGAAAAGTTTTTAAGCGTCACTCCGGCCGTACCTACAAAACCCAAACCACCTCCCCATCCACCGGAAAGCTCTATTTGGTCCGATGATTTTTCTGTTACACCAAAATTAATATCCACGGTACCATCTTCTGGATGCGGTACAGGGTTTATAGACATTTTTTCGGGATCAAAAAACCCCAACTGTCCCAACTCACGCTGTGTACGTATAACATCGGAACGACGAAATAATTCCCCGGGTAAAGTCCGCAACTGGCGATACACAACTTTATCGCTTGTTTTATCGTTGCCTGTAACTGTAACATTATTAATCCTAGCTTGGTTGCCTTCGTATATGCGCATCTCAAGGTCAATAGTATCATTATGCACATTAACCTCCACGGGATTCACCTGAAAAAATAGGTAGCCATTATCCATATATAGTGAGCTTACATCCGTACCATTGGGGTTCATTGTTAAACGTTCACTTAAAAGGGAAGCATTGTAGACATCTCCTTTTTTTATGCCAAGTATATTTGATAAAACTTTGGAAGGATATTTGGAGTTTCCCACCCAGGTAATATTACCAAAATAATACCGGTGTCCTTCAGCCATCGTAATCTCAATAGACACCCGGTTAGGTACATCTGATTTGTAGACGGTGTCTTTTACAATTTTAGCATCTCTGTACCCTACACTGTTGTACTTGCTTACAACTTTGTCCTTATCGGAAGCATAATTGTCGGGTATTAGCTTTGAGCTATGAAAAATACTATACCACCTTTTGCGCTTGGTGTCTTTCATTGTCCTGCGCAGTTTCCCACTTGAAAGAGCTACGTTACCATGGAAAATAATGTCTTGTATTTTTATTCTTGCCCCACGGTCAACATGTATATATAAAATAACAGAGTTGGTAAATGCCGTATCGGGTTTCTCCTCAATGCTCACTTTCACATTGGTATAACCGTCATCAGTATAATGTTGTATGATGGTTTGCTTTATATCTGCCAACAGAAAATCAGTAACTACTTTACCCCTCACCAATTTTATTTCGTCTCTTAATTTGTTAGCATCTCCCTTTTTTAATCCTACAAAGGTATATTTTGACAACCTGGGTTTCTCGACTACTGAAATAGTGAGGTAAATCTTTTTGCCGTCAATCTTATCTGCATATATCTGCACATCCTCAAAAAGATCCTGCTTCCAGATGTTTTTAATGGCATCGGTTATTTTTGAGCCCGGAACCTGAATTTTATCTCCTTTTGTAAGCCCTGCTATCAGTAACAAGGAAGCAATATCTATATGCTGTGTCCCTATCACTTTAGGTTCTTCAGCTAATATATATTCTTTAGGTGCGGAAAGATTCAGCTTATTACTATCCGGTGTGGAAGAAACTTTTCCTTCAATAGATTTACCGGTATCACTATTTCTTCTTGGTGAAATAGAATCGTCGCCCCCGATTTTTATTTGAGAAGATCCAGAAAGAACAAACAAGCAACAAACAAGTGACAAGAAAATTTTTATGGTTCTGTTCTGCATAGTTATTGTAGCACTTTTGTTAGTTGTTCACTTGTTTTTCCAAATCTTCTTTCACGTTTTTGGTAGTCTGCAATAGCCTCATAAAAATCTTCTTTCCTGAAATCGGGCCAGAGCTTTTCAGTAAAATATAATTCAGCATATGCTATTTGCCAAAGCAAAAAATTACTAATCCGGTGCTCACCGCTGGTACGGATAAGTAGTTCGGGATTGGGATAGGGAGCCGTAGTCAGGTAACTATTAAAAAGCTCTTCATCAATATCTGCTGAGGATATTTTTTTACCTTCAATATCTTTTGCCAGTACCCTTAGAGCATTCATTATTTCCCATTTTGAACTATAACTTAACGCCAAAATAAGTTTCATCCGCTTATTAGACGATGTTTTATCAATCGCCCTCATCAATTCCCGGTAGCAATTGGATGGAAGACTTTTTAAGTCGCCAATGGCATGAAGAGAAATATCATTCTCCATTAATGTTTTGATTTCCTTATCAATTGTAAAAACGAGCAACTCCATCAGCCCGTTTATTTCGTCTTTGGGCCTGTCCCAATTCTCTGTAGAAAAAGCATACAGTGTAATGTGTTTAATACCTATTTCGGCAGCAGCTTCAATAGTCTCACGAACTGCTTTTACCCCATTGCGGTGACCGAACAGTCTGTTTTTACCTTTTTGCTTTGCCCAACGCCCATTTCCATCCATAATCACAGCCACGTGATTAGGAACCGATTTTTTATCTATTTCTATTTCTTTCATAGAGCCATTAGCTATTAGCCCCGAATATTCGGGGCTAATAGGTGAGTTGGGGGTGCAAATCTACAAAAGGTAACTGAAAACCTCCGGTTTTATTGTTAAAATTACTTAAAAGCCGGCATTGCCTATACTTTAGACCATTAGGCTTTAAAAGTCTACATACATATTCTCAATAGAGGTACGGAACCCGAAATAGAATAAGGTCATAGCCGGCTGATTATTCAGGCTGTTAGTTAATGTCCGGCGGGATACACCAATGGTGAGGTTCATATTCGTATGGGGATTCAAGAGGTAGGAAATATGGACATCCATATAGTTCAAGGTGCTTTTTATACCTTGCAGCATGGTAACATTGGCATTGTTATTGGGAAGAGGCAGGAAAATATTATTACCGTAATTCGTATGGGTAGAATCCAGGCCCTCTAAGGCATGGTTCACCTGGAAATGAATTGAAAAATGGCGGTACCGCAAATTCACGATAGCAATAAGTTCCTTGAAATTAGCCCCCAGCGGGTCACCCAAAGCTTGGTCGTAGTGCGAATAGCTTTGCAGTGAATCGCTATTTGAATAAGTATATGGGCGCACCTGGTTATATTCCAACTGCACCTCTCCATATTGGTTATAGTATTTAACCCCTGCCTGGTAGCCCGTTTGATTATAAATGGATTGCATATTCCCACTTTGGGGGAAATCGCCTACAACTAATTGTCCATAAGCCATAAAATTGCGGGTGATTTTGTATTTCAAAGTAGATCCCAACAATACATTAGTGGAATTTCCAAGCCCATATACTAAAGAGTTTACTCCTATAACAGGGTCAAAATAGTTTACATTAAATGACATATGGTTATACTGATCTCCTGCCGTCCAAATCATACCCTGGAAAAATCCCCACTCGACTTGGGGAATTATGTCCCAGCTTAGGTATTGAAAAGCCCCTGCCTTGCGCTGGAACAAACCCTCTACATTTGTAACAATAGCCGGATCGGCAAAAGGGTCTATAAATTCGGTATATAAATTGGTATATTGTATATGCCAGAAATTAGTGGTAATACGGATATATGGATAGGCAAAACTGTTGTCAGACAAAAGCAAGGAGCGGTATCCATCCCCGATAAAATTTTTACCATAGCCGCCCTGGAAATTAAAATGAGAGGAGGGAGAAAAAGATAAATAGGCTTCAGACATAGAGTAATCAAAACCACTGGTTCCAAATGATTTGGTTCTTCCATTACCCGGAACTACATAGTACTCGTTAACAAAATTTTTCAGGTATGTTGGATAATCTTCCTGGTTCTCCCAGAAAATACTGGAAAAAGCAAATTTATCTCCAATATTCCCCTGTATTAGTACTCCCCGTGTATTTTGATAATATTTTTTGTTGGAGTCACTCCGGTCTATACTAAATTGGAAATTAAATAAGGGGTCTAACGTAGCATGGAATTTGGAGGCACTATCATCAAAAATGAAGAGGTTTTCCTGGAAAAGCTTGCGATAGAACAAAGATTCCTTTTTTAATAGTGAATCATTTATTCTCCATTCATACCAAGGTCTTTGAGGAAATAAAAGAGGCTTAAAACCCGTGTAAACATATCCCGGACCAGAAGAATCAGAAAAATCCTGTGGGCGATTAAAATCATCAGTATATTCCTGATTTAAAAAGTGATTATAAGGAGGAGCAGATTCACTTTTAATTTTTTGCCCGTCAATAATATAAGTTGGTGATGATTCAGGTGGTCCCCAATTTTGTATCTTATTGGAATCTGTTTTTTTATCTTGAGCATTTACTGAATTTAAAAAACTACTCCCTAATAAAACTATGAACTGAAATTTATATTTTTTTGAAAAGGTTAACCGCCAAGTTTGCAAAGAATTACGCAAAGGCCACGAAGAAAGAAACGAATGACGCTTTACGCTCTTTGCGGTTTCTCCATTTTGCATCATCCAATTTGTAAAATCAGTGTCATCCGTATCTATTATTACTCTGCAAATTGCATTTGCTCCACATCTTTGTACACCATTCTTACCCCTTCCTCCAGGCTTATTTTAGGCTTCCAGCCAAGTGCCATCAGTTTACTTACATCCATTAATTTGCGCGGAGTTCCGTCGGGCTTAGTGCTGTCGAATTTTATTTCACCTTTATAGTTTGCCACTTTCATAATAAGCATGGCAAGGTTTTTAGTAGATATATCTGTTCCGGTTCCAATATTCACTAACTCTGCCTCGTGATAATTTTCCATTAAAAACAAGCATGCTTCCGCAAGGTCGTCTACATGTAAAAATTCGCGCAAAGGAGTACCGGAGCCCCAAACTTCTACTGCTGGAATATTGTTCACTTTAGCTGTATGAATTTTCCGAAGTAGGGCAGGCAGCACATGCGATTTGGCAAGGTCGTAATTATCGTTCGGGCCATATAAATTAGTCGGCATCACCGAAATATAGTTGCAGCCATACTGGTCGCGGTAAGATTCGCAAAGCTTGATACCTGCAATTTTCGCAATAGCATAAGGCTCATTTGTATATTCAAGCGGACCTGTAAGCAGGTAGGATTCTTTCAATGGCTGCGGAGCCATACGCGGGTATATACAGGAAGAACCTAAAAAAAGTAATTTTTTAATATTATTTAAATAAGAAGCATGTATAACGTTGGCTTCTATCAAAAGGTTATCGTAGAGAAATTCGGCACGATATTTATTATTGGCGTAAATACCACCCACCTTCGCCGCCGCAAGAAAAACATAATCGGGCTTTTCCTGTTCAAAAAATGAAAACACCTGATGCTGGTTTCGTAAATCAACTTCCGAAGAAGAACGGGTAATGATATTCCGGTAGCCCAGCTGTTCAAGCCTTCTCACAATGGCAGACCCGACCATCCCCCTGTGGCCTGCAACGAAAATTTTTGCATTTTTTTCCATTGGGCTAAGATAGTTTATTCGTGAAACTCTCTTATCTCGTGCCCACCTTCTA
Organism: Bacteroidota bacterium; assembly: GCA_013289165.1. Lineage (GTDB taxonomy): Bacteria > Bacteroidota > Bacteroidia > JABEUT01 > JABEUT01 > JABEUT01. The sequence goes on from JABDAL010000041.1 coordinate 15,616, forward strand.
ACAGGTATTTATCCCGAATGAAAAGCTTCATATCCGATGCCACCATTTCTTTCACCAGGTCGGCTACTGTATATTTCGGTTTCCAGCCCAATACTTTGTTAGCTTTGCTTGCGTCTCCTACCAGCAAATCTACTTCCGTCGGGCGGAAATAGCGGGCATCAATCTCAATAAGTGTTCTGCCATCTTCTTTATCTGTCCCTTTTTCATGCACTCCTTTGCCTTTCCATTCTATAGTTATTCCCACTTCTTCGAAAGCCATTTCCACAAATTTACGTACCGATATTTTTTTGCCGGTTGCCAGCACATAGTCATCTGCCATGTCATGCTGCAACATCATCCACATGCCTTCAATATAATCTTTTGCATGCCCCCAATCTCTTTCTGCATCAAGGTTTCCAAGGAATAATTTTTTTTGTAATCCCAATTTTATACGGGCCGCACCACGCGTAATTTTACGGGTAACAAAAGTTTCACCCCTGACAGGGCTTTCATGGTTGAACAATATTCCATTGCATGCAAACATATTATATGCTTCCCGGTAATTCTTGGTAATCCAGAAGGAATATAATTTAGCTACCCCATAAGGGCTTCGCGGGTAAAAGGGTGTGGTTTCCCGTTGCGGTATTTCCTGCACCTCGCCATATAATTCGGATGTGGATGCCTGGTAAAATTTTGTTTTCTCTTCAAGTTTTAAAATCCTAATGGCTTCCAGCAGGCGCAGTGTTCCCACGGCATCGGCATTAGCTGTATACTCAGGAGTTTCAAATGATACCTTCACATGCGACTGCGCAGCAAGGTTATATATTTCATCGGGCTTTACCTCCTGCACTATGCGAATAAGGTTGGTAGAATCAGTCAAATCTCCATAATGAAGAGAAAAATCGGATTTCCCTTCATGAACGTCTTTGTATAAGTGGTCAATACGATGAGTATTAAAAAGAGAACTCCTGCGTTTTACGCCATGAACCGTATATCCCTTTTTTAATAGAAACTCAGCGAGGTATGCACCATCCTGTCCTGTAACACCTGTAATAAGTGCTGTTTTTGCCATGCAATCGGTTTAATAAATTTGTACAATATTACTGAGAATAAGCGAAACTGAGCCATTTATGCATTAATAGACCAAAAAATCAGGGTTCAACAAATCAGGTTTATTATAACTAAGAGTCTCCATAGTATCGCAACGAACCAGTTTTTTGCCTGATTCCACCACTATAATTTGTCCTGCGGCAGTATCCCATTCCATGGTTGGAGCAAAACGGGGATAAGCATCTGCTCTACCCTCAGCAACAAGGCAAAACTTTAATGAGCTCCCAGCCGAGACAATATTCACAACCGGGTGTTTTCTTTTTGCTTCATTAATGTAAGCCTCCGTTTTCGGTGACAAGTGCGAGCGGCTTGCCACAATGATGTATTGCCCCGCAGATGTATGTTCGATAGGGAGCCTTCTGCTTAGAGGAATAATATCATTGAAACTACCTGGAATTACTTTTGAATCTGAAAGTGAGAAAACATATGAACCATGTCCCTTTAGTCCATAATAAAACTTTCCGCTAACAGGCACATATATCAACCCGAAAATGGGTTCTGTGTCATCAATCAAAGCTATGTTAACCGTAAACTCGCCGTTGCGCTTTATGAATTCTTTTGTACCGTCTAAGGGGTCAACCAGCCAAAACTGTCTCCATCCTTTTCTTTCTTCGTAAGAAACCTGCTTCATTTCCTCGCTTAGTACGGGCAGGTTCCCTAGTTGACTTAGTCCAGTATAAAGGATTTCATGGGAACGCTTATCTGCTAATGTAAGCGGGGAATGGTCTTCCTTCATCTCCACGCTAAATGCTGTTTGATATACTTCCAGTATCGCTTTACCTGAATTAAGAGCCAGGTTCAGTAGTTGAGAAAAATTATCCCGGACGAGCGAAACTATCTCCTGCATCTATCTTATATGATGTAAATAGCTTGTTACCAAAGGATAGAAATAATTATAAAAATAATAAAAGAAAAAATCCCAGGCAACTATAGAAACTATCATATAAGATATGATCTTGTGCTTATCGTGATAGAAATGAACTGAAAGCAATGTACCTATGGGTATGGATAAAATAAATGGGGTAAAAAATACCAATCCGTACAATCCCCATTTTTCCCGGATTTTTTTGGTCAATTTACTTTCAGGAATGTGTTTGCGTTCACGGTAAGGAAAATATTTGCTACGATATTTATGCCATTTATCCAGTACCCACTCACTTATATTGGCAAATAAAATAGCCCCTGCAACAGCCCCCGCAGTAGTGATAGTGATGGCTTTAAAAAACGGAAATTTAGCCACCATTACTGCCAACGGCACTCCTCCGAACCCAAATTTAACGGCACTCAGAAGAAAAACGATTGCTATTTGTGAAAGATTGTGGAAATTCATAGGGGCTTGTAATAAAGGCAGGTATCCCTCATTAACAAATACAAAAATACATTATACTAACAACATATGTAAACTTCTATCATTCCCCTGTAATTCAGAATCTATACAAAGATACAAAAGTCCTGCCAAATAATGGCTATTATTTCACCGAAATCTCTATTTTCGTAACCTGTACCGAAAATTAATTCCTATGGAAGAAGAAAAACAATTTAAACCATTTATTTCGGCAAGTGATTTTATTCCTGAATTTACTTTACGGGCTATTATACTCGGAGCCATTTTCGGGATTATTTTCGGGGCGGCCTCCGTATACCTCGGACTAAAGGTGGGGCTGACCGTTAGTGCATCTATACCTATTGCTGTTTTGGCCATTTCAATATTTAAAAAATTAGGTAAAGCCACCATCCTGGAAAGTAATATTGTACAAACTATTGGTTCAGCAGGCGAGTCGGTTGCTTCTGGTGTTGTATTTACCGTACCGGCGCTATTATTCCTGGCAGGCGGTAAAGAGTATTTTCATTACCTGCAAATATTTGTGTTGGCGCTTGCAGGTGGAATTTTAGGCGTACTGTTTATGGTTCCTCTGAGGCGTTCGCTCATTGTGAAAGAGCATGGTAACTTGCCTTATCCGGAAGGTACTGCCTGCGCTGACGTATTAGTAGTTGGTGAAAAGGGTGGTAAACTGGCTCAAAAGGTTTATTATGGCATTGTATTAGCATTTCTTTATAAAATATTCATGTCCATTTTTGCGCTGTGGAAAGAATATCCCACATACGCGTTGGGAAGAAATTCCAGTTTGCCTAATGCAACTATAAGCGCTGATGTAGTGCCCGAATTACTCGGTGTAGGTTACATTATCGGTCCCCGTATTGCAGGCGTAATGGTGGCCGGAGGAGTATTGTCGTGGTTCGTCCTCATACCGCTTTTTACCATGCTTGGCAATGGACTCGCTGCAGCATTTCCGCCCGAAACTACACAGCTTATTTCTACCATGAGCGCACAGGATATCTGGGGTCATTACATACGTTATATAGGAGCAGGCGCAGTTACATTCGGTGGCTTAATGACTCTGATAAAAACATTACCCACCATTATAAGTGCTTTTAAAGATTCTTTCAAAGATCTGAAGGAAAGCCGCATGGATAAGACTGTAGAAAAAAAGCGCACCGAAAAAGATATGCCTCTTATATATGTGTTATTAGGAAGCCTTGTACTTGTTGTGTTTATTGCAGTGTTGCCTAATGTACCTACCAATCTGCTTTCAGCAATCATGATAGTTGTGTTTGGTTTCTTTTTTGTTACTGTATCTTCCCGTATTGTGGGATTAATAGGTTCCTCTTCAAATCCCATTTCAGGAATGACGATTGCTACTCTCATGGCCACATGTCTTATTTTTGTGGGTATCGGCTGGACAGGCGATGCATATCAGCCCATAGCTCTTGTGGTGGCATCTATTGTTTGCATTGCATCTGCCAATGCAGGAGCTACTTCGCAAGATTTAAAAACAGGATACCTGGTAGGAGCCACTCCGCTTAAACAACAATTAGGATTTATCATAGGAGTAGTAGTATCTACCCTGGCTGTCGGGTTCACGCTCACTCTTCTCGAACATAATATTGGAGTAGGGCCTGCTACACCCGAACATCCTAATTCATTGCCTGCTCCGCAAGCTATATTAATGGCCACTGTTATTAAAGGTTTATTAAGCCATAATCTCCCTTGGGGATTGGTACTTACAGGCATGGGTATTTCACTTGTGGTAGAGCTTTGCGGGGTAAGTTCATTGGCCTTTGCGGTAGGTGCTTATCTCCCTCTTTATACTACTACGCCTATATTTATTGGTGGAGTTGTAAAGTGGATTGCAGATAGGAAAAATAAAAGCAAAGAAGCAGAATCAGATATTGGGCCGGGTGCATTATTCAGTTCCGGATTGATAGCGGGTGGTGCCATAACAGGAATTATTATTGCTGTTCTTTTAGGAATAGGAGCCGGAACAGGGCCCGATGGCAAACCTATTTCTGTAATCGACTGGCTTAATAACCGCACAGGGAATGCTTTGGGCAATTGGTATACCAGCATGGGTGATATACTAGGGCTTGTATTTTTTATGATTCTTTCGTATACCTTGTACAAGTTTGCAACCAGCAAAAAGGAGCAGATTGGGTAGTTTCTGTTCCCTTTAGGGGCTGGGGACTGAATAAAATATGTTATGGAAAAATATTCTTTTAAAGACTTCTCTTTACACAAATCTTTTGACCTTGGCACTGTAACATTGTCTGAACAGGATATTATTGATTATGCTAAACTTAACGATCCGCTGGAGTTTCACATAAATAAAGAAGCTGCTTTTAAAAGTGTATTTAAAGGTTTTGTAGCTAGCGGTTCGCAAATTTTAAACACGTTTCATACCCGTAGTTGGGTTAAAATGTTTGGGAATACCATTATTTGCGGACTCGAAATAAACAATTGGAAATTCCTCAAACCTGTTTATGCTAACCAACCCATAAAAGGGAAAACAATTATTGTCTTCTTCAAGCCCAACGAAGAAAAAAAACATTGCGTAGTTACCTGGCGATACGAATTTACTGACGAAAAAGGAGAGTTCGTACAAACTTTAGAGATTACTGTATTGCACAGGATGGACTAAGGAATCATGCCCACCTTTTTAAATCCTCCGGCATATCAACAGGGAAAGACTCCTTATCGGTTATTTCAACTATAATGGAATACCCGTTCTCAAGCCAGCGCAATTGTTCCAATGATTCTGCTTTTTCTAAAGAAGAAGGAGGAAGTTTTACAATCTTTTCCAATATATCGGAACGATAGGCATATATGCCAATATGTTTTAAAAAGGAATATAATTTCACATGGTCCTCACTTCCTGCACCACGTATGAAAGGTATTGGCGAGCGGCTAAAATAAAGAGCCTCTCCGCTTATATTTCTTACAATCTTCACTAATGATGGATTGGTCAAATCTTTATCATCGGCTATATGAGCCAAGGTTGAGATTTCTGTATCTCTATTTTTGTTAAATATATTTACCACTTTGCTGATTTGTTCGGGATGGATGAATGGTTCGTCGCCCTGTATATTTACTACCACATCGTATTTATCCTTCCCCAATTTCTCCAACGCTTCAAAGCATCTATCAGTACCGCTTAGGTGATGAGAAGATGTAAGAATCACATTTCCACCAAAACTTACAACTTCATCTGCAATTCGTTGGTCATCGGTAGCCACAAAAACACCTGACAATACCGGGCAACTGTTTGCCTGTTCATATACCCTTCTTATCATGGTCTTGCCTTTAATATCAACTAATGGCTTGCCCGGGAAACGGGTAGAAGCATAACGGGATGGTATAATACCTATCGCTTTC